>NZ_JCAMRT010000004.1:0-304655 GCF_059821225.1 Paenibacillus sp. sg306046
CACGACCGTTAAGCCTTCCAGCGTCGATGGTACTTGGACCGCAGGGTCCTGGGAGAGTAGAACGTCGCCAAGCTAAGTAAAACCTACCTTAATCAAGGTAGGTTTTTTGCTGTTTCAATTGCGGACAAGCTTATGATTGCTTGGCCGCAGCCCACTGGGTGATCACAAAAAAGGGGGCAGGCACCTAGTTTTAATTTTTATATTAACTATAAAAAAGAAAGTTATTGACTTTTATATCTGTAACAAATATAATAACAGTAAGCAATCGCATCCTATTAAACGCTGAGAGAGGTGAAGGGACATGATCCCATCCAACCTGTATGCCATTATTGATGAGGGAGACTGGATTAGCGGAGTCTCTTCCTCAGATGAAAAGTTTATCGGTTATGTAGAGTCGATCGAAGACAAGGGTCGTGTTAAAGTAAAAGTGACGCAAAGTGATCATGAAGAAATCGTTCAGGCTACTATTGAAGTAGGGCGCAATAAGCTGAAAAAGCTGCCCGAACGCGCGCCGTCTACACGTGAGGAATTGCTTGGCCTGATAGATTTGGCTTTAATGGCTCATGATAAAGCCTGGTTTGAGGAGCTGGAGCATCAATTGGCAGCTGCCAAAGCCGCTCAACCTGGTGCAGCAAATGAGAACGGCACAGCCTATGATCCCGATCAAAGCCGCTTGCGTATTCATAAAAACCGTTTAAGCTGAACTTGAACTTTGTTACACGACAGGTCACCATTGCCTGAAATGGCTTCCTTCAAAAGTTGAACGTAACCGTTCAACTTTTTTGCTGTTTATTGTACAACTGCTGCTTGGCTAAATAAGCTTTTTTGTGCATACTGGAAAAGGACGATGCAAGGAGGAATAAAGATGTCAATGGTTGTCCTTGATCTGGAGTTTAACGGACGTAGACATTATGAAATATATCCGATGGAAATTATCGAAATTGGAGCGGTTAAGCTGTCAGCCGACGGCCAAGTGATGGATACGTTCCAAAGTTATATATGTCCACAATTTCCAATTCAACCGTTTGCGTTGGAGTTTTGCGGGATTGAGGCGCAGGTATTACTTGAAAGCGAGTCTTTTACTGACGTGATGGCCAAATTTATCCGCTTTTGCGGAGAGTCATGTACTCTAGTGGCTTGGGGAAAAACAGATTTTTTTCAGCTGCTGGTTGACTGCAAGTGTAACGAGGTTGCGACAGACTGGTGGGCAGAACTGCTGGACTTGTCCACTTTATATAACAGCGGCCTGCAGCAGGCATTGTCCGAGCATCAGCTTGAGTTTCTAGGCAAGCAGCATTCCGCATTGGATGACGCGCTGCAAGCGCAACGACTGCTGCTTTTGCGGCAGGACCAGCTGCATCTAGCGGCCTGCTACAAGGCGGATTCCGTGAAGCTAAGTACAAGCGGCATTAAAAAGAAGCTGACGATGGATCTGCAGCAAGCAGCCCGCAGCAATCAGCTTTTGAGCTGGGACATGTTTTATCATGATGCAGATACTCAGCGCTATATTGCGATTATGAAGCTGACGGACGAAGAGGTCCATCACGTGAGGAAGTTATTTCAGCGGCAATTTCAACAGGTATATGGAAGACGGACAAGAGCGCGGCTGCGTGCGCTTGGGATTGACATCTAGGCAAGGGCACGTGGTTGCAGACCTGCCTGAGCATAAGCGCAAGTCTGCAGTCGCAGCTCTTTCCGTCACCAGGTACCAGCTTGAGCTGATTTTAGCCCAGATAAAGCATGGAAAGCTCTTTGGTCTGACGATTTTTGGACATGATTTCCGCGCGGCGGGGCTGAGGCTCCCAGGTATGTACGGGGTCCAGCCAGGTTAAGGGAAGCGGCTCCTCAGAGTGCGGCTGCCAAGCATCCAGCCAGGCAGCCGGCAAACAGCTCTCGGCTGCGCCGGTACAGGCAATGAGGCTGTCGGCGCCTGCTGCTGCCAATGGCTGCCCGCTCATCTCGAGCCAGACGAGTCCCCAGGCGCGCGGAACGACCCGCCAAATATCGTAGCCGCCGCCGCCAAGCGCGACCCAGCGTCCGGCGCAATAGTGATGGGCCAGCTCATGGATGAACCGCGGCATGTCACGGTAAATATTCATGCTGCAGCTCATATGAGACAATGGATCGAAGGCGTGCGCATCACATCCGTGCTGCGAGACGATCAGATCCGGCTTGAACTGTTCAATGGTGCGCAGCAGCACGTCTTGGAAGCACTCGAGCCATGATTCGTCTTCCGTAAACGGCTCCATCGGAATATTTACCGTTGTGCCGAAGCCAGGGCCATCTCCGCGTTCATGAGCTGCACCTGTGCCAGGAAACAAATATTTTCCCGTTTCATGAATGGAAAAGGCACAAACATCCGGATCGGCGTAAAAGCTCCACTGGACGCCGTCGCCGTGATGCACATCCGTGTCAATATATAACACTCGCGCTCCATAGGTCGCCTTGGCGTGTGCGATCGCGACAGCCGCGTCATTGTACACACAGAAGCCTGCGCCCTTGCTCGGCAGCGCATGATGCAGCCCCCCGCCCAGATGCAGCGCATGGCAGGTTTCTCCACGCATCACGAGATCAACCGCATGTACGGAGCCGCCAACCAAGCCAAGCGTAATGGCATGCATGTTGGGAAAAAACGGCGTATCATCCGTATCAAGGCCGTATTTACCGGCTTTATCGAGCCATTCGGGTTCGGGGGATTCAAGGCTGAGCCCCTTGACGCACTCCACATATTCCCGGCTATGTACAAGCAGCAGCTGATCTTCCGTCGCAAGCGGAGGGGCCACGATTTCGCTATCCTGCAGGGCGCCGGCTTTTCTCAACAAATCCACGGCGGCCAGCAGCCTTTTTTGGTCAAAAGGGTGGCTGTCATGAAACCGGTAAGCGGTTTCTTGTTCATCGTAAATAAATACAGCATTCGTTTTCATTCGGGCGCCTCCATCAATACATAAACCGCTGCCGGAAACGAACCCGGTCGAATTGCTCTACAGAAGACAACGGCACCTGCTTGCCGATCCGCACCATCAGGCAATTGGCCGGGTGTGAGCAAATTTCCTGATCATCGGTCGCAAACCAAACCATATCGACGCATTTCATCAGCTTTTCCATCATGTCACGGTACTGCCAAACATTCAAGCCGCTTTTCTCCAGATCCCAATGCCAGTAATATTCCGTTGTAAACGTAATGACATTTTCAAGCTGATCGTCCAGAAAAGCGGTGCGGATCAGATGCTTGCCAAGTCCGACGCCGCGATAATCATCAGCCACCTCAATGGCTCCCAGCTCAATCAGATCCTCCATCTGGCCTTCGGACCAGCGCTCCAGCTCGTCCGGGTAGTGGAAAGTAACGTAACCGACAATCTGGTTGCCGTGCCTTGCCGCGATAATCCGCCCCTCCGGCAGCTCAGCGATTTCAATCAGCGCAAGAAATTGCTCCTTGGGCCGTCGAAACGCGTCCAAATCCGGGTGCATCTCATAGGTTCGCAGTTGCTCGGGCGGTACGGGTCCTTCTACAATGAGTTCACTCTGTTGATACGGGATGGTAAAGGCATGGTAACGTTTCGTATGTTCCATCTCGGGCATCCTCTCCCTACAGCACTTTCACATCATTCAGCATAACAAATAAATAGTCGGATAGAAAGCGTTGTGTTATAATATGTCATGTATTTTATGAAAGCGTTTTATAAAAATGGCAATTAGATGGATATTCGGGAGGTAAGTGGCATGGATCAAGCAAGTGTAGAAAGTATTGCACCTGTAACAACGACTTCGAACATGAAGGATTATGAAGAAGCGCGTGCCGATTTTAGCTGGGAAGCGATTGAGAAAACGTTCAGCTGGTCTGAAACAGGCAAGGTGAATATGGCCCATGAAGCGATTGACCGTCATGCCGATTCCGAACGAAAACATAAAGTCGCCTTGTATTACAGCGACGATCGCAGGGATGAACAGTACACGTACGAGGACTTGAAGCGGCAATCCAACCGCTTTGGCAACGTATTGCGCAAGCTTGGCGTAGGCAAGGGAGAACGCATTTTTATTTTTATGCCGCGTACGCCTGAGCTGTATGTCGCTTTACTTGGGTCGTTAAAGGTCGGGGCGATTGTCGGTCCGTTATTTGAGGCGTTTATGGAGACGGCTGTGCGCGACCGGCTGGAGGATAGTGAAGCGGTGGCCATTATAACGACGCCATCCCAGCTTTCGCGGGTGCCTGTTGACCAGCTGCCGCACCTCAAGCATGTCATTTTGGTCGGTCAGGATCTCAAGCTTGCCGACAAGCAGATTGATTTTCATCAGGAAATGGCGGCTGCTTCGGAGGAGCTTGAGCTCGAATGGATGGACCGCGAGGACGGACTGCTGATTCATTACACCTCAGGCTCCACCGGCAAACCGAAAGGCGTTGTGCACGCCCATAATGCGATGATTCAGCATTTTTATACGGGACGTGTTGTGCTTGATCTGCAGGAGCAGGATGTGTACTGGTGTACGGCTGACCCAGGCTGGGTGACGGGGACCTCATACGGTATTTTCGCCCCGTGGCTGAATGGCGCGACCAATGTGGTCCGCGGCGGTCGCTTCAGTCCGCAGGACTGGTACAAGACGATTGAACGGTACAAGGTGTCCGTCTGGTACAGCGCGCCGACCGCTTTCCGGATGCTGATGGGGGCCGGCGATGAAGCGGTGAAGCCGTTTGATCTTTCCTCGCTGCGTCATGTGCTGAGCGTAGGCGAGCCGCTGAATCCGGAGGTCGTCCGCTGGGGACTGAAGGTGTACAACCAGCGTATTCATGATACATGGTGGATGACGGAAACCGGCGCGCAGCTTATCTGCAACTACCCATGTATGGCGATCCGCCCCGGATCGATGGGCAAGCCGCTGCCGGGAATTGAAGCTGCTATTATTGATGATGCAGGCAATGTGCTGCCGCCGCTGCGGATGGGCAATTTGGCGATCAAGACGCCGTGGCCTTCGATGATGCGCAAAATTTGGAAAAACGAGCCTAAGTTTCAGGAATATTTACGCATTCCCGGCTGGTATATTTCCGGTGATTCCGCCTATATGGATGCGGACGGCTACTTCTGGTTCCAGGGTCGGATCGACGACGTCATTAACACCGCCGGCGAACGGGTAGGACCGTTTGAGGTGGAGAGCAAGCTGGTGGAGCATCCGGCTGTTGCCGAAGCAGGTGTAATCGGCAAGCCGGATGCGATGCGCGGCGAAATTATTAAGGCGTTTATCGCTTTGCGTGAAGGCTACACGGCAACCGATGAGCTGAAGACGGAAATTGCCAAGTTCGTCAAGGACGGCTTGTCTGCACACGCGGCGCCGCGTGAGATTGAATTTAAAGACAAGCTGCCGAAAACTCGCAGCGGTAAAATTATGCGGCGTGTATTGAAGGCGTGGGAGCTGAATTTGCCAACCGGCGATTTGTCCACGATCGAAGATTAACCGGCTCCAGCCGGTTCGTAGGCTAGAACAAATCCCCGACTTCGCGATTGCCGCGAGGCCGGGGATTTGTTTCGTTCGGACCCCCTTCAGGACAGAAACGGGGGCCAGCTAGTTATTCGGCTTCGTGAACTTCTTCATCGCAGACACCGGCGATTCTCCATACTCGTTTGTTGCCGTAATCCGGTAATAGCCCGTTGTGGAAACGGCGTAATACCGGAACTTTGTAGCCTGGGACACCGTGCCGAGCTTGGCGAATGCGCCGTCTTCCTCTTCACTGAAATAAATCGTATAGGATTTCACTTTCTCCTTGTCCGCACTGGCCTTCCAGCTCAGCTCGATGCCGCCGCCGGTCGATTGAATCGTTGGCGCGGATGGAGCGGTAGGGACCTTTTTCCATTCCTCTTTCGCTGCTGCCGGATCAGGCTGCTTGTCCGTCACCACAGTCGCGTCACCGGGCTTCGGCTGTTCGCCGTTGCCGGTTCCCTGACTGTTCGGATGAGGCCCGACGCCTGCCGGGTCCAGTTGGCCGCTGCCATCCGGACTCATAAACAACAAATCCGTGGTCGTGCCGTCTGTATAAGCGCCCTTGCTAGGCGAAGATTCACGACCGCCTACATCAACGGCTGTCACGTAATAGCCGTACAAGCCTGCACCGACCTGGTCGGTAAATTTGGTTTCTTGCCCAGCCAGCAGCACCTTGCCGTTTACCCGCTCGTAGCCGCCTTTGTTGGTGGAACGGTACAGCCTGTAACCGACGGTGTCTTCGCTTGCGCTCGCCTGGAACGTAATGATGCTCGTGTTGCCGGTATGGGTAGCCACGACCGTTGTCGGCGGGACAGGCGGCTTGCCGTCATCGGTACGCGGATCTGTTTCTGACGGAGCGTCCTCATCGAAATCTTTCGGCTTGTAGAAGTCCAGACTCCGTTTTCGGTCCGCCGGGATGCGATCCATCACAGCAGCAATTTGCTTTAACAAATCGCCCAGCGGCTTTTCGCGTTTGACGACGGTTTTTTCAGTAACAAATTCGGCCGGTGTACTGGCTTGCGCGATATAGTTCAGTCCATTAAACGAAATAATCGGCAAACGCGTCAGCACATTGTCTTCTTCCGTCGGTACAAATTTTTTGTTGAATATATCCTTGTTCAGCTTGCCTGCCGCCTTGATCGCATCGCTAGGGAGTTTGCCCGACAAGCTTGAAACGGTCATCTCTACGATGTTGGGCGGACGATTAAACTCCTTGGTCGGAAATAATTCCGGATGCTTCTCGATCGCTGCGTTTAACGACATGGCCCACACATCCTTGGCCCGGTTTGTGCCGCCGCTTTTTTTGGTCAGCTTATGAATCGGCAGCTCGTAGCCAACCCAGACGCCAAGCGTCACATCGGGCGTATAGCCCATGAACCAGGCGTCCGCGTCATCCTGGGTGGACCCTGTTTTCCCGACGATCGCTGCTTTGTTGAAATGCTTGTATTTCGTTTTCAGGTCGGTTGCCGTTCCTGAAGTGATGACGGTGCGCATCATATCGGTCATCAGAAACGCCGTTTCCGGAGAAAACCCGGTCGTTGGCTTGCTCTGGTGCTCGAAAATGATGTTGCCATTGGAATCGGTAATTTTGCGGATCATATACGCGTCGTTAAATACGCCCTGATTGCCGATTGTCGCGTACGCGTTGGTCAGCTCCTTGACGGTGACGCCGTATTTGAGTCCCCCGATGACGCCGGTCTGCGCGACATAGTCCGATTCGCCCACCGATTTGATGCCGATTTTTTTGGCAAATTCCCAAGCGGCCTTGATGCCGACCGTTTCGGTAAACAGCTTGATGGCCGGGATATTGTACGACTGATTCAGGGCCGTGCGGGCTGTAATCAGTCCATGATAGCCGTCATCCCAGTTTTCGGGAATGTGGTAACCGGCTTTGGTGCCGTCCTTTAATAAGACAGGAACATCGTCGATGACGGTTGCGGGCTGAATAGCCCCTTTCTCCAGCGCCGGCAAAAACGCAGCGATCGGCTTCATTGTGGAGCCTGGCTGACGGAACGCCTGTGTGGCATGGTTTAGCTGTTCCTTGAAAAAGTCACGGCCCTCCAGCATGCTGAGAACTGCGCCGCTTTTATTTTCAATCATCACTGCGCCAACTTGCTCAATGCCTTTCACCTTGTCGTCCGGCGTAAAGTTTTTCGGGTTTTGCGCGATGTCCCGCATCGACTCGTAGATGTCCTTGTCGAAAGTGGTGTACACGTGATAGCCGCCCCGGCTCAGCCTCGACTGAACCGCTTTGAGCGCTTCATTATAGTTTTCCGGCGACTTCTCCGCACTCAGGTCGGGCTGCTCAGCCTTGAGCAGCGCCCGGGCCGCTTCCTTCTCAACCTCAATCATCAGAAACGGATAGGTCGAGTACGCCTTCTTCACCCGTTCGGCCAGCGAGCCCTGCAGATCAAACGCGAGCGCTTCATCATATTGCTGCTGGGTAATTTTGTTCTCCTCCAGCATACGCCGCAGCACAAGCTGCTGACGCTGCACAGCCCGCTTGAAGGCTGCTCCGTCGAAAATGCCGCTGCTGCTGAAGGCGGAGAAGTTGCTCGGCATTTGCGGAATTCCCGCCAAATAAGCGGCCTGGGCGAGATTGAGCTTGGACAAATCTTCGATGTTAAAAATGCCTTTGGCTGCCGCCTTGATCCCGTATACATTATAGCCGGATGACCCGTTGCCGTACGGAATTTTATTCAGGTAGGCGAGCAAAATTTGTTCCTTGGACATCATCCGCTCCAGCCGCATCGACAGGAAAATTTCCTTCGCCTTCCGGCTATCGGCTTTGTCCAGCGACAGAAAGACACGCCGGGCGAGCTGCTGGGTAATCGTGCTGCCCCCGGTTTGCACATCCTGGTTGAGCAGCTTCTGCACGACCGCTCTTGCTGTTCCTTTGATGTCAATGCCCATATGGTTGTAAAAGTTATTGTCCTCGATCGCGAAGACGGCATCCAGAACGACCTGCGGGATATCGTTCAGACCAGCCAGTCTGCGATCCTCCTCGGTGCGGAGCTGCCCGATCACCGTGTCGTCGCGAAAGTACACAAAGCCGGTCAACGCATCGTCGTTCATCTGCTGCAGCATCGTATCCTGGTCGCGAACCGGATCGTCCTTTACCAGCGCCGATACGTAGCCGAAGGCCGCGCCCCCCGCCAGAAATCCGCCGATGATGCCGATAATGAATAACCATTTTACGGTCTGCAGCGTATAGATGACGATCGCGCGAAGCACTTTTTTGGATGATTTCGGTTTCTTCTCTTCCGTCATGTATACAAGTACCTCCCGGTAATGAAAAACATTCCATCCCATTATAACACAATCCGTCAAAACGAGCATCGAACCAGGCACACGCTTTCATGACCGATTCATGACGTTTGACCTAGCTCTCTGCAAGATTGTTTGACAATCGACAAGCTTGTGTGCTTAAATAAATGCAACCAACAGTAGTCAAATGCTTGGATGGACAGTCAGTAGGGCAAAGATATGCGTTTTCAGAGAGCCGGTGGCAGGTGAAAACCGGTACGCAGCTTTGCGTGAATTACAGTCCGGAGCAGCGGAAGGGAACTCGGCCTGCAAGCGCCGACAGTAGCTTTCGACGGAGTGATGTCCGTTATCATCGCGAAAGTGAAAGTGCGTGGCGTTGACCGAAGCAGGAACCAGATGGGACAACGTACGGCTTTAATTAGGGTGGTACCGCGAGCAGTAGCCTTCTCGTCCCTTGTGGATGAGCGGGCTTTTTTGTATTTGCGCAAGCAGATTAAGGGAGGACGAAGCAAGATGGCCAAATGGGAAGAGTTAACGCAGGAGCAGCAGCAGGAAGTAAATCGTCAACTGGAGATCATCCGTCGCGGTGTCGTTGAAATCGTGCCGGAGGATGACTTGAAGCGCAAGCTGATCCATTCGGTCGTAACAGGCAAGCCGCTGCATGTCAAGCTGGGTCTTGACCCGTCCGCTCCGGATATTCATGTGGGGCATACGGTTGTGCTGCACAAGCTTCGTCAGTTTCAGGAGCTGGGCCATCAGGTACAGCTGCTCATCGGCGATTTCACCGGGCGCATTGGCGACCCGACAGGCAAGTCGGAGACACGCAAGCAGCTGACGGAGGCAGATGTCAAGCGCAACGCCGAGACTTACCAGAAGCAAATCTATAAAATTTTGGACAAAAGTAAAACCAATCTGTACTACAATTCCGAATGGCTTAGCAAGATGAATTTTGCCGATGTGGTCGAGCTGTCGGCGAAGCTGACGGTCGCCCGGGTGCTGGAGCGCGACGATTTCTCCAAGCGGTACAGCTCAGGCCAGCCCATCCATATTCATGAGTTTTTCTACCCGCTGATGCAAGGGTATGATTCGGTTGCGTTAAAGAGCGATATTGAGCTGGGTGGAACCGACCAGAAGTTTAACCTGCTGATGGGCCGCACACTGCAAAAGGAGTATGGGGTGGATACGCAGGTTGCCATTACGAACCCGCTGCTGGAAGGTCTCGACGGCGTCAACAAAATGAGCAAAAGCTTGGGCAACTACATCGGCATTGATGAAGCGCCCAATGAAATTTACGGCAAGGCTATGTCAGTGCCGGACGAGCTGATGGGCAAATATTACGAATTGGCCACGGACTTGTCCATCGAGGAGCTGAACGAGCTTCGCCAAGGACTGGAGCAAGGCAGCGTGCATCCGCGTGACGCGAAGATGCGGCTGGCGCATACATTTGTCCGGATGTACCACGGCCAGCAGGCGGCAGACGAGGCGCAGCAGCATTTTGTGACGGTTTTCCAGCAGCGTGCGCTGCCAGACGAAATTGAGGACGTCACGCTGCCGGCGGAAGCGCTGGAGAACGGGATGATTCGCGCAGCCAAGCTGCTCGTCGCGCTGGGGCTGCAAGCTTCCGGCAGCGAGGCTCGTCGCAGCCTGCAGCAGGGCGCGGTGAAAATTAATGAATCCAAGGTCGATGATCCGAATGTCGAGCTGACGCCGGCCGACGGAGATATCGTCCAGGTCGGCAAGCGCAAGTTTGCCCGCATCAAGCTGGGCTAGGCGTGCCGGTAATTTCTGCTCTGAAGCCAGTCAGCTAAGTCAGCCGGATTGGCAAGCATAGCATCTGTTTCTCTGCATAGGCTGATTACAGCCCGTGGGGGAGCGGATGCTTTTTTGCGTCGGGGCTTACCGGGGCCGCGAGGCGGGCAGCTGCGCAAAAAAGCCGTTCCCGAAGGAACGGCTTGGAAATTCAAACAATTATTAGCGGCTATAGAACTCGACGATTTGTTTTTCGTCAATTTCTTGAGCCAGCTCGGAGCGCTCAGGCAAACGGATGTATTTACCTTCAACAGCGGCATCGTTGAACTCCAGGTAAGCAGGCAAGTAGTTGCGGTTAGCCAGCGCTTCTTTAACCGCAGACAAACCGCGGCTTCTTTCACGCAGACCGATTACATCGCCAGTCGAAACAATGTACGAAGGGATGTCAACTTTTTTGCCGTTAACCGTAATGTGACCATGAGCAACCAATTGACGCGCGCCAGCGCGGGAGTTGGACAGGCCAAGACGGTATACGAGGTTGTCCAGACGGCTTTCAAGCAGGAACATGAAGTTTTCGCCCGCGATCCCTTGCAGCTTGGAAGCTTTGTCGAACAGGTTGCGGAATTGCTTTTCGTTCAAGCCGTACATGTGGCGCAGCTTTTGTTTTTCTTGCAATTGTACGCCGTAGCCGGACATTTTTTTACGTTGTCCAGGACCGTGTTGACCCGGAGGGAAGGCGCGTTTCAATTCTTTGCCAGTTCCGCTCAGGGAAATGCCGAGGCGGCGGCTCAATTTAAATTTAGGACCAGTATAACGGGACATGTATGGTGGCTCCTTCAAATAGTGTAGTAGTGTTGGAAAGCTGAACGGGTGAAGATGGGCCCGATTTCGTTCAGGCAGCTTGTGGCAGCCGCCAACGACAGGAAGTACCCAGCCGCGGTCCTGTCGGCAACAAAATCTATAGAGGGTGACACGATCCTCCACCATAAGCAGTCGGAATGTAAGAACAATCCGTCACACTTATCTCGACTTCTAATTCTATAAGAAGCAGGCAGGTCATGTCAAGGGAGGAACGGCAATTAAGCCGCAATTTTTGTTTGTCCAGGCGGATTCGTGCATGGCGTCGTTTTTTGATACAATAATAAAGCATGTGGAGGGAGGCCAAATGGTGGGCCATTGGAATTCGGAGCATGTGTCGGAGGTACTCCGTTCATTCGGTTGGTGGGGGCTGGCGGCGGGGGCGACGCTGGTGCTGCTGCATGCGCTGATGCCGTTTGTTCCGTTTGTCGTTGTCGCCGGAATCAATGTGTTGTTATTCGGCTTCTGGGGCGGCTTGGCCGTCAATTATGTGTGCGCGTGCCTGGGTGCGGTTATCGCTTATATCGCGGCCCGCAATCTCGGGCGCTCCTGGATCGAACGCAAGCTGGCAGGCTACAGCTTTTTGGGCCGGGTTAACGCTCTGCTGGAGCGCTACGGGCTGTGGTGTGTCGCAGCCAGCCGGGTGATCCCGGTGCTGCCGTCGTCGGTGATCAATATCGGGGCTGCCTGCATGCGTGTGCGAACAAGGCATTTTATAATCGGGACGGTGATCGGCAACGCGCCGATGATTTGGCTGGAGTCGATGGTCGGGCATGATCTGCTCTATTTTAGCCACCATAAGGGGCGTCTGCTCGTGCTGGGAGCCGTTCTTTGCCTGATGTTTGCGTTGGGTGCGTACTTGCGCAACAGATGGACCCGTACGGCAACGACCGATTCCCTGCGCAAGCCTAATCCCTTCAAACGATAACGAAGCAAGGAGAGACAATGGTTATGAGAGATCCGCGTTTACATACGCTGGCTCGCAATATCGTCCAGTATTCGCTGGATGTGCAGCCAGGCGAGAAGGTCTTGATTGAAATGGCCGGCATTCGTGATACGGAGCTGGCGACAGCAATCGTCGAAGAGGTGCATGCGCGCGGCGGGCATCCGTTTGTCGAGCTGATTGATCTGCAAATTCAGGCGGCCTTGCTGACAGGCATGACGGAGGAGCAGCTTGCCGACTGGGGCCAGCGCGATCTGGAGCGGATGAAAGCGATGGATGCTTACGTCGCGGTTCGCGCTTCGGACAATGTCAGTGAGCTGTCGGATGTGCCAGCCGCGCAGATGAAGCTGTACAAGCAGCTGTACGCGAAGCCGGTGCATCTGGAGGAACGTGTGAAGCGTACGAAATGGGTCGTGCTCCGTTATCCGAACGCGTCCATGGCTCAGCTGGCCGGGATGAGCACGAAGCGCTTCGAGGATTTTTACTTTGATGTATGCAATGTGGATTACGCGGCGATGTCGGACGCCATGGACCCGCTGCAGCAGCTGATGAACCGGACGGACAAGGTGCGAATTGTCGGCCCTGGCGCTACCGATCTTTCCTTTTCGATTAAAGACATCGGTTCGGTCAAATGCTGCGGACGCCGCAATATTCCCGACGGCGAGCTGTACACCGCCCCGGTGCGCGATTCGGTGAACGGCATCATTGCTTACAACACGCCGTCCATCAATTCGGATGTGACCTTCGAGCAGATTACGTTCCGTTTCGAAAAGGGGAAAATTGTAGAGGCTACCGCCAGCGACAGCCAGCGGCTCAACGATATTCTTGATTCTGACGAGGGCGCGCGTTATATCGGCGAGTTCAGTCTGGGCTTCAATCCGTACATTTCCACGCCGATGAAGGATACGCTGTTTGACGAGAAAATTGACGGGAGTCTGCACTTTACACCGGGGCAAGCCTACGAGCAGGCGGACAACGGCAATCGCTCCTCGGTTCACTGGGATCTGGTGCTGATTCAGCGGCCCGAGTATGGCGGCGGGGAAATTTATTTCGACGACCGCTTGATCCGTAAGGACGGACGATTTGTCATTCCTGAGCTGGAGGGGCTGAACCCGGAAAACCTGAAATAACATTTTCCAAAAATCTAGTTGCGTGATCGCATCTGCCATTGTATGATCATAAAGAAAGCGATTTATTTTTATTTGCTTGACTAACGCCTGGAGGGATTTAGAGATGCCGAACGCAAACAACGCTGCTATTGTGGAGATCTCGCAAACCGCAAACAAATTCAGATCTTCCATCGTACTTCAGTATGACAATAAGTTCATCGACGTGAAAAGTATTCTCGGCTTGTTCACAACGCTGCTTACTTCGAGCCAATATGATCTGCATGTGCACGGTCCGGACGCCGAAGAAGCGAAGAAGTCGATGGCGGAAGTATTTGCCAAGCACAATTTGAGCATCAACAGCATCCAGGATTAATCGCCTTTTTGGCGGGATCGGCATTTTCGCAATTGCGGAAATGCCTTTTTTGTTGGCGGCTGGACTTGTTTGGACTTGTGTAATGACGCAATATAGACTAATATAAAGTTAATAAGTATTTTTAGATTCGTAGGGTTTCGGGACAATTCGGAATGTCATCCGCGCAGTCCGGGGATCATGCTTACAGGAATTACAGGGGGGAGCGCCATGTCATCGGATGTGCTGCTCAGCTTATCGCAGAAGGCTCTGCATCTGCTCCAGGAGGATGCGGACAAAATCGAGAGGCTGATTGAAGTACAGATGGAGAACTTGACCACACGCAAATGTCCTCTGTATGAAGAGGTCTTAGATACGCAAATTTACGGATTGTCCCGTGAGATTGATTTTGCCACCCGGGCGGAGCTAATTACAGAATCGACCGGCAAGCAGATTCTGGTGAAGCTGGAGCGCAATCTGGCTACGCTATATGAAGCGATGGAATTGCAAAACAAAGGGTAACCTTCGAGCGAAGGTTACCCTTTGTTTTGCAATTCGGCTGTTGAGCCGCTTAACCTTATACCAGATAAAACGCGATGCCGAGCACCAGGTAGACGACAAGCAGCAGGACGCCTTCATACCAGGTGGTGGCCCCGTCCTGCGAAATCGATTTGGCAATAAACGCGGCTACCCCAATGGCAATCAGCTCATAGGTCGTAAACACGAGATCCATCGTTTTGCCGAACAGCATCGACAGCAGCACCAGGAGCGGAGCCACAAACAGCGCGACCTGCAGCGAGCTGCCGATGGCGATTTCAATCGCGGCGCCGATTTTGTTTTTGCGGGCCATGATAATGGCGGCGCTGTGCTCGGCCGCATTGCCCACGATGGCGATCAGGAACGCCCCGACAAACAGCTCTGACAGCCCAAACTGGTGGCTGAACTCATCAAGCGTGCCTACGAGCCATTCACTGCCGAAGCCGACCATCACGGTAGCAAGGATGAGGTACAGCACGGACTTGCCCTTGGACCAGGCGGCCTCCCCATGCTCCACAACCGGATCGGTCAGATCGTCCTTATGCGTGACCATGGAGAAAAACAGCCACAGCAAATAAGCAATGATCAAAATAATGGATACCACGATGCTCAGATTGATCGTTTCATGCGAGGTCAGACTGCGTGTGAAGGCAGCGGGTACAAACAGAGCGATAACCGCAAGCAGCATCAGCGAGCCGTTATGTCCGGCCAGCTTGACGTTGAAGGTTTGCTCCCGGTATTTCAGCCCGCCCAGCAGCACGCTTAGACCAAGCACCAGCAGCATGTTGCCGATGATGGCGCCGGTAATGCTGGCTTTGACGACGTCAAACAGCCCATCCTTGATCAGAAAAATCGAGATGATCAGCTCCGCCGCATTTCCGAAGGTCGCATTTAAAAAGCCCCCGATCCGCTCCCCCGCATAATGAGCCACGCTTTCCGTCGCTTTTCCCAAAAAACCGGCGACAAAAATAATCGCAACCGCCGATATTAAAAACTGGATCGTCGAGCTGAATAAAGCAGCTCCCGCATAGTGGGCGATGCCGCTCAGCGCAAAGCTGCCGACAAGCCCGATCGTAAACCCGTGGCGTTTCAAACCAATCACCCCATGTGGAAAAGTATCCCTCTTATAAACAGAATCTATTCTAATCCCGGAGTGAAATTATAGCAATGCTCAATTTCGGCGTTTACCGATCGCCCAAATCCTGCAGAAACAAGGTCGCATTCAGGTACTGGCGGGCCAGTGAATGAAAGTACGCGGTCTGAATGGAAACCATTGCGATAAAGATCACATTCCGCACGGCTTCGGCTTGCTCCGCGCTTAATCCGCCCAGCTGGCGCACATATTGATCGGCGCGCAGGCGCAGCATATTTTCCATCAGCACGTCATGATTGCGCGTGCCGCCCTCATGCCCCTGAACATCAAGGAGCTGATCATTATTTTGATCCAGCTCCTCGAACAGATGCGTGTAGCCGACGTACAGGTCAAGCGGGCGGATCAATCCGGTCGGCTCAGCCTCAGGCTTGAGGAACATGATGTGAAACAGACTGCGAATCGACTCGAAATCAAGATTATTTTTCAGGTCTTCAATGATAAACAGCAGGGCGGCCTGCTGCAGCGAATATTTTTTACCGGCCTGCGGAGCGCCGAGAAATTCCTTGAAATCTCGTTTGACCCAATTTTGCAGCGAGGTGATGGAGAAGTTGGTGTATTCAATCTGATTGCCGAGCGCCACGACCTCTTGCAGGGACAGCCCTTCGATATGATCCGTTTTCAGCAGCTTCTCGAATACCGAGGGCAGCCGGGTGGACAGAAAAGCGGATAAGCTGGCCCCTTGGCGCAGCTCCTGCTGATGGACCTTGGACCATGCTTCCTGAAGAATCGCAATCGGCTTTTTGGCGGAGCTGCCTTGCAGCGAGACGAGCAGCGCTGACATCTCCTTGCGGGTAAGTGTAAATGTTTCCATAAATAACGTCCCTCTGTTTCTGTAAGCTTTAGTTCATCTGAACTCATCTTATGATTTAGAAAAACGGTTGTCAAAGGGAAAAAATAAACGTCCGCCGGATCGAGGGTTCTCCAGATGACCTAAAATGAACGAATATCGCCGTAGATGAGCTGAAAAACGGCTTGTGATTCCGATGATAAGATCATACAATAAGCTCATATGAACTTGTTAAAAGAATAGTTCAAAAAAGAAAAGGAAGGTAAACATGATCGTAAACTTATTGTTAGTCGCAATACTGATTGTTCTGACGGCATTTTTCGTAGCTACGGAGTTCGCTATTATTCGGCTTCGTCCGAGCCGCGTGGATCAGCTTGTGATGGAGGGCCGCAAAAATGCGCTCGCTGTCCAACTCGTCACCCGCAACCTGGACGGATATTTGTCGGCCTGCCAGCTCGGTATTACGATCACGGCGCTCGGACTGGGTGCGCTTGGAGAGCCTACGGTAGAGAAGATTCTTCATCCGTTATTTGACTCTCTGGGCTTCGGCGGCGAACTAAGCAGCATCATTTCCTTTGTCATCGCATTTGTGTCGATCACCTATCTGCACGTCGTGCTCGGTGAGCTGGCGCCAAAGTCCTTGGCGATTCAGAAGGCCGAGATGGTCAGTTTGCTCGTAGCGCGTCCGATCATGTTCTTTTATAAACTCATGTACCCGTTTATTTGGCTGTTGAACGGTTCGGCCAACTCGCTGCTTCGTGCGTTTGGCATGAGATCCGCCAAGGAGCATGAGGATGCGCATACGGAAGAAGAAATTCAAATCATTTTGTCGGAAAGCTATCAAAGCGGTAAAATCAATAAATCCGAATACGGTTATGTAAGCCGGATTTTCGCCTTCGACGAGCTGTTGGCGCGTGAAATTATGGTGCCGCGTACCGATATGGCTTGCTTGTACACGAACCTGACGCTGGAGGAAAATGTGGCGATTATCCGCCGCGAGCAATATACCCGATTTCCTGTCGTGTCGGATAGCAAGGATAAAATTGTCGGGATGATTAATACGAAGCAGTTTTTCTTGAAATATGAAGGACGGGGCACAACATTTGATCTCCAGTCGCTTGTACAGCCGGTGTTGACGGTGCCGGATTCGATTCCGGTCAAAGCGCTGTTGAAGAAAATGCAGCAGCAGCAGGTCCACATCGCCATTCTGATCGACGAATACGGAGGCACGGCAGGTCTGATTACGATCGAGGATATTTTGGAGGAAATCGTCGGAGAAATCCGGGATGAATTCGACACCGACGAAGTCAAGGCGATCGAGAAGCTTGGCGAGGACCGTTATGTCTTTGAAGGCAAGGTGCTGCTCGACGAAGTAAACGACTTGTTCGGCTCCCATCTGAACAACGAGGATGTCGATACGATCGGGGGCTGGCTGTACATGCAGAGCCCGGAGCTGGAGGTCGGCATGGTGTTCACGTATGAATATTTAACCTTCGAGGTGCTGGAGCGGGATAGTCACCGGATTCGGCGGGTACGCGTCACCCGGACCAAGCCGGTAGAAGCGGATGAAGCGATTGCCGAGCCGCATTAATGGATGAAGACAGCAGTCGGGAGGCTCCGGAATCGGGAGCTTCCCTCGGCTGAATGGCGATACTGTCGAACGCTGTCAATCGGGCATTCGTTGGATTTGCTTTCCATCGAGGAACTCATTACAATAGACATATAATCCTTGAGGGAGTGATCCTTATGAGCGAAGAAATTCAAACAGGACTTATCCGCATTTCAGACGATGTCGTTTCGACAATAGCAGGCCTCGCCGCCTTGGAAACGCCGGGGATTGCTGCGATGTCGGGAGGGATTTCGGAAGGCTTGGCGAAGCGTCTGAGTGGGAAAAATGTACAGCGTGGCGTATCCGTCGAGGTTGGTCAGGTTGAGGCTGCGATTGATCTGCGCGTCATTGTAAATTACGGCAGTAAAATCCAGGAAGTGTGTCGCGATCTTCAGGAAAATGTGCGGGAAGCTGTGGAAAATATGACCGGCTTGACGGTTGTAGAAGTCAACATCAAGGTGGAAGGCGTTGCTTTCCGTGAGGAAGAGGCTGCGCCCGTGGTCGAGGACCCGCAGCATCGCGTGAAATAAAGGATGATGAAGCAGAAGGCTGCGCTTGGGCCCTCTGCTTTTTTTGTGCAAAAAAAGAGAGCCTAGAAGGCTCTCTTCCTGCCGTGCACGCGTTGCGGCGGTTCCTTGACGGGGACGTTCTGCTCCCTGGAGATGCTGAGCAGAATGCCGAGACTCATCAGCGTCATCATCATCGAGGTGCCTCCATAGCTGATCAACGGCAGTGTCACCCCGGTCATCGGGATCGTATTGGTTACCCCGCCGATGTTGATAAAGGCCTGGATGCCGATCATTCCTACGATGCCGACGCCCATCAGCATACCGAACAGGTCCCGGCAGCGCAGCGCTACGATCAGACCGCGCAGCAGGAACAGCAGATACACGATCAGGAACAAGGTCGTTCCGATGAATCCCAGCTCCTCGCCGATGACGGCGAAGATGAAGTCGTTGTAAGCGAGCGGAAGGTAATGCAGCTTCTGAATGCTTTGCCCGAAGCCGGCTCCGGTCAAGCCGCCGTGTCCGAAGGCATAAAGCGATTGCACGATCTGGTAGCCGTCGCCCTGCTTGTCTTCAAACGGATTCAGGTACGTTGTGAAGCGCCCGATGCGGTAGCTTTCGCCCTTCGTTTTCAGTAAATAAACGACGGCGGCCACACAGAGAGCCATCAAGCCTCCGAAGCTCAAGGTGGCGATATGCCGGAAGCTGGCGCCGCCGACGATAATCACAAGCGCGGCGCTCATCACCAGAATCATCGTGGAGCCAAGATCGGGCTGCTGCATAATCAGCAGACATACAAAGCCGACCACGAGCAGCGGCGGGGCAAGCCCGCGTTTGAATTCCTGGATTTTATCGCCTTTTTTGCTGATCAGCGCGGCCAGATACATCACAATCGCCAGCTTGGCGAACTCGGTGGGCTGAATACCGAAGGAGCCGGAGCCGATGTACAGCCAGCTTTTGGCGTTGTTGATTTCGGTGCCGATGATCAGAACAAGAAGCAGCAGCACGACGGAAAAGGTCAGAAACGGGGCGACCCATTTCTGAAATTTGCGAAAATCGACATTCATGCAAAACAGCATGATGACCGTTCCAAGCAAAACCTTGCTGCCCTGGCTGATGACGAGCGACCAAGGCTCCTTCTCGGCCACGCTTGCGCTGAATACAAACGCCAGACCGAAGCAAACGAGTAAAAACGTCAGGAAAAGCAGCAGAAAATCAGGCGTTCCTCGTCGCGGGGCGTTCATCGTCAGCGTCCGCCCTAATGGGTCAGCTTCGATTTCAGCTCAGCCAGCTTGCCCGCAACTGTCTTCATCACATTGTCCGGAACCGGTGAGTTGTAATCAAGTCCATGAGGGAATGTTGCTCTTCCAATATAGGTTTCTTCCACGTAAAGGATGGCGTAAGGCGATTCCAGCTTGCCGCTTTCCACCCGCGTGTTGATGCGGAGGAAGTATTCGTTCCCTTTATCTTCGATCTTCAGATCGTAGGTCGCACGGTAATATTCCCACTGCCAGCGTACGAAGCCAAGCTGCTCCATGCTTTCATCCAAATGGGCGAGATCGCTTTTTAAGCCCTTTAATCCACTGTTTTCAATAATCACAGCAAGCCCTCCTAATCTATGTACATCACTTTACCCATGATAGTATGTTTCCCTTACTTGTGCAAGCCTAATGCAAGCGGTGTAAAACCGCCTGAAAAGGAAAGTTTGAAAATTTGTGACACACAGGATGAAACGATCCCGGCCTTTTGATACAATATACGTTAATACATCCAACAGCTACAGGATCGGAGGCACTGGCATGACTATTTATGAAGCTTTGGAAGCCGCTTATCCGGATATGGTGGCTTGGAGAAGACATTTGCACCGCCATCCGGAGCTGTCGTACCAAGAATCAGGCACGGCCGCATTTGTAGCTGACAAGCTGCGCGGCTGGGGGCTGGAGGTTCGCGAGCAGGCCGGCCGGGGCCACGGCGTGGTGGCGCGCTTGCAGGGACGGGAGGCAGGACCGACCGTCGCGCTGCGGGCTGATCTTGACGCGCTGCCGATTCAGGATGAGAAGGCTTGCGAGTATGCTTCAACGGTTCCGGGCGTCATGCACGCCTGTGGTCATGATGCGCATACGTCAACGCTGCTGGCTGTAGCCCGGACGCTCAGTGAGTATCGCGAGCAGCTGCGGGGCCAGGTCGTTTTTATTTTCCAGCCTGCGGAGGAGCTGACACCCGGCGGCGCACTTGGCCTGATCGAGGAAGGCGTACTGGAGCAGGTGGACGTTGTCTACGGCATTCATCTATGGACGCCATTTGCAGTAGGGACGGCGGCCTGTCGGCCTGGGCCGATGATGGCGGCTGCCGATGAATTTATGATTGACATTCGGGGCAAGGGCGGCCATGGCGGGCTGCCGCATGAAGCTATTGACAGCCTGCTTGTTGCTTCCCAGCTTGTTGTCAACCTGCAGTCGATCGTAAGCCGCTCGGCTGACCCGACCGAGCCGTGTGTCGTATCCGTCGGTTCGTTTCACAGCGGCACGACCTTTAACATTATTGCCGAAACCGCCACATTAAAAGGTACGGTGCGTACCTTCAATAAAGAGCTGCGAGTGAAGGTACGCCAGCGGCTGGAAAAGATTGTGGAGCAAACCTGTCTGATGCATGACGCCGATTATGAGCTGGAGTACAAGACGGGTTATCCGACCGTCGTGAATCATGCGGCTGAAGCCGAGCGTTTTTTCCGCGCCGCGCCGCAAACATTCGGCAGTGAAAACACGCTGCAATGCGGGCCGATTATGGCGGGAGAAGATTACGCGTATTATTTGGAGCAGAAGCCCGGCTGCTTTATGTTCGTCGGAGCGGGGAATGCGGAGCGGGGAATTTGCTATCCGCACCATCATCCAAGGTTTGATATTGATGAAGCTTCCATGCTGCATGCGGCCAAGCTGTTCGTGAACATGACGCTTGATTATTTCGAGCACGGCAGCGGGGAGCAAGCCGCAACGGGATAAACAGACCGGGCTGCGGCATATTCCCGTTAAGTGACAGCGAGCCAACGCATGGGATACAAGCCGGCGGGTCATGATAGAAAAGGCGAGGGCCGGGTTTGCGCGCTGAGCGCGGCCGGGCCTTTGAACTTTTCAGCCCAGGAGGGATTGACGCTTATGGCAGCGAAGACGCTACGGCAAATTATGACGACGGATTGCGCAACGGTGACTTTGCAGGACAATGTATATGAGGCTGCGGTCAAGATGAAGCAGGAGGATACGGGATTTATTCCTGTCGTGGACGGGAAAAAGCTGATCGGGGTGCTGACGGACCGTGATCTGGTCATTCGCGGCTTTGCCGCTAAAAAGGAAGGTTCTACGGCGATTAAAGAAGTGATGAGTGACAAAACGGTATCCATTTCGCCGGAGGCGACTCCTGATGAAGCGGCCAAGCTAATGGCGAAGGAGCAAATCCGCAGATTGCCGGTCGTAGAAAACGGCGAGCTGATCGGCATCGTTTCAATCGGCGATTTGGCGGTGCGCACCACGTTCGAGGATGAGGCCGGGGAAGCGCTCAGCCGCATCTCGGAGTCGAAGCAGCCGGTTACCTAAGTCGGACCGACTGGACGCGAGGTTTTGCGGCAATATTGAGCGAATGCCGTTCGCATTGACCGGTTCACATTGACTGGCATTTGAACTCGCTGCGCCCGAGCTTGTGCATATGTGCATACAAGAAAAAGCTTCCGGACTCGCTGTTTTCATTCAGCGGGCGGAAGCTTTTTTGGCGTTCGCTTATTCAGAATGTAGAAATGTAGAAGGCTGGAGCGAAGGCCCTTTATTCCTTCGCCTTGCGGAAGCCCGCCGCTTCGGCCTCGGCTTCGGTGCAAAACAGCTGCTCGGCCTTGGTCTGCTCATAATAGCGGCCGCCGGGCATGTGGTAAATGTTGTCCCTGCCCGCGCTCACATTGCCCTTGATGCGCGGATCGCGGCAAGCAGCGTCCGGCTTGGCGGTTTTAGCCGGAGCGTCGGAGGGAGCTGCGGCATCCGTCTTCGAGGCTTTAGCCGGAGCGCTAGAAGAAGCTGCAGCTGCTGGCTTGGCGTCGCGGCCGGCTGCCTTGGCTCCGTCTGCGGAGTCCGCTGCCCACAGCCCTTTTTTCGCTGCGCGGGCATCCCGCTCCGATTGGACAAAATGCTTGGCAAACATGACGTTCGGAGGCACGGTCATCGGATTGGCATAGCCCTCCAGCACAAGCTTATCATTATACATCGCCCGCTGTCCTTCTACAAAGACGTACCGCAGCAGCCGTCCGTAACGGTCTGTATTTCCGGTGTCGGCGAACAGGTAGACGGTTTTTCCTGTCAGCTCCTGCTTGGAAAATTCGCTGGCCTCCTTGCCGAAGCGCTCCACCTTGCCGATGCTTTCCGGCGTGTTGACTCCGATCAGTCTAACCTTCTCGGATTCGGAAGTCTCGAAGGTATCGCCGTCAACGACCCGCTTCACAGCGGTGATCTGAGGCGGCTTCTCCTTCAGTTGCGGGTACTGCTCGTAGATCGCTTGCAAAAACCGGTCATCCGCAGCCGGCGCTCCGGTCCGGATAGCTCCGCAGCCTGCGGCGAGCAGCAGCAATAGCAGGCCTGCGATTCGTCCAGCGCGCCATCCTTTGATTTTCCTCATGATGCTCCTCCTTCGGGCTGCCTTCCTTTTGGTTGCTTCAGCGTTAGCGCATCCTCACATTTTTCCATACAATGGATCGTTTTTCAAGCTGTCTTCGCCAGTGGACGTTTAATTCGCCGCCTGTTCCCTCATACTAACAGTAACTGTTAAAGTTTGGAGGGATCAATGATGGCTGGAGCTCGTCAGGACAGACCGCTTATTGTGCAGCATGATTTTTGCCTGCTGGTCGAGACACGCCATCCCGGCTTTGAGGAGGTACGTGCGATGGTGGCCAAATTCGCCGAGCTGGTTAAGTCGCCGGACCGGCTGCATACGTACCGGATGTCCGCTCTTTCGTTATGGAATGCGGCGGCGTCAGGCTTGACAGCCGAGGAGGTGGTCGGCTTTCTGGAGCGGCACGCCAAGTTTGGCGTCCCTGTCTCCGTAAAGCAGGATATCGTTCATTTCATTGCAAGATATGGACTTGTCCGGCTGGAGCGCACCGGGGATGATCTGCTGCTTATTTCCGACGATTTGGCGTTGATCAAGGAGATGGTGTCCTTCAAGTCGCTCCGCTCGTATGGACTTGTGCAGACGGATGCCCGAACGCTGCGGTTTTCGCCGCAATATCGCGGCTTGCTCAAGCAGGAGCTGATCAAGCTTGGCTTTCCTGTCGAGGATTTGGCCGGCTACAGTCAAGGCGAGCAGCTGCCGATCCGGCTGCGCTCCGGGCTTGGCCCGGGGAACAAGGGCTTTGAGCTGCGCGAGTACCAGCGTCAGGCAGTTGATTCGTTTTACCGGGAGGGGACGCTGCACGGCGGCAGCGGCGTGCTCGTGCTGCCATGCGGCGCAGGTAAAACGGTGATCGGCATCGCGGCGATGGGC
Source organism: Paenibacillus sp. sg306046 (assembly GCF_059821225.1). NCBI lineage: Bacteria > Bacillati > Bacillota > Bacilli > Caryophanales > Paenibacillaceae > Paenibacillus > Paenibacillus sp. sg306046. The sequence continues at coordinate 23,851 of NZ_JCAMRT010000004.1, forward strand.
AAGCTTTCCTGCGCAACCTTGATTTTGACCACAAACAGTACGTCGGTTCAGCAGTGGAAACGGGAAATTATAAGCAAGACGGAGCTGGACGAGGCGATGGTCGGCGAATATACCGGCTCTGTCAAGGATGTGCGTCCGGTGACCATTGCAACGTATCAGATGTTAACGTACCGCAAATCGAAGGACGGCCCGTTTCTTCATATGGATTTGTTTCAAAAGCGCGATTGGGGGCTGATCGTCTACGATGAGGTGCATCTGCTGCCCGCTCCGGTGTTCAGGATGACGGCTGACATTCAGGCAACGCGCCGTCTCGGGCTGACCGCCACGCTTGTCCGTGAGGACGGGCGCGAGCAGGATGTGTTTTCCTTGGTTGGCCCCAAACGGTATGAGATGCCCTGGAAGACGCTCGAAGCGCAAGGCTGGATCGCTTCCGTAGAGTGTGTGGAGCTGCGAATTTCGCTTTCGGCCGAGCAGATGGATCAGTACCGGAATGCCTCGGAACGGGAGCGAACCCGGATTGCCAGCGATAATCCGGCAAAGCTTTCAGCAGCGGAGGCGCTGCTACGCAAGCATGAGGGCGAGCAAGTTTTGCTGATCGGCCATTATTTGGACCAGCTCAAGGAGCTGGCGGCACGAACGGGCGCGCCGATGATCAGCGGCGCGATGGGACAGCAGCAGCGCGAGTCGCTGTACCAGGCGTTTCGCAGTGGGGAGCTGCACGTCTTGATTGTATCGAAGGTCGCCAATTTCGCTGTTGATTTGCCTGACGCGACGGTCGCCATTCAGCTGTCAGGAAGCTTCGGCTCCCGGCAGGAGGAGGCGCAGCGACTGGGCCGCATTTTGCGTCCGAAATCCGGCGGCAACCGGGCGTACTTTTATTCGCTGGTCTGCTCGGATACGAAGGAGCAGGAGTTCGCGCTGAATCGTCAGCTGTTTCTGATCGAGCAGGGGTATACGTACCGGATTGTGGACCCGTCCGACTCGTCGGAAGCTGCCTTGCAGGCCGGAGGCGGGGCGGACAGCAGCGCGCGGGCTTTTGACGCTCTTGCTGCTGACGCTCCTACTGCCGACGTTTCTGCTGCTGCGCTTCGTCCAGACCGGGAACGGAAGGAGGCGGGCCGCCCATGAACTATGTACAGCTGGCGGCCCGTCTGCCGCAGGAGCTGCGCTCCCGACTGGAAGGCGAGCCGCTCTATGCGTCCTGGCTGAAGGAAGGGCGAACGCTTGAGCAGCTGTGGCAGGACAGGGATGTGCTGGACGCGGTATATCGTCGTTTATCCGCGACCGAGCGGGCTGTGCTGGAGGCGATTGTATGCCGCATCGGCAGTACGCCGTTTGATGACAAGCGGCTGGAGCGTGCGGCGGACAGCCGCTTGTCCGGAGCGGAAATTCAGGCAGGACTTGTCGGTCTGCGGCGAAAAGGACTTGTGTTTGCTTTCCGCAAAGCATGGGGGGAGCTGCTGTACATGCTGCCTGCGGATGGCCTGGCCAATTGGCAGCAGATCGTGTGCGGCGGGCTGGCGACTTCCCCGAAGCCGGAGCAGGAGGACGCGGACGCTTTCTTCGCTGCGGCGCAGCTCGGGCTTGATCCTGTGTTGCCACTGTTTGATACGCTTGTCTATGCGGCCAAGCAGCCGCTCAAGCTGACCAAGGCAGGCACATTGCCTAAACGGACCGTACAGCAGCTAGCAGGGCGCGTCGGCTGGCCGAACGATCGGTTCAGCGGCTTGAGCCTGACCTATGCCGGGGCCGATGCTTACCCGCTCAAGCTGGCGCTTGTGCTGGATCTGGCGCTGCGGCTGGGGCTGCTGGAGCGCGAGGAAGAGCAATTCACGCTGAGCCACGAGGTGCTGGGGCGCTTTTTGCAGCTGCCGCGCCCGGAGCAAAATCTGCACGTCTACCGCTGGTGGAAGGAGGTTGCGTGGCCGGTCGAGGCATGGCTGCAGCATGGCGCGCTGCTGACGGAGGTTTGGCCTGCGGCAGCGCCGCTGCAGGCTTCGGAGCTTGTATGGCGGCTGAAGGGCGCAGGGCTGCTGTCCGCTGCGGGAGACCCGCAGGCGTTGGAGCAGCACGCGCGGCTGCTGCAGACGCAATGGCTGGAGCCGCTGGCCGGGCTAGGCTGGCTGGAGCGGCTGGATGAGCCGGATCAGCCGTCGACGGGCGGCCGTCTGGCTGGGGGCGCAGGGCTGTCCGCGCCAGCGTTTGTTGACTACAGCTACCGCTGGAGGCAGCGGCCTGCTCTATCCGGGGGCGTTGCCTCCAAGGCGGCTGCCGAGCTGACAACTGCGGAGCAGACGGAAAACGGGCTGTTGATCATCCAACCCGATTTCGAGCTGCTGATTCCTCCGGATGTGCCGCTGCAGCTGCAGTGGGAGCTGGGCTGCCTGATCGAGGAGCCGGTTCGCGACGTGATGACGGTTGGCAAGCTGACGAAGGCGGGCTTGCGGCAGGCGCTGGACAACGGGCGGTCTGTGGAGAACGTTGTTGCATTTCTGGACCAACACGCCGCATACGGGTTGCCGGAGCCGGTCCGGCTGACGCTTGAGCAATGGGCCAAGCCGTTCGGATTGACGACGATCGCCAGCGTGACGCTGCTGCGCTGCGCGGACGAGGAGACGGCAGACGCGTTGGCTCGGCTGCCGACAATCGCCCGGCTGCTCGGCGAGCGGCTGGGCGGCCGCGACTATCTCGTGCAGGTTGCCGCTGTGAAGCCGCTTGCCGCCGCGCTGGAGAAGGCGGGGTTTATCGCGGGCGTTCAGCTGGCCCCCGGAGAGACGGCTGCCGCGCGCCGCTATCCGTCGTTTTCGCTGGCAGGTCCGGCTGAGCTTCAAGCCGAGTCCAGACCGCTGCGAGCACAGCCTTCTTCACCGGAACGTTCCGGCGGGGAGGCGGGACTTGTATACGCACGTCACGCGGCACGTTACTTTCAGCTCGATGCCGTATTGCCGGAGCCGCTAGCGCTGTATCCGGATTTGCGCGATATTCCGGCCTCGTGGCTGCGCGATTACCGCAGCTACCATCCGTCAACGCGCCGGGAAATCGTCGAGAAGGCGATTGAGCTGCGCTCGCTGCTTCAAGTCCGGAGGGAGGGCGCAGACTATCGGATTGTGCCCCGCAGGCTGCAAGAGCTGCGAGGCAGCTGGTCAGTTTCGGGAACGGAGGCGCTGCCGGATAGCCATCGGTTACCGATGAAGGGCGGGGGCAAAGGGATGGCGAACGGCGCTGCGGAAGGGCGGGAGCTTTTGCCCGAAATCCGTTTGTTTGCGGAGGAATGGGACGAAATGAAGCTGATTTTACCGGGAGTGAATGATAAATATTAACCGGACACGGCGCTTGACGGGTATGGTATACTGATAGAGCAAGTTTATATTCCAAACCGAGGGGCAGGTGCTGTTGGGATGGCAGTGATGGAATCGCGCACGCTGGATATGTCGGCTATGCTCATGGGCGCTTACGATTTGGCCGATCTCATTAAAACCTCCGCAGAGACAGCGGATTACTTATATTGGAAGCAGCTGAAGGACACGAATGCTGAAGCGCAGCAGCTGGTGAAGCAGTTTTTGAAAAGCAAAGAACGGTTCGAGGAATGCGAACGGTTCGGCCACTATCACCCGAACTACCATGAAGCGCTCGATCAGGTCCGTGTCATCGAAGCGAAGCTGGATGAGCTGGAGCCGGTGCGCCGCTTCAAGGAAGCGGAACAGAAGCTGGATCAGCTGCTGTATGCCGTGTCGGAGACGATCGCTCGGGCCGTGTCGGAGACGATCAAGGTGCCGTCCAATGATCCGCTTGCGAGCACAGGCGGCTGCTCCGGCGGCAGCTGCAGCGGCAAGTGCGGCTAAGGCTGGCGCAGCGAGCGGGCGGTTGTCAGCCATTGTTTTACATGTAAAAGAGGCTCCCGGGAGCCTCTTTTTTCGAAGATTTCAGGCAAGTGTCGTTAAACGGAACACCGGCTCCAGCCGGCCGACCGTTTCGCCGCGGCGGTTGACGACGTCCGGGCGGTGAAACGGCTCCAGCTGCCGCGCTTCTTGTTCGGTCAGCAGACCCAGCTGCCGCAGCGCTTCTGCGGCTGCCGGATACAAGGCGCGCTCGGCGCCGTCCTCCAGCTTGAGCGCCAGGCCGATGCCCGCATCGGGCACGGTCAGCGCAAAAACGCCTTCGGCTCCCATCTTGCCGATGATCCGTCCGCCTGTGGCCTGGGCCAGCCTTGTGTCGAAGCGGTCCGTACCGGCTACGAAAAAGGGCTCGCGGCCAATGGCGCGTACGATGCGGCGGCAGGCGTCCGCCCGCGCCGGGGACAGTCCGGCCGGCTGGCCAAGCCGGGCGTAGCCAAAGGCCAGCGCAGACAGCGGCATGGCAAACACCGGTACGCCGCAGCCATCCACGCCGAGGCGGATGTCGGCAACCGATATGCCGCACATGTCGCTGATCGTCTGCAGCATTTTTTGCTGGACAGGATGTTCGGGGCGAGTATACTGTTGAGTAGATACATCCATCAGTCGGGCCAGAGCAAGCATGCCTGCATGCTTGCCGGAGCAGTTGTTGTGAACCGAGGTGGCGGGCAGCTGCTGCGACTTGAGCCAGTCAGCCTGCGGCTTGAACAACGGCTCTTGAGTTCCGCAAGCTAGAGCGCTTACATCGAGTCCGGCCTTCGCCAAAATCGCGGCGGCTGTTGCTGTATGTTCAGGCTCGCCGTTATGCGAAGCGCACAGCAGTGTGATTTCCGCTTCGGTCAGCGCGAACCGCTCGGCGCCGCCGAGCTCCAGCAGCGGAATGGCTTGAAGCAGCTTGGCTGTGGAGCGCGCATACGTATAAAAATTTGCATCGCCTGTATGGGCGATGACCCGGCCGGCGCTGTCGACAGCTACGATGTGGCCGCGATGGATGCTTTCCGTCAAGGGGCCCCGCGTGACGGCCACAAGAGATTCGGAAGACGGATTTGACATAGAATACAATCAGTCCTTTCACTTATCGCTACAGAAAGAAGGTGTTGCCATGTTCACCGAGCGAGCCGGTATTATCGTGTGGATTTCCGATGCGAAGGCGGCAGCGAAACATCTGGAGAAGTACGGCAACGTACACTTTATCTCCAAAAAGCTTCATTATGCCGCGATGTACATCTATGCCAGCCGTCTGGATGAAACGGTCAAGCAGCTGCAGCGGCTGCCGTTTGTCAAACGGGTGGAGCGATCCCACCGTCACGAAATCCCGACTGAATATAATAGTAATATGCCGGACAAAACAAGATTCTACACGCTGTAGCCCCCCGAATGCAACTTATCGGCGGCGCAACCAGCGGCCCATGACGCCAATCCGGCCTCGCAGCTTCCAGCGAGGTCTATTGGCGTTGGTCAATTATAAAGTTTTTTTAAGTTGATTCTAATGGCTAATCGGCTACAATAAAATCATACACATACATGGGAAGTACATAGGCTTCGTGGACTATTTTCGTAGGAGGAGGGGTTTGGTTGTGGCTGATGTCAGATCCAGGGAAGCGGTTAAACGTCACGGTACTGAACCTTTGGTGCTTGGGGGCAGGGTAATTACGGATATTATCATTACTCACCATGCTCGCAGCCGCTGGGCAGATCGTGTCGAATCCGAGAAAACGGGCTTTCCTGATATTACCGAGTTTTTATGGGACAAGCTGAAGTCGCGTTCGATTCGCACCTATTATAAAAATGAACAAGACGTATTTCTGATTGATGACGATCTGGTTATGGTAGCCGAGTTTTCAGAAGCGGACGGTATACGCGGCCAGCAGCAGGGTCTGCCTGTTTGCAAAATGATTGTAGTCACCTTCCTGGGCCGGATGTCCGAAACGATGGAGCTGCGCGACCTCCGTTCCTATTATTCCTGGCTGCGCCACTCGCGGCGAATGACCTTGATTAAAAGCAGCCGGAAGCGGCGGTAGCAAGCACGCCAAGCCGCAGCTGAACCGCTGATGGTATCCTCAAATTGTGCTGAATTCTGCAAAGGCGTCCGGTCTGAAGCTTTCGTCAGACAGGTCGTCTTTGTCTTTTTCAGTCAACATCATATATAATTTGAAGGAATAAGCTTTCGCGGAGGTTATTATGGCGCTTAATTTTCATCAGCTACATATTTTTTACACGGTTGCGGAGAAAGGAAGCTTCTCGCACGCAGCAAGCGCCTTGCATATGACACAGCCCGCTGTAACGATGCAGATTCAATCGCTGGAGGATTACTTTGGCACCAAGCTGTTCATCCGCTCGACGAAGCGGGTGGAGCTGACGGAGGCTGGCCATGCGCTGCTGCCGTTTGCACGGCGCAGCATCGACCTGATCAAGGAAACGGACATCGGCATGTCCAAGTTCACTCACATGCTGGAGGGGCGGCTGCAGCTTGGCGCGAGTTTGACAGTCGGCGAATATATTTTGCCGCGGCTGCTTGGCCCGTTCGGCCAGGAATATCCGCATATTTCCGTCAGTATGAAGGTGATGAACACCAAGCAAATTTTGGAAGAGGTGCTGAATCACCAGCTGACGTTCGGACTCGTTGAAGCGGAGGTCAACCATCCTGATTTGCATACGGAAGCGGTGCTCAGCGACGAGCTGAAGCTGATTTTGCCCAAGGGGCATCCGCTCGGCCGCTTCGACAAGGTGCCGGTGGACGCGCTGCGCGAGGTTCCGTTTGTGCTGCGGGAGCAGGGCTCAGGCACGCGGACGGTGATGGAGGAGGAGCTGGCGCGTGCAGGCTGCGATGTGTCCTCGCTGAAAATTGTGATGGAGCTGGGCAGCACAGGCGCGGTCAAATCGGCGGTGGAAGCCGGACTCGGCGTATCCGTGCTGTCGCAATCATCGTTGAAGCATGAGGCCGCGCTTGGCGTGCTGGAGGTGAAGGAGGTCGAAGGCGTCAGCTTTTCCCGCAGCTTCCATGCGATTTATTTGGGCTCGACGCTGCTGCCGATTTCGGCGGTTACCTTCTTGACCTTTTTGCGGGAGCGAGACTTGAGCCAATGGCTGTAAACGATATCGCCGGTAAAGGCGCGTCAGGAGGAGAGTTTATTGTTGTATGCTGATCTGCATACCCATACGTTGGCCTCGGACGGCACCGGGACGCCAACGACTAATGTAAGGCTGGCTGCCGCAGCCGGCTTGGCCGCAGTTGCGATTACGGATCATGACACGGTCGGCGGACTGGAGGAGGCGCTGGCGGCTGGCGTCACGTACGGCGTGACCGTTGTGCCCGGCATCGAAATCAGCACGGTTCACGCCGGGGTGGACATTCATGTGCTTGGCTACTGGATCAACTGGCAGGACGCGGTGCTGCTGGAGCGGCTGGAGCAGCTGCGCAGCACCCGTGACCGGCGCAACGCGATGATCCTTGAGCGCTTGAATGAGCTTGGCCTGACGCTGACGATGGACGAGGTGCTTGCTTCAGTCCGTACGCTCAAGCGCGACGGCGATTCCATCGGGCGGCCGCATATTGCCGATGCGCTTGTGCGCAAAGGATATGTCGGTTCGATGGCGGAGGCGTTCGAGCGGTATTTGGGCCGGGGCGCAGCTGCCTACGCCAACCCGCCGCGAATTGCGCCGGCTGAGGCGCTCCGCTGGATTCGCGAGGCGGGCGGAGCTCCGGTGCTGGCGCATCCAGGGTTATACGGCTGCGACGAGCTGATCCCGGCTTTAGCGGCGCAAGGGCTTGCCGGGCTGGAGGTTTATCATGCGGACCATACGCCGGAGCAGGAGGCGGCTTATGCCGAGCTGGCTCGTCGGTACGACCTGCTGCCGACTGCGGGCTCCGATTACCACGGAGAGCGCGAAGGTGTCGTCTTTCACGCCCCGATTGGCGCACGGCGCATTGCCATTGACATGATTCATCAACTTGCTGAACGAAAAGGAGAACGAACATGAGCGTACGTAAAGCGATTATTCCCGCCGCCGGGCTCGGAACACGCTTTCTGCCGGCCACGAAAGCGCAGCCGAAGGAAATGCTGCCTATTGTCGATAAGCCGGCGATTCAATATATTGTGGAGGAAGCGATTTCATCCGGCATCGAGGATATTATTATCGTGACCGGACGCAATAAACGGGCGATCGAGGATCATTTCGACAAATCGGTCGAGCTGGAGGCGGCACTGGAGGAGAAGGGCAATCACGAGCTGCTGGAGCTGGTGCAGACGATCTCCAATTTGACGGACGTCCACTATATTCGTCAGAAGCAGCCGCTTGGACTCGGCCATGCGGTGCTGTGCGCACGCAAATTCATCGGAGATGAGCCGTTTGCCGTGCTGCTGGGCGACGACATCATTCAGTCTGAGCCGCCTTGCCTGGGGCAAATGATTGACCTGTTTAACCAGACCGCTACTTCGGTCATCGGCACGCAGGAGGTACCGTGGGAGGATGTCAGCAAGTACGGGATTTTATCCCCGGTCAAGGAGCCGTCTGCGTTCGCCTGGATCGACGATTTGGTGGAGAAGCCGGACCGCGAAGCCGCGCCGTCCAACCAGGCCATCATCGGTCGGTACGTGCTGACGCCGGACATCTTCGATATTTTGGAGCATAGCGAGCCGGGGCGCGGAGGCGAAATTCAGCTGACCGATGCTCTGCGGGTGCTGAATGCCAGACAGCGGATGGTCATGCATCCGATTACCGGCCGCCGCTACGATGTGGGGGACAAGCTGGGGTATATTGAAGCGACCATCGAAATGGCGCTGGAGCGTGAAGAGCTGAAAGGTCCGCTGGAGGCTTATTTGCGCCGCAGGCTTGGGCTGTAGTAGCGCTGCTGCGTGCCGCGCAGCCTTGGCAGTCACGATGCTTGGCTGACATGGCAACGCGGGCTCGCCTGCATACAAATAACCTTCGGCTTCGACCGGATTGCGGTGGAGGCTGAAGGTTATTTGCCGTAGCGGCTGTGCTTGCTGGCCGTCCTACCGCCCTACTTGACAACCATCGGCAGCTGCTTCAGCTGCTCGGCCTCCGGCGTAACAAACAACGTTTTCTGGTGATCGTAGATGACAAAGCCTGGCTTTGCGCCGCTCGGCTTGCGAACATGCCGGATGAGTGTGTAATCAACCGGCACCTGGCTTGATTCCTTCGCCTGGCTGTAGTAGGCGGCAAGCTGTGCGGCCTCCAGCAGCGTCGCATCGCCGAATTGCGCGCTGCGGATGACGACGTGTGAACCCGGAATATCCTTGGTATGGAGCCAGGTGTCGCCGGAGTGGGCGAGCCGGTTGGTGACGTATTCGTTTTGCGTGTTGTTTTTGCCGACATAAATCGGGATGCCTTCACTGGAGGTGTAGCAGGCGAGCATTGGCTTTGCATTGGCTTTTTTGCGCTTGAGCTTTTTGCCCCGGTCGCGCAGGTATCCTTGTCCGACCAGCTCCTCGCGAATTTCCTCGATATCCTGCATCCCCGCCATGGCGAGCTGCTGCAGCAAGCCGTCCACATAGACGATTTCGGCTTCCGCCTGGCGCATCTGTTCATGAACGACGGCGAGGCTGTTTTTGGCTTTGTTATATTTCCGGAAATACCGCTGGGCATTGTCGGACGGCGACAGCAGCGGATCAAGCTCGATTTCGAGCAGCCGCTGCTCTTCATCATAATAATTGATCACTTCGATCCGGCTTTCGCCCTTGCGGATTTGATGCAAGGACGCGGTCAGCAGCTCGCCGAGCATGCGGAAGCGGTCAGCCAGCTGCGCTTCCTCAAGCGTATCGGCCAGCTTTTCCAGCTTCTTGACATTTTTGCTGCGTTCGTTCGTCAGCAGCCGGATCAGGTCGCTAACCCGCTGTTTTACCGTATCGCGTTCGGCCTTGTCGCTGTAGTACGCCTCCAGGCAGCTGCTGATCGAGTCGAACCGGCGGCTGTCGCCTTGAAGATGGGTCAGCTCGGTGATGGAAAAGTAGCTTTTGCCGGAGGACGGGGCTGTCGTAATAACCGGGTCCGGGCTATTGGCGCGCAGCTTTCCGGTCAGCTCCTGGAATACAGGCCATAGCCGGTGGATTACCGCCCCCGTACCTTTGGGTTCGGCGGCCGTATCGGCTGCGCCGCCGCCGAGCGCGCGGTACACCAGCTCGCGCGCCACCAAGGGGCTGACGCCGCTGAAGCGCTGCACGAGCGCCTGCTCCCATTGCTTGGCCGTAGGGAGCGGGCTGGCCGCCAGCTCAGTCTGGGCGGCTTCCGTTTCCGCCATCGCGTTAACGGTTTCGCGCAGCAGCTCCGCGAATACGAGCTCATCCGTGACATCAAGCGGATTCGTCTTGTGCTGCTCCGGCGGATTCACATACGGGACGCCGGGCATGACAACCCGATAGCTGCTGATCGACGGCGTTACATGATGGATGCCGTCGATGATCGTATTGGAGGCCGGATCGAGCAAGATCAGGTTGCTGTGGCGGCCCATAATTTCGATGACGATCGTTTTCAGACTCAGATCGCCAAGCTCGTCGCGCTGTCTGATATTCAGCCGGATGACCCGCTCCATGCCCGGCTGCTCGATCGATTCGATGATGCCGCCCTCGCAATGCTTGCGAAGCAGCATGCAGAACATCGGGGCGTCCAGCGGGTTAACGAAGCTTCCTTCCGTCAGATGGGCGCGGGGGTATGTAGGGCTGGCCGACAGGAGCAGACGCAGATTCCGGCCGGCGGCGCGGATTTGCAGCACGATGTCGTTGCCCGAGGGCATTTGAATTTTATTGATACGGCCGGGGAGCCAGCCTTGCAGCTCCTGCACGAGGCCGTGGGTGACGAGGCCGTCGAAGGACATAAGGTGAGTCAACTCCAATCTGTTTAAACATCATTCCCTATCATGCCATACTTTTGCGAAAACTTTAAGCGCTTTGTTCAAGCCGGCCGGAAACCGTGCTAAGTTTCGGCTTGTCTGCATACATTTACCCTAGACAACCTTATGGGAGGGAAAGAGCAGATGAGTCAGAAGCCATGGTATCAATGGACATCGGAAGAGATCCTGCAATCGTCGGGAACTGAGCCCTCGCAAGGCTTGAGCCGGGAGGAGGCGGACAAGCGGCTGTCCGCGCACGGGCGCAATGAGCTGGCCGAAGGCCAGAGCATCTCGCCGGTCACGCTGTTTCTGAACCAGTTCAAAGACTTCATGGTGCTGGTGCTCGTAGGGGCGACCCTCGTCTCCGGCTTGCTGGGCGAATATCTGGATGCGATCACGATCATCGCCATTATTATTATGAACGGGATTTTGGGCTTCCTGCAGGAGTTTCGCGCCGAACGCTCGCTGCGCGCGCTCAAGGAGCTGTCGGCTCCGAACGCCAATGTGCTGCGCGAGGGCAAGCTGGAGGCCATTCCGGCGCGGCTGCTCGTGCCGGGTGATCTGATTATGCTGGAAAGCGGCGACCGCGTCCCGGCCGATATCCGTTTCGTCGAAGCATCCGGGCTGTATGCCGAGGAGTCTGCCTTGACCGGCGAGTCGGTGCCTGTATCCAAGCACACTGCGGCGCTCGATCAGGATGACATTCCGCTCGGCGATCAGCGCAACCTCGGCTTCATGGGTACGATGATTACCCGCGGCTCCGGCAAAGGGGTCGTGGTGCGCACCGGCATGCAGACGGAGATGGGCAAAATCGCCGATCTCATCCAGCATACGGATGCGATCGAAACGCCGCTGCAGCGGAGGCTGGAGCAGCTTGGCAAAATTTTGATCATCGTCGCGCTGGCGCTGACGGTGCTCGTCGTGGCTGCGGGCATTTTGCACGGGCAGGAGCCGTACGGCATGTTTCTGGCCGGGGTCAGTCTGGCGGTGGCCGCGATTCCGGAAGGCTTGCCGGCTATTGTCACGATCGCGCTTGCGCTGGGCGTGCAGCGGATGATTCAGCGCAAGGCGATTGTCCGCAAGCTGCCCTCGGTCGAGACGCTCGGCTGCGCGTCTGTCATTTGCTCCGATAAAACGGGGACGCTGACGCAAAATAAGATGGCCGTGACCCATCTGTGGGTCGGGGGCGAGCAGCTGGAGGTGACCGGGGACGGCTACGAGCCCCAAGGGGCGATTATCCAGCACGGCAAGCCGGTGGATTTGCGCAACAATCAGATGCTGCGCCGACTGCTGCAAGTATCCGTGCTGTGCAATAACGCCACCTTGCATGAAACGAGGCCGGAGACCAAGCGCAAGGAGCCGGAGGGTCCGGCTGTCTGGACGATCAAGGGGGATCCGACGGAGGGCGCGCTGATTGTGCTAGGAGCCAAGGCGGGCCTGACGCAAAGCTCGCTGGAGGGCCTGTACCGCCGGACGCTGGAGCTGCCGTTTGACTCCGATCGCAAGCGGATGTCGGTCGTCGTGGAGCATCAAGGCGGACGGATGGTCTGCACGAAGGGAGCGCCGGACCTGCTGATCCAGCAGTGCGCTTATGTGTTATGGGATAACCGGGTTATTCCGTTCACGGCCACGCTGAAGCAAAAGGTCAGCGCTGCCGCCGAAGGGATGGCGCATCAGGCGCTGCGGGTGCTTGGACTTGCTTACCGCGAGCTGAAGACATCGGAGCGGCAGCTCGACGAGGCAGGCATCGAGTGCCAGCTTGTGTTTGTCGGGTTGACCGGCATGATTGATCCGCCGCGCCGCGAGGTGCGCGATGCGATTGCGAAGTGCCGCCGCGCCGGAATCAAAACCGTGATGATTACCGGCGACCACCAGACCACCGCCGAATCCATCGCCCGTCAGCTCGGCATACTGCCGCAGGAGGGCAAGGCGCTGAACGGCCAGCAGCTTGCGGCGATGAGCGACGAGGAGCTGGACCGCCAGGTCGACGGGGTGTACGTGTATGCGCGGGTATCGCCGGAGCACAAGCTGCGGATCGTCAAGTCGCTGCAGCGCAAAGGGCATACGGTCGCGATGACCGGCGACGGGGTAAACGACGCCCCGGCGATCAAGGCGGCGGATATCGGAATTGCGATGGGGATCAGCGGCACAGACGTGTCCAAGGAGGCGTCGGCGCTTATTTTGTCCGATGATAACTTTGCGACCATTGTAGCGGCGATTGAGGAGGGGCGGGGCATCTATGAAAATATCCGCAAGTTTATCCGCTATTTGCTCGCCTCCAATGTCGGGGAAATTATGACGATGTTCCTGGCGATGATGGCCGGTCTGCCGCTGCCGCTTGTGCCGATCCAGATTTTATGGGTCAACCTCGTGACCGATGGCTTGCCAGCAATGGCGCTTGGCGTCGATCAGGCGGAGAAGGAACTGATGACCCAGAAGCCGCGCTCCGCCCAGGAAAATATTTTTGCCCGCCGGCTCGGCTGGAAAATTGTCAGCCGCGGCCTATTGATCGGCGTCTGCACGCTGGCTGCCTTCTACATCGCGCTGACGTCCGCAGGGGATGACGCGATGGGGCTGATGAAGGCCCAGACGGTTGCCTTCGTCACCCTTGTCATGGCGCAGTTAATCCACGTGTTTGACTGCCGCAGCTCGCGTTCGATTTTCCACCGCAACCCGCTGCAAAATCGATGGCTGGTCATGGCCGTCGCCTCGTCGCTGCTGCTGATGTTCCCGGTGCTGTACGTGGATGCGCTCCAGCCCGTGTTCAAGACGGTGCCGCTGGGACTGGCCGACTGGGGACTTGTGCTTGTGTTTGCAGGCATTCCGACGTTTCTGATGGGGCTTGGCAGCATTCTGTCCACATCGGGCCGGAAGCAGACGCCTCGTCCAGGCGGTCCCAAGCCGATGAAACCGATGAAGCCTGTGATCCGCTGACAGGCAGCAGGCCTGGAGGAAGCTCGAACTCGACCGTACATCTGAATGAAATCCGGCAGCCCGACAACCGGAATCGACGCCGTCCGGCGCTGATTCCGGCTGTTTGCATTTTCCGCAGAGATGGTATAAAATTTTGCGGAATCGCTATGCATTCCTGAGCTTTTGCGCTATAGTAGGGGATAAACCGCAAAAATAGGAGTTTTCGCAATGAATTTTACGAAAATGCAAGGTTTGGGCAATGACTTCATTGTGCTGGCTGGCTTTGACAGCTTGCCGTCCGATGCGTCGGAGCAGGCGATTCGCCTGTGCGACCGACATTTCGGGATTGGCGCTGACGGGATGGTTTTTCTGCTGCCCTCCAGCCAAGCTGATTATAGGATGCGAATTATTAACGCTGACGGTTCGGAGGCTGAGCAATGCGGCAATGCGATTCGCTGTGCGGCCGCTTATTTGTATGAAAACGGACTCGTTGCCGCTGCGGACAGCAAGCTGACGATCGAAACGATCGGCGCCGGTGTTCAGCCGGTACAGCTGGAGCTGGAGCAAGGCCGAGTGATCAGCGTTCGCGTCGATATGGGCGAGCCTGTGCTGAACGGCTTGTCCGTGCCGACGACGCTGGATGCCGCGACGATTGTCGAGCAGCCGATTGAGACGGACGGGCGGGTGTTCAGCTTTACTGCGGTGTCCATGGGCAATCCGCATTGCGTCATCTTTGTGGAGGACGCGTTGTCCTGGGAGCTTGCGACCTGGGGACCGCCGCTGGAGACGCATCCGTTGTTTCCGCGCCGCACAAATGTCGAATTTGCAACGGTGCGCAGCCGTGACTATGCCGACATGCGCGTTTGGGAGCGCGGCGCCGGACCTACGCTTGCTTGCGGAACCGGAGCCTGCGCGACGCTGGTGGCGGGGGTGCTGACCGGCCGTATGGACCGTCAAGGCATCGTGTCCCTGGCGGGCGGAGAGCTGCGGATCGAGTGGGATGAGGCGACAAACCGCGTGTATATGACAGGACCTGCGCAGACGGTGTTTACAGGCGTTTTGCCGCAGCCGGTGTAGCTGGCGCGTTGCCGCGGAGTCGGACTGACCGTATATTCCTTATAAATAAAGCTAGTATGGGAAGGGGAGCCTCGTGTGAAACCGGACTTGAGGGAAGCGCTGCGCCGTGGGGTGCTGGTCGGGGACGGCGCGATGGGCACATATTTGTATCAGATGGGATTTCCCGTCGGGATTTCCTATGAGGAATTAAACCTGCTGAAGCCGGACGTGATTCGGGACGTTCATCGGCGGTATTATGAGGCGGGAGCCCGACTGATTGAGACGAATACGTTTTCGGCCAACCGCGAGCGGCTGTCGAAGTTCGGTCTGGAGGGCGAGGTGGAGGCGATCAACCGTGCCGGCGTGGAGCTGGCGCGCGAGGCGGTCGGCGATGACGCTTATGTGGTCGGGGCTGTCGGTTCGATCCGCGCCGGCAAGCGCAAAAACGTGCGTACCTCCAAGGTCAAGGAGGACCTCGGCCAGCAAATCGCCGTGCTGATTGACGCGAAGGTTGACGGGCTGCTGCTGGAGACGTTTTACGACTTCGAAGAAATGCTGCTTGTGCTGAAGCTGATTCGCAAAATTTCCGACCTCCCGGTCATCTGCCAGTTTGCGACCGAAGGGGGCGCGGCGACAACAGACGGCGTGCCGTTGAAGGAAGCCTTCGACCGGCTGCTGGCAGCCGGCGCGGATGTTGTCGGCTTTAACTGCCGGAGCGGTCCGAACGGCTTGCGCCGATCGCTGGAATATGTAAGCGGATTGCCGGAGGGAACGGCGTTGTCCGTATTCCCGAACGCGGGTCTTGCCGACTACGTTGACGGTCGGTACACGTTTGCGGCGACGCCGGAATATTTCGGCGAAACGGCTCGTCGCTTCATTGATCACGGAGCGCGGATCGTCGGCGGCTGCTGCGGCACGACGCCTGAGCATATCGCGGCGATTGCCGCTTCCTTGAATGGCTACGTGCCGCAGCCGGTAAGCGACACAGCGCCGGGCGCGGCTGCCCAGCCGGCAGCGGTCGGCGGCGCAGCGGCTCAGCTGACGTCTGTAGCCGGGGCTTCCCACGGCGGCGGCGCGCGGCCGCCCAGCCTTGTGGAGCTGGTGAAGGAGCGGGTGACGGTGATCGTGGAGCTTGATCCGCCGCGTGATCTGGATATTACCAAGTTTATGGCCGGAGCGGCTGCGCTCAAGGCGGTCGGCGCCGATGCGCTGACGATGGCCGACAGCTCGCTGGCCGTGACCCGGATGAGCAATCTAGCGCTTGGCTCGCTTGTGCAGGAGCAGGCGGGCATTCGTCCGCTCATCCATATCGCCTGCCGCGACCGCAACCTGATCGGCACCCAGTCTCATATGATGGGGCTGCATGCGCTGGATATTGATCATGTGCTTGCCGTGACGGGCGATCCGGCCAAATTCGGCGATTTGCCGGGGGCCAGCTCGGTGTACGACATGACCTCCTTCGAGATGATCCGGATGATCAAGCAGTTGAATGAAGGCGTCGCCTTTTCCGGCAACCCGCTGAAAAAACGGGCCAGCTTCGTCGTCGGGGCGGCGTTTAATCCGAACGTCAAGCATTTGGACAAGGCGGTTCAGCGGCTGGAGCGCAAGATTGAAGCCGGAGCCGACTACATTATGACGCAGCCTGTGTACGACGCCAAGCTGATCGAAGAAATCAGACGGTCCACGAAGCATCTGGACGTTCCGATTTTCATCGGCATCGCGCCGCTCGCCAGCGGCGGCAACGCGGAGTTTCTGCATAATGAGGTTCCGGGGGTGCTGCTGTCGGATGAGGTGCGCCGCCGGATGAGCGGGCTGAAGGGCGAGGAAGGGCGCGCGATGGGCGTGCAAATTGCCCGTGAGCTGCTTGACGTGGCGCTGGAGCATTTCAACGGCATTTATCTGATGACGCCGTTTATGGCGTATGAGATGACGGTGGAGCTGACCCGTTACGTGTGGGAGAAATCTGGACGTGCTGATTACTACTTGTCCCCTCTTGCAAAATGAATTAAAATAGACTAACGGATGTGAGAGTCATGGGAACGAGTATGACCGGCTTCGGGCAAGCGGAGCGTACGTTCGCCGGATTCCGGCTGCAGATTGAGCTGAAATCGGTCAATCACCGCTACTGCGAGGTTGCGGTTCGGCTGCCGCGCGAGTTCGCTCGATACGAGCATACCGTGAAGCAGGCTGTGCTCCAGCAGGTGAAGCGCGGCCGGGTGGACGCGTTCGTTACCGTGGAACGGGATCGCGGCGAAGCCGCTGCGCCGGAGGTCGATTGGGCGCTGGCCGACAGCTACCGGCAGGCGGCGGATGCGCTCCGCGCCAGGCTGGCGCTGCCGGACGAGCTGACGCTGCGCGATTTGCTGGCGCTGCCGGGTATCGTCACGTTCAGGGAGCTGCCTGACGCCGACGACAAGGCGCTGGAGGCCGAACTGGCCGCTTGCGCCGATGAGGCGGCTGCGAGCCTGACGGCGATGCGCGAGCGGGAAGGCATCGCGCTGTGCGAGGACGTGAGCAGCCGTCTGCGGCAGCTGGAGCGGCTGCAAGAGCAGGCGCGGCAGCTGGCGCCGCAGATCGTGCAGGAGTACGCGGTCCGGCTGAAGGGCCGGATTCAGGAAATGCTGGAGCAGCCTGAGCCGGATGAGGCGCGGCTGGCGCTGGAAGTTGCGCTGATGGCCGACCGGGCTAACGTGGACGAGGAGCTGACCCGGCTGAACAGCCACTTCGGCCAGCTCGGCCGACTGCTGGAGCAGCCTGAGCCGGTCGGGCGCAAGCTTGATTTTCTCGTGCAGGAGATCAACCGCGAAGTGAATACGCTCGGGTCCAAGGCCGGTCATGCCGGCATGGCGCTGCTTGTGGTCGATATGAAGGCCGAGCTTGAGAAGATGCGGGAGCAGATTCAGAATATCGAATAAATGTGGATGACTTCGGATGCGAAGAACCAGGGGGAACCGTATACTATGGCGATCAAACTTATCAATATCGGATTCGGGAACATCGTCTCCGCGAACCGGATTATTTCCATTGTCAGCCCGGAATCGGCGCCGATCAAACGGATTATCCAGGAAGCGCGCGACCGTCATATGCTGATTGATGCAACCTATGGTCGCCGTACCCGCGCTGTGATTATTACGGACAGCGATCACGTGATCCTGTCTGCGGTCCAGCCGGAAACGGTCGCACACCGACTTTCCAATAAGGACGATGATCATGACGAGTAAAGTAGGGGTTTCCTCTTCGGAAAAAGGCATACTGATCGTATTATCCGGACCTTCCGGCGTAGGCAAGGGCACCGTCTGCAAGGCGCTGCGCGAATGCGCGCCCGACATTGTGTATTCCGTGTCGGCGACGACCCGCAAGCCACGGGAAGGCGAAATCGACGGTGTGAATTATTTTTTCAAGAGCAGGGAACAATTCCAGCAGTTGATTGATCAGGACCAGATGCTGGAGTGGGCGGAATATGTAGGAAATTTCTATGGGACGCCAAGCAAGTTTGTCGAAGACACGCTGAACAGCGGCAAAGACATCATCCTGGAAATCGAAGTTCAAGGCGCGCTTAAAGTGAAGCAAAAATTTCCGAACGGCGTCTTTATTTTCCTGCTGCCGCCGTCGCTGCCCGAGCTGGAAAGCCGGATTGTCGGACGCGGCACAGAATCCGAAGAAACGATCCGCAGCCGGATGTCGGTTGCTGTAGAAGAAATCGCGATGATGGAGCAATACGATTACGCGATTGTCAACGATCAGGTTGATCTGGCCTGCTCGCGCATTCGCAGCATTTTGACCGCCGAGCATTGCCGCAAGGATCGTATGGTTAGCAAAATTCAACATTGGATGGCTGAGGTGAATTAACATGTTGTATCCTTCAATTGATCGTCTGCTCGGTAAAGTGGACAGCAAGTATTCGCTCGTTGTCGCTGCCTCGAAGCGTGCGCGGATGCTGCGCGACGGAGCGAGAAGCGACCTGCGCAACAAGCGCTCCTACAAGCAGGTCGGACACGCGCTGGAAGAAATTTACGAAGACTTCATCTCGTATGAGAAGCTTCCTGACAAAGAGAAATTAACACCAAAAGATGCTTTCAAGTAAAACAACCTTCGGGTTGTTATTTTTTTATCACAAGGGAAGGAGGCATCGTTGATGACAGCCTTGCATGGAAAAAAAATTGTGCTCGGCGTATGCGGCGGGATCGCCGCTTATAAGGCGGCTGCGGTGTGCAGCAAGCTGACGCAAGCCGGCGCCAAGGTCCACGTGATCATGACGGCTTCGGCGACAAAGTTTATAGCGCCGCTTACGTTTCAAACCTTGTCCCGGCATGAGGTGGCAACCGATACGTTCGATGAAAAGGATGCGTCCGTTGTGCAGCACATTCATTTGGCTGACAGCGCAGACCTGATCGTGCTTGCGCCGGCCTCGGCCAATACGATTGGCAAAATTGCGCTCGGTCTCGGCGACGATATGCTCAGTACGACGCTGCTCGCTGCCAAAGCTCCGCTGCTGATCGCCCCGGCGATGAATGTACATATGTATGAACATGCGGCGGTACAGCGTAATATGCAGACGCTTGCTGACCGTGGCGCCCAATTTGTCGAGCCGGGCACAGGCCAGCTCGCTTGCGGGTACGTCGGCCGTGGACGGCTGGCGGAGCCTGAGGAAATTGTGCAGGCGGTGGAGCGGCACTTTGCCGAGCGGAGGCTGCTGGCAGGCAAACGGGTGCTGGTCACGGCCGGAGGTACGGTGGAGCGGATTGATCCGGTCCGGTATCTGACAAATGATTCATCCGGCAAGATGGGATATGCGATTGCCGAGGCCGCCGCCCGGATGGGAGCGGACGTGACGCTGGTCAGCGGCAAGGCGTCCGTGCCGCCCCCGTCCGGCGTGCGGTTTGTAAGCGCCGCTTCGGCGACGGATATGCTGGAGGCGGTGCTGTCGCGACTTGACGAGCAGGATGTCGTCATCAAGGCGGCGGCGGTGGCCGATTACCGGCCTGTGGAGCAGCATGCGCACAAGCTCAAGAAGTCGGAGGAAGCGCTGACGCTGACACTGGTGAAAAATCCGGATATTTTGCAGCAAATCGGGGAGCGGAAAACCCGTCAGTTTGTCGTCGGGTTTGCGGCGGAAACCCGGAACGTGGCGGAATTTGCGATGGACAAGCTGCGCCGAAAACGCTGTGATTTGCTGGTAGCCAACGATGTTTCGCAGGAAGGCGCCGGCTTCGGCACGGATACGAATATCGTCAGCATCTACGATCACAACGGGCTGGCCGAGGCGTTGCCGGTGATGGGCAAACGCGAGGTCGCCGCCCGGCTGCTGACGATGATCGCCGCCCGGCTCAAAAAGGGGGAAGCTGCTCGCACATGATCGCCCAAGTGATCGTTGACGTTCCGGCCAAGCCAACTAACCGGGCGTTTGATTATGCGGTTCCGGCCCATTTGCGCGGCTTGATTGCAGTCGGCAGCCGGGTTGGCGTACCGTTTGGCCCGCGAACAGTGCAAGGGTTTGTCGTCGGGCTGCAAGCGGACTCCGCGCTGGCTCCGGGCAAGCTGAAAGCGATCAAGCAGGTGCTTGACCTGTCGCCTCCGCTGACACCGGAGCTGGTCAAGCTGGCGCAGTGGATTGGGCGTACCTACGTCTGCCACGACATTATCGCGCTGCAGGCGATGATTCCCGGCGCGCTCAAGGCGAAGTACGAGCGGCAAGTGACGCTTGCTCCCGGCTGGACGCAGTCTGGCCTGGGCGCAGCGTCGCCGGACAGCCGCCCCGAAGGCGCGCGCGCGGGCTCGGACGCCCCGGCGCCGGTGATGATGCCGCTGCTGCTGCCGCAGGACGAAGCGATTATTGCGCTGGTGCGCAGGCAAGAGGCGGTCGAGCTGGAGACGCTGCTGGCCCGCTTTCCTGATGATGGGGTGCGGATCAGGCAGCTTTTGGAGGAAGGCGTACTGCTGGAGCAGCAAATGGTCAAGGACCGGCTGGCGGTAAAAAAGGCGCTGACCGTGTTTCCGCCTGACGATCCGTCGCAGCTGGACGGCTGGCTGGAGACGCTGCCGGCGCGGGCAGCCAAGCAGCGCGAGGTGCTGCATTTTATGCGCGAGCATCCGGAGCCGATCAAGCTGACAGAGCTGCTGACGGAGCTGCATATTACCGCTTCCGCCGTCAAGGGGCTGGTCGAGCGCGGCTGGCTGCGGCTGGAGGAGGTTGAGGTGCAGCGTGATCCGTACGCCTCGCGTACGTTCCGGCCGACCTCGCCGCTGCCGTTAACCGAGGAGCAGCAGGCGGTGTATGACCGTCTGCGGTCAGCGGTGCTGTCGCGCGAACGGCGTGTGTTTTTGCTGCATGGCGTGACGGGCAGCGGCAAGACGGAGGTTTATTTGCAGTCGATCCAGTCCTGTCTGGAGGAGGGTCGCGAAGCCATTGTGCTGGTGCCGGAAATTTCGTTGACGCCGCAGATGGTCGAGCGCTTCAAGGGGCGGTTCGGTCCTCAGGTCGCCGTGCTGCACAGCCGGTTGTCGCATGGCGAGCGGTATGATGAGTGGCGCAAAATCAGCCGCAAGGAAGTGCGGGTGGTGATCGGCGCACGTTCGGCGATTTTTGCCCCCTTCACGAACCTTGGACTGGTCATCATCGACGAGGAGCATGAGTCCACGTATAAGCAGGAGGAAAGTCCGAAGTATCACGCCCGCGACGTTGCGATTGCCCGCGCCCGCGAGCACGGCGCTTCGGTCGTGCTGGGCTCGGCGACGCCGTCGCTGGAAAGCATGTACCGGACAAGCGTCGAGGCGGAACGGCTGGCGACGGAGGAGCGGCCGCGTTTCGAGCTGCTGTCGATGCCAAGCCGCGTAGAGGGCCGTCCGCTGCCGCCGGTGCGAATCGTCGATATGCGGGAGGAACTGAAAAGCGGCAACCGTTCCATGTTCAGCCGCGAGCTGTACAAGGCGATTGAGGAGCGGCTGAACAAGCAGGAGCAAATGGTGCTGCTGTTGAACCGGCGCGGCTACGCGACCTTTGTCAAATGCCGGGAATGCGGCTACGTGGCTCAGTGCCCGCATTGCGACATCTCGCTTACGTATCACCAAAGCTCAAGATCGCTGCGCTGCCACTATTGCGGGTATGCCGAGCGAGAGCTGAAGCTGTGCCCCGATTGCGGCAGCGAGCATATCCGCCAATTTGGTACGGGTACGCAGCGGGTGGAGGAGGAGCTGGGCAAGCTGTTTCCCGGCATCCGCATCATTCGGATGGACGTTGATACGACGTCAGAGAAGGGCTCGCATGAGAAATGGCTGACGTTGTTCCGCAACCGTCAGGCGGACGTGCTGCTCGGCACCCAGATGGTCGCGAAGGGACTTGATTTTCCTTACGTGACGCTTGTCGGTGCGCTGGCGGCCGATTCGGTGCTCAACCTGCCGGATTTCCGGGCAGCGGAGCGTTCCTTCCAGCTGCTGACGCAGGTTGCGGGCCGGGCGGGACGCCATCATCTGCCGGGCGAGGTTTTCGTCCAGACGTATACGCCGGAGCATTACAGCATTATTCATGCAAGCCGCCATGATTATATGAGCTTTATGCGTAAGGAAATGCTGATGCGAAAGCTGCACAATTACCCGCCGTTCCATCAGCTGGTGCTGGTGACGCTGTCGCATGAGCAGGTGCAGCTGTTGATCCGCTCCGGCGAGGCGCTGGCGGCGAGGCTGAAGGCATTGGCCGCCGACCTGCCCCGCGACCTGGAGGAGCTGGAAGTGCTGGGTCCCGTCGCGTCGCCGATCTCGCGGATCAAGGATAGATATCGTTTCCAATGCATGATAAAATATCGGGGTGAAAACCGGGGAGCCGAGCTGGTCAGGCAGGCGGCGACTGTGCTTGACGAGACGGTGAAGCAGCAGAAGCTGATGGTGTCGATTGACGTGGACCCGCAAATTTTGATGTAGTTTTATGCGGACAGTCAGATGGGCATACAAGCATATAGAAGCGTATAGAGGCTAGAGGCTGGCAATTATCAGTTTATGGGATAGAAGCTCGGAACGATTGGAGAGGTGTTTAAGCAGATGGCTATTAAAATGATTGTGAAGGACCCGGACCCGGTATTGCGTGAGAAAAGCAAGCCGGTGCCGAAAATTACGCCGAACATCCGCAAGCTGCTCGATGATATGGTCGATACGATGTATGACGCTGAAGGCGTAGGTTTGGCCGCGCCGCAAATCGGCATTCTCAAGCGGGTCATCGTGATGGATTGCGGCGATGAGCACGGCGGGCTGATCGAGCTGATCAACCCGGAAATTATCGAGCTGGACGGCGAGCAATTCGGCGCCGAGGGCTGTCTGAGCATACCGGGCTTGCGCGGTGATGTGAAGAGGGCGGCCCGAGCGAAGGTCAAGGGCTTGAATCGCGACGGCGAGGAAGTCATCATCGAGGGGACCGAGCTGCTTGCCCGCTGCATCCAGCATGAGGTCGATCATCTGGACGGCATTTTGTACACGGATCTGGCGGAGACGATGTACCGCGCGGCGGATGAGCCGGGCCAGGAGGAACAATGAGCGAGAAGCCAAAAGTTTTGTTTATGGGCACGCCCGGCTTTGCGGTTCCTGCGCTGCAGACGCTGCTGGCCGATGAGTCGGTTCAGGTCGTCGGCGTCGTGACGCAGCCTGATCGTCCGGTCGGCCGCAAGCGGGTATTGACGCCTACGCCGGTCAAGGTCGAAGCGCTGGCGCACGGCTTGTCGGTGCTGCAGCCGGAGCGGCTGCGCCGCCCGGAGTCTGTCGAGGCGCTGCGCGAGCTGCAGCCTGACCTGATCGTCACGGCGGCTTATGGGCAATTGCTGCCCAAATCGGTGCTGGAGCTGCCCAAACTGGGCTGCATCAATGTGCATGCGTCGCTGCTGCCCCGTTACCGGGGCGGCGCGCCGATTCATTATGCCGTTATGAACGGGGATGCGGCGACCGGCGTCACCATCATGTATATGGCCGAGGGACTGGATACCGGCGATATGATCAGTCGTGTCGAGGTGCCGGTTGGCGATGAGGATACGACCGGTTCTATGTTTGATAAGCTCAGCGCTGCAGGGGCGGAGCTGCTGCGCGCTACGCTGCCCGGCCTGCTGGCCGGGACGGCGCAGGCTGTGCCGCAGGAGCATGAGGCGGCTGTCTATGCGCCGAACATTACGCGCGAGCAGGAGCGGATCGACTGGAGCGCTCCGGCGCTGCACATCTGGCGGCTCGTACGCGCGCTGCATCCGCAGCCTGGCGCATTTACGCTGTGGCAGGGCGGCGTGCTGAAAATATGGGCCTGCGCCAAGCCTGAGGCTGCCCGTGCTGACGCTGCGGCGGGTCATCAGCCTGGCACCGTGCTGAGCGCCGGTCCAGGCGGCGTGGAGGTAGCGACCGGCAGCGGCGTGCTGCGGATTACGGAGCTGCAGCCTGCCGGGAAAAAGGCGATGGATGCCGCTACGTTTGCGCGCGGCGGCCAACTAGCGGTCGGCGACGTGCTGGGCGCGCCGACCGGGGATGGAGCTGATGACGCGTCGTGAGCGAGCAGTCTTCGAATCGGCCGGGCCAGTCGCCGGAGGAGAACCGGCGTAGTGTAATGAACAAGGCCAGCCAAGCCAACCGGCGGCCTGCGGCAAATGAGCCGCGCGCAGCGAGCCGGTCGGAGCAGCAGGGTCAGTCGCATCGCAAATCAGGTGCGGGCAAGGGCGATAACGCGGCCGTGCGTGCTGCGGCAGAAGGCCCGCAGGCGTCCGCAGGCGGGGCTGGCCCAGCCGCAGGCCCGTCCCGTACAGCCAAAGTCAACAGCGCGGCGCGCAGCGGTCGGAGCGGAGCTTCCGCGCGCAAGCCGGTCCGCGGCACAGCCCGCGAGGCCGCGCTGGACGTGCTGACGCGGGTCGAGACCGACCGCGCTTACAGCAATTTGCTGCTGAACCAGACGCTGCAGCTGTATAAGCTGGACAAGCCGGACGCCGGGCTGGCGACCGAGCTTGTGTACGGCACGATGCAGCGGCTGAATACGCTGGATTACAAGCTGGGCAGCTTCGTGCCCAAGGGACTGGCCAAGCTGGAGCCGTGGGTGCGCAGCCTGCTGCGGCTCAGCTTGTACCAGATCAGCTATCTGGATCGCGTGCCGGATCACGCCGTGGTGAATGAGGCTGTCAATATAGCGAAAAAACGCGGCCACGCCGGCATCTCCGGCATGGTCAACGGCGTGCTGCGCAATGTGCTCCGCCAACCGGCTCAGCTGACGCTGCCTGCCGACCTGGCTCCGGCCGCCCGGATTGCGCTGGAGGAGTCGCACCCGGAATGGCTTGTGCGCCGCTGGATCGCCCAGTACGGCGAGGAGGCCGCCCGGGCCATTTGCCGCAGCAACAATGAAGCGCCGCGTGTGAGTCTGCGCGCCAACCGGCTGCGGCTTGGACCCGCGCAGCTGCTGGAGCGGCTGCGCGGGCAAGGTCTGGAAGCGGAAGCGTCCGCAGTCGCCCCGTCCGGCGTCATTGTGCGCGGCGGGGGCAATATGGCGCTGACGCCGGAATTTGCGCGGGGATTATATTCGGTGCAGGACGAGAGCTCCATGCTGGTCGCCGAATGGGTCGATCCGCAGCCGGGCGAGCGGGTGCTGGATTGCTGCGCCGCGCCGGGCGGCAAGACGGCGCATCTCGCCGAGAAGATGGGAGATCGCGGCGAAGTTGTCGCGTGTGATATTCATGAGCATAAGCGTCAGCTGATCGAGGAACAGGCGGAGCGGCTTGGCTTGACCTCGATTCGCGCGGTGACGGCTGATGCCCGCCAGTTGGCTGCGCATTATCCGCCCGAGAGCTTTGACCGGATTTTGCTTGACGCCCCTTGCTCCGGGCTGGGTGTCATCCGCCGCAAGCCGGATGTGAAGTGGACCAAGACGGAGGCCGAGATCGTCGCCATCGGCAAGCTGCAGCAGGAGCTGCTGGATGCGGTAGCGCCGCTGCTCAAGCCGGGCGGCGTGCTCGTCTACAGCACGTGCACCGTGGAGCGCAGCGAAAATGAAGAAGCGGTGCAGGCCTTCCTCGTCCGGCATGCGGAATTTGTGCCGGACGCGCCGCCTTCTGCCGCCGATTCGTCGGCGATGCGGCAAATCATGCCCTACGAATACGGCTCGGACGGATTTTTCATCGCGAGACTGCGCCGGACGAGCATAATCGCTTAACTTGTGGTAAAATGAAACGTGGCCTTCCCGAAAGCAAGCCGTCAAGCAGCTCACTTTCGAAAGGCCTTCCGTTTCATTCCTGCTTTACGTATCATTAAAACTTTAGATAAAACAGGTTGTGATCAATGATGGACGTGCCAGCAAGCAAGATGCCTAACAATCTCAAGCCTTACGTGTATGATTTTACGCTTGAGGATTGGCAGGCCTGGGTCAAAGAACAGGGAGAGTCGGGCTTTCGCGCCGGACAAATTTTCGATTGGTTATATGTGAAAAGAGTTTCAAGCTTCGATGAAATGACGAATTTGCCGAAGCCGCTGCGGGACAAGCTGCGCGAGCAGCTCGATTTTGTGACGCTGCACGAGGTGGCGCATTACCGGTCCAAGGACGGCACCGTCAAATTTTTGTTCGAGCTGACGGATAAAAATGCGATCGAAACCGTCATCATGAAGCACAGCTACGGCAATAGCATCTGTGTGACGACACAGGTCGGCTGCCGCGTCGGCTGTACGTTTTGCGCGTCCACGCTCGGCGGCTTGAAGCGCAACCTGACCTCCGGCGAAATTATCGCGCAGGTGGTCAAGGCGCAGCAGCTGCTGGATGCGACGCAGGAGCGGGTCAGCAGCATCGTCATTATGGGGATTGGCGAGCCGTTTGAAAACTATGACGCCGTCATGAAGTTTCTGAAGGTGATGATTCATCCGAAGGGATTGAATATCGGCCAGCGCCATATTACCGTGTCGACAAGCGGCATTGTGCCGAATATTTACCGGTTCGCCGATGAGGATACCCAGATTAATCTGGCGATTTCGATCCATGCGCCGAACGATGAGCTGCGCTCCAGGCTGATGCCGGTCAACCGCAGATTTCCGTTCCAGGACTTGCTTGAAGCATGCCGCTATTATGTCGCCAAGACGGGGCGCCGCATTACGTTTGAATATGCGCTGATGGGCAATGTGAATGACCGTCCGGAGCATGCGGAGGAGCTGGCCCAGGTGCTGAAGACGTTCCCGATGGCGCATGTGAATCTGATTCCGGTTAACTTCGTCTCGGAGCGCGACTATGTGCGCACTCCGCGCAATGACATCTTTACGTTCCAGCGCATTCTTGAGAAAAATAAAGTGAACGCCACGATCCGCCGCGAGCAGGGCAGCGATATCGCTGCCGCCTGCGGTCAGCTTCGGGCGCAACATATGGAATCCGGTGCGAGGTGACCAATAGATGCTGAATGTGGCCTGTGTATCTGATGTTGGACTGGTGCGGAGCGTAAATGAGGACAGTGCCTTCGTTCAGGATCAGGGAAACGGCTGGGTGCTGGCGATTGTGGCTGACGGGATGGGAGGTCATCAGGCAGGCGATGTGGCCAGCCGGATGACGGTGGAATCCATTCCGCAGTCGCTGCAGGGGCTGCCGGCCGAATTGACGGATGAGCAGCGCGGCGAGCGGCTGCGGGCCGCGATCGAAGCGGCGAACGCGAGCATTTTCCAGTTTGCTGCGGAGCGGGAAAGCTATCACGGGATGGGGACGACGGTTGTAGCGGTGCTGGCGAGCGGCGAGCGCGCTGTCATCGGCCACATCGGCGACAGCCGCATTTATCTGGTTCACGGCGGACAGTTCGATCAACTGACGGAGGATCATTCGCTGGTGAATGAGCTGGTAAAGGGCGGCCAGATTACGAGGGAGGAAGCCGAGCATCATCCGCGGCGCAACGTGCTGACGCGGGCGCTCGGCACCGAATCTTCCATCGAGGTCGATGTGCGCGAAGTTTCATGGCAGCCGGGCGATCTGCTGCTGCTGTGCAGCGACGGCTTGAGCGGTCTGGTCGACCGCCAGCTTATGCTGAGCCTGCTGCTGGCCGAGCGCGGTCTGGAGGACAAGGCGCGTCTGCTTGTGCAGGAAGCGCTCACAGCAGGCGGAGACGACAATGTGACGGTTGTTTTAATCGAAAACGCGGCCGAGCCGGGGCTTGCGCAAACGGATGGGGGAGCGGGGTGAGCATGGGATGATCGGCAGACAGCTAGGAGGGAGATACGAAGTTCTCGAACGCGTCGGCGGCGGCGGCATGGCGATTGTATACAAAGGCTTGGATATGCTGCTGCATCGCCATGTAGCCGTCAAGGTGCTTCGCCAGCAATATGTGCATGATGAAGAGTTCATCCAGCGCTTCCGCCGTGAAGCGCAAGCTGCGGCCTCCTTGTCCCACCCGAATATCGTCAGCATTTATGATGTCGGTCAGGAAGAAGACGTGCACTACATCGTGATGGAATTCGTCGAAGGCACGACCCTTAACGATCTGATCAAGGCCAGAGCTCCGCTGCAGGTCGAGGAATCGGTTCATATCGCCAGCCAGATTTGCGACGCGCTTGACCACGCCCATCATAACCAGATCATCCATCGTGATATTAAGCCTCATAATATTTTGATCGGAAAAAACGGCCGGGTTAAAGTGACGGATTTCGGGATAGCGCGCGCTGTGACCTCTTCCACGATTACACAGACCGGCTCGGTCGTCGGCTCCGTGCATTATTTTTCCCCGGAGCATGCCAAGGGGACGCCGACGGGCGAGCAGTCCGATCTGTATTCCCTCGGGATCGTGATGTACCAGATGCTGACCGGCCGGCTGCCGTTTCTCGGCGAAAGTCCGATCAGCGTCGCGCTCAAGCATTTGCAGGAGGATGTGGAGGAGCCGCGCAAGGTCAACCCGCTGATTCCGCAAAGCGTGGAAAACGTCATTTTGCGCGCGATGCGCAAAAGCACGACCGAGCGGTACAAGTCTGCGGTTGATATGCTGGCCGATCTCGAAACATGTCTACTGCCTCATCGGCGGAGCGAAGCGAAGGTCAGCTTCCTGGACGACGACGAGCTGGATGAGGAGCGGACGCGGGTGATGCCTGCGCTGCGGCCCGGACAATATGAGCCGGAGCGGCCGTCGTCCGGGAGCAGAGTCGCGGAGAGCGCTGCGGCTGATGACGCGGAGCCGGTGGAGCCGCGGCGGAAGCGGCGTTGGGTGAAGCCCTTTATCATCGTGCTGGTTATGCTGGCGCTGCTTGGCGGAATGTGGTTTGCTGTCGGCGAGGTCAAAAACCGGTTTACGGTAAAGACGGTTGACGTGCCGAATGTGGTCAGTAAAATGCTCGTTCAGGCGCAGCAGGAGCTGCAGGCGGCCGGGCTGGAGTCGGAATTCCAGTATGTGAAGGACGAGAAAAACTCCCCCAAGGATACCGTCATCAGCCAAAACCCGGCGATGATGAAGGTGAACCTGGGCTCGAAGGTCAAGCTGCTGGTCAGCCAGGGACCGGACAAGCTCAAGGTGCCGGAGCTGAGCAAGCTCAAGCTGAGCGAAGCGATGGCGCAGCTAAAGGAGCTTGGCATTCCGGAGAAAAACATTGTGGTCGATCCGAAGTTTATGGATGCGGAGCCGGATACGGTAGTCAGCCAGCAGCCGGCGGCATTGACCGAATTTGTTGATCCGGCGGCGGTGATGGTGAAGCTGACCGTCTCGCAAGGCCGGGAAAAGGTGAAAATGCCGAACCTGATCGGCAAGACGGAAGCCGAAGCTAAAAATATGATTTTAGTCAGCGGGCTGAAATTGGCCAAGGACGGCGTGACGCAGGAAGCCAGCTACAAGCAGTCGAAGGGCAAGGTGCTCAAGCAGTTTCCGTTCGAGCCGAACGACGATGTGGCTCCCGGCTCTGAAGTTTCGTTGACGGTCAGCACAGGCCTGCCGCCGGAGGCAGGACAGATGACGGTCAGCGTGTCGCTCAAGCCAGCCAAGGAAGGCACGCCGTCGACGATTAAAATTTTGCTGACGGATGCCGTCTACGACGCGCCGTATGAATACCAGACGTTGTCGAATGTGACAAATACGGAGATGCTTCAGGTGAAGCTGATTGTGTCGCCGGATAAAAATGCGGTCATTCAGGTCAAGGTGGACAATAACACCGCCGATCTGATTACCGTGACGTACCAGGACTATCTGGCGCAAAAAAGCGGGAAGCCTGTGACGCCGGGCACCGGAACGCCGAATACCGGCGCCGGAGCGTCTACGGGTGAAGGCGTCAAGCCGTCCAGCGAAGGCACACTCCCGCCTGCGAACGGCGGGACGAATGGAGCTGGCGGCGCAAACGCGCCTGCGAACGGCGGAACGCCGGCGTCTTCGGGCACGAAGACGCCGACAGCGCCTGCCGGCGCCGGCGCAACGAATACGACAACGGGAGGCCGGAGTTGATCATGACGAGCGGACTGATCGTCAAGGCGTTAAGCGGCTATTATTACGTGCTGCCTGACCATGCGAGCGAGCTGGAGTCCATTCAGTGCCGGGCGAGAGGCGTGTTTAAAAAACGCGGCGTCTCCCCGCTTGTCGGGGACCGGGTTCATTACGAGCTGACCGATAACGGAGAAGGAACGGTCACCGAAATATTGCCCCGCGCCTCCGAACTGATTCGTCCTCCCATCGCGAATGTGGATCAGGTGGTGCTTGTTTTTTCCGTGACGGAGCCCGCATTGAATTTGCCGCTGCTCGATAAATTTTTGGTACATACGGAAAGTGCGGGACTGGACACTGTGATTTGCTTGACGAAGCGGGATTTGTGGTCGGCGGACGATCGTCCGGATGTTCCTGAACCGGCTGCGGCGACAGGGCTGGATGCCGGGGCCGGGCAGCCGGACGGCTCCGCCTCGTCCGAGCGTCTGGATGAGGTCGTCCGCCTGTATGAATCCATCGGCTACACGGTCATTTTGACCAGCGCGAAGGAAGGCGTCGGTGTGGAGCGGGTGCTGGAGCGGTTGTCCGGACGGATCAGCGTGTTCGCCGGGCAGTCGGGCGTGGGCAAGTCGTCGCTGCTGAACGCGATGATTCCGGGACTGCGGCTGGAAACGAATGAAATCAGCATGAAGCTCGGACGCGGCAAGCATACGACTCGCCACGTCGAGCTGCTTCGCCTGCCGGGCGGCGGCATCGTAGCGGATACGCCGGGCTTCAGCCAGCTCGATTTCCTGCAGGTCGACGCCGATGGGCTGGGCGGATGCTTCCGCGAGTTTGCCGCGTATTCGCCGGAATGCCGCTTCCGTGGCTGTCTCCATTTGCACGAGCCTGACTGCAAGGTGCGGGAGGCGCACGTGCAAGGGGACATCGCGGATTCGCGGTTTTCCAGCTATCATCAATTTCTCGAAGAAATTCGGGAGCAAAAAAGGAGGTTTTAGCTATGCTGCGCATTGCGCCATCTATTTTATCCGCAGACTTTGCCAAGCTGGGCGAAGAGGTTGCGGACGTGGAGCGGGGAGGCGCGGACTGGCTGCACGTCGATGTGATGGACGGTCACTTTGTACCGAATATGACTATCGGCCCGCTGATCGTCGAGGCGCTTCGTCCGCGTACAAAGCTGCCGCTTGACGTCCATCTGATGATCGAGCAGCCGGATCGTTATATACCGGCGTTTGCCAGCGCGGGCGCCGATTTGATCTCGGTGCATGCGGAAGCCTGCGTGCATCTGGACCGCACCTTGCACGGCATCCGCGAAGCGGGAGTGAAGGCCGGCGTCGTGCTGAACCCGTCTACGCCGCTGACTGCTATTGAATATGCGCCGCTGGAGCTGGTCGATCTTGTGCTGGTCATGACGGTGAACCCCGGCTTCGGCGGACAAAGCTTTATCCCGGCCATGCTGGACAAAATTCGGGGATTGCGCCGGATGCTTGATCAGCGCGGGTTATCCCGGGTCGAGATCGAGGTTGACGGCGGGGTAAACGCCCAGACAGCCAGACAAGTTATCGAAGCGGGGGCCACGATTCTGGTCGCAGGCAATGCGGTTTTCGGGCAACCGGATCGGGCCGCGGCTATTCGCGCCATTCGCGGGGAAGGAAGCTGATCCGCGATGCGTGTGCTGAAGGTGCTGCTGTTTGCCATCTTGTGCGGCGGTATGCTGTTCATTTTTTCCATTTGGGATGATTTGCTGAAATATGCGTTTTCCCTGGGGGCGGTTTATATCGGCTACCAGTTTTTCATCCGCAACGATTCGCGCGGCATGCGCATCGGTTTTGTGCTGACGACGATCGCGTTTTATTTCTTGTACGCTATTTTTTATGCGATTTTTCAGTTTTTGCAGACGGCTCCGCCGCCCGGCGTAACGGGCTAGCGGCTTCCGATCTGCTCGGAGCTGCTCCGCATTTGCTGAGCGCCGGCGCAGCAGATGCGGAGTGGGACAAAAAAGCATAATCAACCGCCAGGCGGCATAACATGGTTACAAAAGTTGAAAGGCTTTTGTAGCCTTTTTTGTATGGTTGATAGTTGCAATTCAAGTCACGTTTTGGGCGGCGTCGGAATATAATGCAGAGGAGACGATGTGCGGGCGGCGCCTGCATAAGCGGCAAGGCGGCTGCGGGGGGAGCCGTGCTTCTCAGCCGGCCTTGCTAGAGACAGAGCAAGCGAAAGCCGTAATCCGGCGGCACGGTTTGGTTCGGCAAAGCCGGGCAGGCTCCGTTTGCGGGAGTGACGCTGCAAGCAAAGCTTGGGAGGAGGGTGCAAAATGAAATTTTACACAATCAAGCTTCCGAAGTTTTTGGGTGGATTCGTGAAGGCGGTCTTAAATACGTTCAGTAAAAACTGATCAGCCGGCCGCTGTCGGCGAAACGCCGGGCGCAGCGAGAAGCCTGACAGCGGTCGGCCTGGCCGCGGCGGCGGAGGTTCGCCGGATGCGAATGCCTTCCGGGATGAAGCCCGGCCGTACGCCCAGGTTGTCCAGCGGCTGCCGGAATCGGCGGCCAACAAAAAAAGCACCTGGATCAGGTGCTTTTTGTCTGCATGCGAAAAGTTACACACGGGTAACTTTACCGGATTTCAAAGCCTTCGTGCTTACCCAAACACGCTTAGGCTTGCCGTCCACCAGAATACGAACCTTCTGGACGTTGACTCCCCATGTGCGTTTTGCTTTGTTGTTGGCATGGGAAACATGGTTACCGGTGCTAGGGCTCTTGCCAGTAATAAAACATTTGCGGGACATCTATTACACCTCCTTACAACATGCGCACTCATAAACATACTTAAATATCATAGCATAGAGCGAATGGGCCGTCAATGTAACACTGGTGTTTGTTTATTTCTGTGAGTACTTATAGTACAATGTATGCAAAGCTGCTGGTCACAGCGCCTTGCAACGGCTGGCGTTTCAGATCGCAGACCAGCATTTTATGGGTAAAGGAGAGTTCTGGGGATGGCTATCGAATTGGATTCGCCGTACGGCAAAATTTATGTGACGGATGAGGTTGTCTCCATTCTGGCGGGATCGGCTGCGCTGGATTGTTACGGCTTGGTAGGCATGGCTTCGCGCAACCAGCTCAAGGACGGGATTGCCGAGCTGCTGGGCCGCGACAATTTGACCCGCGGGGTCGAGCTGCATCGCGATGATCAGGGAACGCTGACCATTGATTTGTATATTGTCGTCAGCTACGGGACCAAAATTTCCGTTGTCGCACATAACGTGCAGACCAAAATAAAATATATGCTGCGCGAAGTGGCCGGGCTTCAGGTCGAGGCGGTCAACATTTTCGTGCAGGGCGTACGAATTGCCCAATAAGACTACAACGGCAGCACGGCGACCGGCTTGCCCGGCGCGTTAGGGATCAGCAGGAGGGGGAATGGTCTTTTTGAGTAAGCGCTTCATTGAAATTGACGGAACGGATTTTATCCGCATGGTGGAGGAAGGAGCACTCCGGCTCAGGACGAATGTGGACCGGGTCAATGCGCTTAACGTTTTTCCGGTTCCGGATGGAGATACAGGCACCAATATGAATTTGACGCTCACCTCGGGCGTCGAGGAGCTGCGGCGCAAGCCGTCCGCTCATCTGGGGAAAGCGGCCGAGACGTTGGCGAAAGGGCTGCTGATGGGCGCAAGGGGCAATTCGGGCGTTATTTTGTCCCAATTGTTCCGCGGCTTCGCGAAGGCGGTCTCCGAGCTGGAGAAGGCGCAGGCGCCTGCGTTGGCGGCGGCGTTTCAAAACGGCGTTGACATGGCCTACAAGGCGGTGGTGAAGCCGGTCGAGGGAACGATTTTGACCGTGGCCAAGGAGGCGGCCAAGCATGCAGTTACTGCGGCCGCCAAGCGGCAAGCGGATGTTGCGGCTGTGCTGGCTGAGCTGGTGCGCAGCGGGCAGGAGGCGCTGAATCGCACCCCGGAGCTGCTGCCTGTGCTCAAGCAGGTAGGGGTTGTCGATTCGGGCGGCCAGGGTCTGATGTTGATTTATGAAGGTTTCATGGATGTGCTGGAGGCGGAGCGCGAGGTTGCCGAACCGGCGGACATGCCTTATATCGCCTTCGGCGCGGTTCAGCCGCTGGAGGATTTTGCCGAGTCGGTGGAGCTGTCCGCGGCCGCTGCGGCACATCTGGAGCCGCGAAGCGCCCAAGCGCATCTGGCCACGGAAGATATCGAATTCGGCTACTGTACGGAATTTATGGTTCGTCTGGATCGGTCGCAAGCGGGCTCGCCTGTTTTTAACGAAGGCAAGTTCCGCGACGAGTTGTCTGCGTTCGGCGATTCGCTGCTCGTTGTGGCGGACGACGACATCGTCAAGGTGCATATTCATGCCGAATACCCGGGCACGGTGATGACCCACGCGCAGCAGTACGGCCAGCTGAGCCGGATCAAGATCGAAAACATGCGGGATCAGCATACGCATATTCTGGAGGCGGAGTCGGCTTCCGGCCGTCATGGGAGCGCCGCTATGCATGGGGGAGCTGCCCCTGCGGCGGGCGAAGCGCCGGTAACGGCGGCGGACGGTCAGGCGGCGTCGCCGGATGATGCTTCCCGTGCGGCAGAGGCGGATGCCCCGGATGCCGGGCAGCAGGCGGCGGTTGAGGCAGCAGCGGGCGTCCCCGAGCTGGATTCCGCTGGCGCTGAAGAGCTCCAGGGCGAAGCCGTTTCCGGCGGGCAGCCGAAGCCTTACGGATTTGTAGCGGTTTCCGCCGGCGACGGACTCAGTACCATTTTCACCAGTCTGGGCGTCGATCAGGTGCTGCGGGGCGGCCAGACCATGAATCCGAGCACGGAAGACATCGTGAAGGCGGTGTCGGAGGTGCTGGCCGAGACGGTCTTTATTTTACCTAATAATTCAAATATTATTATGGCCGCGCAGCAGGCTGCGGGGCTTGTGGAGGACAAGACGCTGATCGTTATTCCGAGCAAGTCGATCCCGCAAGGGATTGCCGCCGTGATCGCCTTCCAGGAGGAGGCATCGCCGGAAGACAATGCGGATGCGATGGGCCGGGCAATCGGCGACATTCAGGCCGGACAGGTGACGTATGCGGTCCGCGATACGCAGATGGACGGCATCGACATCAAGCAGGGCGATTACATCGGCATTCACAGCGGCCGGATTGTGGTGTCGGACCCCGATCTGACGACATCCTGCAGCCGTCTGATTGACAGCCTGCTGGCGGATGGAGCGGACATCTTGACGCTGTATGCGGGAGCGGAGGCGTCCGAGGACGTTACCCGCCAATTGGCTGATTATGTGCAGGCCGCGCATGACGGCGTTGACGTGGAAATACATGACGGCGGACAGCCGTTGTATTATTATATTATTTCGGCGGAGTAGCGCCGCAAGCTGGATCAACGTTGATCGGACAGGGGGAGGCTCATGAGTCAAGTACGTATCGTGACGGACAGCACGTCAGACATTCCGGAGGCGCTGCGCCGCGAGCTGGGGATTGAAATGGTGCCGCTGCAGGTGATGTTTGGCTCGGAATCGTTCCGCGATGCGGTCGATATTAGCCCTGCTGAATTTTATGACCGACTGGCTGAGTCCAAGGTTTCGCCGACGACGTCGCAGCCGTCGCCCGCGCAGTTTCTGGAGCTGTATGAAAAGCTGGCGTCGGCAGGCGACGGTCCGATTATTTCGCTGCACTTGTCTTCGGCGATGAGCGGCACGTACCAGTCGGCGGAGATCGCCAAGTCGATGCTGGAGGACAAGGCGGATGTGACGGTGTATGACTCCAGGACGGCATCGTACGGCTTCGGGATGCTGGCGGTTGCCGCCGCGCAGGCGGCCCGGCAAGGGAAGAGCAAGGAAGAAATTATCGCGTTGATTGACAAGCTGCGCAGCGGGATGCAGCTCTATTTTCTCGTCGATACGCTGGAGTACTTGCAGCGGGGCGGGCGCATCGGCCGGGCGGCGGCGCTGGTTGGCTCGCTGCTGAATATCAAGCCGATTTTGTCGGTCAGCGATGAAGGTCAGGTGTATTCGGTCGATAAGATGCGCGGTACGAAAAAGGCGATTGCCCGGATCGGCGAGCTGCTGCAAAAGGATTGCGGCGATCTTCCCGTCCAACTGGTGCTTGCTTATTCGAAGGATCGGGACGATGTCAACGGGCTGGAGGCGCAGCTCAAGCCGCTGCTGCGGATTGAGCGGATCAGCTACACCCAGATTGGCTCGGTGATCGGCACACATACCGGACCGGGCGCGATTGCCGCATTCGTCTTTCCCGACTATTAGGAGTGGAGAATAAATGTCGATAGATTTGTATGACCTTCCGGTCAGCCAGGTCGTCGGCGTGAAGGGCAAAAAGCTGGAGGAGCTGCACACACTTGGCGTTTCAAGTGTGGGGCAGCTTCTTGATTATTATCCTTTTCGCTACGAGGACTACACGCTGCGCGACTTGACCGAGGTGAAGGATGGAGACAAAATTACGGTGCAGGCCCGGGTCGTCGGCATTCCGCTGCTGCAGATGTCCGGCCGGACCAAGTCGCGGATGACGTGCAAGGTAATGGTCGATACGTGGTTTGTGACGACCGTCTGGTTCAACCGGCATTTTATGAAGGACAAGCTGGTGAATGGAGCCGAGCTCGTACTGACAGGCAAGTGGGATCAGAAGCGCTCGCAGCTGACGGTGACGGAGGCCGAATTTCCAGGGCAAAGCAGCTCCCAGACAGGTACGCTGCAGCCGGTTTATTCGCTCACCGCGGCGCTGACGCAGAAATGGTTCCGGCAAATCACGAAGCAGGCGCTGCTCCAGTTCGCCGAGCTCATCCCGGAGGTGCTGCCCGCCGAGCTGCTGCGCAAATATGAACTGCTTCCGCGCAAGACGGCAATCAGCCTGCTGCATATGCCGGGCGAGCTGGCGCGCGGTCAGCGGGCGCGGCGGCGGATGGTATACGAGGAGCTGTTTTTGTTCCAGCTCAAGCTGCAGGCGTACCGGGCGCTGAATCACAAGCGGGCGGACGGTGTCGCCCATCCGGTTGATTTGCCTGCCGTCCGCGCTTTTGTGCGCGCGCTGCCCTTTACGCTGACCGATTCGCAGAAAAAGGTGACTGCGGAAATTCTCGACGATTTGCAGCAGCCGTTTTGTATGAACAGGCTGCTGCAGGGCGATGTCGGAGCAGGGAAAACCGTCGTGGCGGCTATTTCATTGTTTGCCGTGGTGAAGGCCGGCTACCAGGGAGCGCTGATGGTGCCGACGGAAATATTGGCGGAGCAGCACAAGCGGTCGCTTGACCGGCTGTTCGAGCCGTACGGCATTCAGACGGCGCTGCTGACCGGCAGCTTGACCGCCCGCCAGCGGCGCGAGGTGCTCGGCTCGCTGCAGCTGGGGCTGGTGGACGTCGTGGTAGGCACGCATGCGCTGATCCAGGAGGACGTTTTTTTTCGGTCGCTGGGACTTGTTGTTACCGACGAGCAGCATCGCTTCGGGGTGAACCAGCGCAGCGTGCTGCGGCGCAAGGGGATGAATCCGGACGTGCTGTCGATGACCGCGACGCCGATCCCCCGTACGCTGGCGATTACGGCGTTCGGCGATCTTGATGTGTCGACGCTGCGCGAGCTGCCGAAGGGGCGCAAGCCGATCCTGACGTATGCGGTGCCGCATACGCTGCTGGAGCGGGTGCTTGGCTTTATCAGCCGGGAGGTGGAGGCAGGCAGACAGGCTTATGTCATCTGCCCGCTGATCGAGGAGTCGGAGAAGCTGGACGTGCAGAACGCCATTGATATTCATGCCCAGCTGCAGTTTGCTTTCCCTGCGTACCGGGTAGGGCTGCTGCATGGGCGGATGCCTGCGGCCGAGAAGGATGCCATCATGCGGGAGTTCAGTGAAGGGAGCATCCAGGTGCTCGTATCGACAACGGTCATCGAGGTCGGCGTGGACGTGCCGAATTCGACGCTGATGGTTGTCTACGACGCTGACCGCTTCGGCTTGTCGCAGCTGCACCAGCTGCGCGGGCGTGTCGGACGCGGCGAGCATCAATCGTATTGCGTGCTGATCGCCGATCCGAAAAATGAAATCGGCAAAGAGCGAATGAAGGCGATGACCGATACGAACGACGGCTTCGAAATTGCCCGGCGTGATCTGGAATTGCGCGGACCGGGCGACTTTTTCGGCACGAAGCAAAGCGGGGTGCCCGACTTCCGGCTCGCCGATATGGCGGCGGATTTCGAAACGATGGAGCAGGCGCGCGACGATGCGGCGGAGCTGGTCAAGCAGCCCGAATTTTGGACGGGCGCGCCGTACTTGCCGCTGCGGGCGTTCCTGCAGCGCGAACATATTTTCGACAGCGAGCTGCTGGACTAGCTTGAGGAAGCCTCACGAACCGGGCGCTGCGACGGCGTAGTGAATTTGATCAACAAATCGGTACACATAGACAAGCTCTCCGTCATAGACTTAGTTTGTAGGCTAGGCGACAAAGTCAGAGACAGGCGGAGGTGCGCGTTCGTGAGTTATTTGAAGCACGGCTTCGATCCCGTCCAGATTGAGCGGATCAAGCAGAAGATGAAGCATCCGGAAACGAAGGAACGGGTAAAAATGATTTTGCACGGCGTCACGAAGGCTGATTTGCAGGATCGGATGAAGGTTCGGCGTTTCGTCAGCGTGCTGACCAAGGCGCTGGGGGAAAAGGTGACGGACCAGCAGGCCGAGCATCTCGTAAACTTTGTGATTTCACAGAAGATTGACCCGAACAATACGTTTCATCTGATCAAGCTATGGACGATGTTCCGGTAGTCCGGTGTCTCCGTGATGAGGCAAGCCAGGGCGCTCCGCAGCCACACTGTCAAGTGGCCGGGGCGCCTTATTGCGTGACGGCCCTGCTGGAAACTATGAATTGTCAAAGCGCTTGCGCAAAGTTATAATTTTTATAGGTAGCGTATACAGCATTTATTTAACTTATATACAATTTGGCTGAGGGGAGCGGGATGTCCATGGATGCGGATTCACAGCAGGACAAGAAATGGTCACGGCGCAAGCTGATCGCGGCGATGGGCACGACGGCGGCGGGACTGATGCTCGGCGGAGGAGGCCTGCAGCCGGCTGCGGCGGCTCCGCTTGCTCAGCTGCCGGGCGCAGCAGCCGGCTGGCTGAATGTGAAGGACTACGGTGCGAAGGGCAACGGCTTTTCCCATGAAAATGACGCCTCGGCCATTCAGGCGGCGATTCAGGCCGCCGGAACCGGGCGGTTTGGCGGCACGGTTTACCTGCCTGCGGGGACGTATTACATCAACTCCAGCCTCGTTTTGTTGTCCGGAGTAAGGCTGGTCGGGGACGGCGTTGGCGCGACGACAATCAAGTCCAGCCGGCTCGGCATACCGCTGCTGCTCGGCAACAAGGTGAAGAAGGCCCTGATCGAGCATCTGTCCTTCCAGGGTCAAGGCTCCATTTCCGCCAGCACGCAGACCGAGCTGGTCGAGCGGGGAATTGACCTCAAGGATTGCGAGCAGGTGACGGTGCAGAACTGCGCCTTCTACTGGATTGTGAACGGCATCGGCGCAAGAAACAGCAAGCAGACGACCATCCGCGAGTGTGATTTCGATACGCTTATTTCCAGCGACAGCGCGGGACAAGGGCATGGGGTTTACCTGGAGGCGGGAGAGGGCAATCTGGTGGCGGACAACCGGTTCAGCCAGATGGACAAGCCGTGTATTTACGTGACGGCCGGCTGCTCGTATTCCGTTGTGACCGGCAATGTGGCGGCAGCCTGCAAAGCTTCCCTGATTACGGTATCCTCGCCGCTGCAGCCCTGCATCGGTCTGCGGATCGAGGGCAATCAGGTGACTGCGGCCGGTCTTGACAAAGGAGACACGAGCTGCAAGCAGGGGATTGTGCTGCGCGGTTATTGTGTGGATAATCGAATCGCCGGCAATACGATCGTGCGCGCTGCGGAAGCAGGCATTGCGCTGGAGGGGGATGCGGCGGCTGAAACGGAGCGTCCGACAGGCAATCAGCTGATCGGCAATCAGCTGGTCGATTGCCCGGCAGGCATCGCGCTGCTGAACAGCGACGAGAACACGGTGACGGGCAATGAGGTACGCCGGGCGAAGACAGGCATCCAGCTGTCGGTGCTGGGCGAGAAGGCAGGCGCCGTTTGCCGCGCTAACGTGATCACCGGCAATACGCTGTTCCGCTGTTCGGAAGCTGCTATACGGCTCAGCTCGCCGCGCTGCCAGGCTAATGCGGTGTTCGCCAATGGCGGAACAGGCCATGGAGCTGATCTCCTCGATGACGGCAAGGAGACGGTCCGCAGCGGCTTTTAGCGGGATGAGGAGCAGCCAAACCATCGAATAATGTTTGCCAGCCAACAGCCAACGAATGTTTTCGTTGGTTTTTTTTCATTTCCCGGCCTGCTTCCACAAAATACCGTTGCATAAGGAACGTTTGTTCGGTATATAATAAATAAGAATATACGTTCGTGAAAGGCGGGATGAGCGGGATGAATCCAACAATCGAGCAAGAGGAAGATTTGCAGGTCATTAAAGCATGCGTGCTGCTGCCGGTGCTGCGGGATATGCTGCTCCGGGACATGGATGAGCTGAGCCGGCACCGAGATAAGCTGGTGTATGCGCATGTGCTGGCTTATCTGGAGCAGCTGGAAGCCCGGATTCATCTGGAATTGCAGGCGAGCAAGGCAAAGATGAGAAGACAGCAGCTGCAGGTGCTGACCACCACGATGAACGCCCAAGGCATCGAAGCGGAGTACAAGGTACGCGGATACATTCACCACTTCAAGCTGCTCCGCAGTCTGATCAAAGCCGAGCTGACCGCTCTGCTGGCTCGCCTGCAGGTACAGCAGCGATGATTCGCGGCGTCGGAGAAGCCGCCCGCACAATTTTGCTGGCCGACGGCCAATCGTTCTACGCGTCCATTGAAAAAGCGGCTCATCCTGCGTTAAAAGACAAGCCGGTAGCTGTCGGCGATCCGGCACGCCGCTCCGGCATCATTCTCGCGGCTTGTCCAGTCGCCAAGGCTCACGGCGTCACGACGGCTGAACGAATAGGCGAGGCGCTTGCCAAGTGTCCGGGCTTACACATCATTCGGCCGCGGATGCAAACCTACATCACCGTATCTTTGTTGATTACGGAGATTCTGGA
Organism: Paenibacillus sp. sg306046; assembly: GCF_059821225.1. NCBI lineage: Bacteria > Bacillati > Bacillota > Bacilli > Caryophanales > Paenibacillaceae > Paenibacillus > Paenibacillus sp. sg306046. Next base: position 65,051 of record NZ_JCAMRT010000004.1, read on the forward strand.
ATCGTTTAGCGATCAGGTGGAGCCGTACAGCATTGACGAGCAATTTCTCGATGTTACCGGCTCCAGAGCGTGGTTTGCTTCTCCAGAAGAAATGGCCCGGCAAATCCAGGCCCGCGTGCTGCTGTCAACCGGCGTTTGGACGCGCTGCGGCATCGGGCCAACCAAAATATTAGCCAAGATGGCGACGGACAATTTCGCGAAAAAAACGCCTGAGGGCATTTTCCGGCTCGGCGTTGACAATATCGAATCGGAGCTGTGGCCGCTGCCGGTCCACCGCATGTTTATGGTCGCGTCGCGAATGACCCGTCATTTTATGCATATGGGATTAACGACGATTGGGGACATTGCACGCTTGGAATTGGCCGACTTCAAACGGCGCATGCGCCGGGAGATGGGCAAGCAAAGCGATATTCAAGCCGAGTACTATTGGCAGACGGCAAGGGGCATTGATCCGAGCCCGGTTGTGCCGAGCATTCGCAGCCCGTTGAAATCAATTAGCCACGGGAAGGTGCTGCGCAGCAGCTTGTACGGGAAGCAGGAGGATATTGAGGTGGTCCTGCTGGAGTTGGTCGTGGAGGTATGCCGCCGCAGCAGAAGGTACGGTTATATGGGCCAGGTGGTGACCGTTGGCGCAGCGGAGAACGATGGAGGCAGGTCTGCCGGATTTAGCCGGCAGGTAACGCTGGAGCAGCCTACCTCACTTTCGCATGAAATAGCTGCAGCAGTGCTCCGGATTTTCCGGACCTATTGGAGCGGCAAGCCTGTCAGTCATTTGCAGCTTTCGCTCACACGGCTGGTGGATGACCGCGTCTATCAGCTTACCTTGTTCGAGGACCGGGAGAAAGCGTATAGCTTGGAAAAAGTGACGGATGACATCAAGGACAAGTTTGGCAGTACGGCGATTATGCGGGCTTCCTCTGTGTTAAAAGCCGGAGTAGCGCGAGAACGAGCGGAACAGATCGGAGGTCATTACAGATGAGCAAGCTGGACGGCAACGAGCGGTGGAAATCAAAAATGCTGCTCACCGAACATCAAGAGCAATACGAACATCGAAACGACCCGCCAAAGACGTCTCGGCCTACCTCGGGGGAGCTTACGATGATCCGCGACTATATTTTATTGCCGCATATGCTGACGATGGTACAAAAAAGCGTGGATGATCTGGAGCGCAGTCCTAACCTGCTCAAGCAGCTTTATTTGGCTGCGGGCCAGGTGGTGATGAACAAAATCAGCAAAGATATGTACGAGCTGCGGCGTGAGCTGACGAAACGCAACATAAAAATCATCAGTGACGAGCATGCGGATTTCGTCGTGTACCACCGGTTTCTATGCCGAGGCTATGAGGAACGCTTCGGGATGACGCGGGATGTGATGCGTTCGGAAATAAGTGTCCGGTTGAAGGCGTATATTCAGGACATGATCGGCCGCGTGGCAGCTGAAGCCTGATCGGCTTCGTTACGGCTGGCGGCCCTGATCGGGGAGAAGCCGCGCAGCGGCAGCGACACAGCTTTCGATTCGGGGCCGGATGCGCTGAGCGCTGGTTATCAACGCGGGCTTGGCTGCGGACCGGTTTGCACCGATTTTTTCCAAAGGCTCACGATCAGGATCACAAGCGGCGGAAGTCCGTAGGCGAGAGCGTCGAGCAGCGTCCATGCGGTGAAGCCGTCTTCATTAAAGGCAGCGCCGTTGGCATACATCGTCACCGACAGCAGCAGACAGAGCAGCGCCAGCGGCAATACGAGCAGCCGGTACTGGGTGAGCCTGCATACCTGGGCGATGCTCTGCGCGAGAATAAACAGGACGATGGATGCTTTCATGAAGGAGCCTGCGATCAGCGAGATATCGATGACCGACTCAATCCGTTCGATAATTTCTTCAACAAAAATCAACCGCGTCAGCTGGTAAAGCGAATATTTCAAGTCGCCGGACAGCGGTCCGAGCACCACGATGCAGACGAGAATGGAGACCGATAACGTGACGCCGTTTAGCGCCAGCGCGCCGAGCATATACTTGCCAAGCTTCCGGCTTGCCTGCGGCCGGACAAAGGGGAACGGCAGACTGTAGATGACGATCTTCAGATAAGGGAATCCCAGGGCGATGTAAGCGCCGTGCATAATCGGCTTGAAGCCGTCTGGCATAAGCGGCAGCACATATTCAAGCTGGTAATACGGCGAAACGAGCAGCCATACCAGCATAATAAACCCGAACATAATCAGCAGCAGCACCCCGAACATACGGGCCATCACTTCGATTCCGGCACGGGCGGTCAACCCGATCACAAGAAAAAAAGCATGTTGATAACCGGCGTGGGGGTGCTTTTCATCATCGTGCTTTTGAAAAAAGGTGTTGGAAAAGAAACGCTTCACATCGTCAACCGTCATGGCGGCAGCTGGACCGGCTTCGTGGGGAACGAGGTTTTGCAGCATCTGGCGCATATCATTGATTTGTTTATCGGGCGCCAGGGTATTCAGATAAATGGATGCCGCGGACTGCTGCAGCCCGGGACCATAGCGCCAGGGAAGCAGCACGAGGTCCTGACAGTCGGTAAATGCTTGCCGGATCAGCTCCGTATTGGCTGACAGGCTTTGCGAAATCGGTGTAGGCGTAGCCTTCTGCTTCATACGGGCTGTTCACGGATTAGGGTTCCTAAATAACCAGTTTTTATGCGGCTGCGGGTTGTCCGCAATCGCCTGGAGCCGAATGAAGCCGGAATCGGGCGTCGGCGAAACTTTCTGCCGTTCGACTGCGTATAAGCGGAGGGAGGCAGCGAAGAATACGGGGCCGCAGGCCGCATCGGGCGGTCTCGGCGTTCGGCGGGGACCCATGTGCCTGCGCCGGCGGCTGCAAAAGGAGGAAAACCGGTGGCATACTTGGAATACCGATTGTATATGGAAGGGAACGACACCTTTCCCGTGCTGTACCATTATGAGCAGATCGGCCGGGATGAGGCGGCGCTCCGCTTCGCCTGCGACTACTTCGTCAAGGACGGCAAGGTTTATGAGAAAACGTCCTGCGCGATCGAGGAGCAGTCGTATGTGGTTTACGTTCGGCAGTCGGAGGAGGAGCGGACGATGGCTTGGCCGAGGCCGGATGCACAGGGTCCGCGCGGCATTTATCTGGAGCTGCGGGAGTACCGGGACGGCATCGCGGATTACAGGCTGATCGAGACGCTGCGGCTGGCCGATACGCTCGACCTGATGCTGTACATGCAGGCGAATTATACGTATGCGGAAAACCGCGAATGGGAGAAAACAAGCACGGAAGTTGATGAGGATCGCGAAACGTATGTCGTGTATGCGGCGCCCGTCTAACGCGGGAATCAGGCGCGAGCACAGGCGAGTACGACTGACATAGCTCCGCGCGGGCGCACATTCGGCACATCGGAGCTGTACAGCCAGGGAAAGGAGATTCCAATGGGTCAATCGAAAGGCGGCTCGCGCACACATCGCATGTTGTCCATGTTCGTCGCAACGGTACTGGTAGCCGCAGGAACGGCGGGATGCGGGAACAATTCGTGCACAGACCGGAACAAAGACGGCTATTGCGACGATGGGGGCGGCGGACATTCGAGCTATTATTATGGAGGAAGCAGCTCAAGCAGCGGCAGCAAGCTGAACAGCGGCGCTCCATCCGGTACTTCGTCCGGCATCAGCAAGGGCGGGATCGGCAGCAGCGGCAGTTCAAGCTCGTGAGCGTGTGCCGGAGGGCGGTTGAACGACGGGAAGGCAGGAGAGGGTAGCGTGCAAACGGAGCGGATCGCGGCTGCCGGCGGGATGCCGGCGGCTGCAGCGGATTATGCCGGCCGGCGGCAGGCGTTGTATGAGCCGCTGCGCCAGGAGGGCGTGTTTACGTGGGATTACATGTACGGCGAAGAATATGCGCTGGCCGGTCTGCAGCCGATCAGCCGCGCTGAGCTGGCGGGGGTGCGGGCCGCTGCGGAAGCGCTCGGCCGCGTCTATGCGCGGACGGTACATATTGTGCAGCAGGGCGGGCCGGAGTTATGGGCCGAGCTGGGCTTGCCGGAGGCGGCGTTTGGTACGCTCAGGCTGCTTGTCGACGAATCGTTGGCCACGCTGATCGGCCGGTTTGACTTTGCGCGGACGGCGGACGGCTGGAAGATGCTGGAGTTCAACAGCGATACGCCGACCGGCATTGTGGAAGCATTCCATGCAAACGGGCGCATTTGCGCCGCGTATGGCGCAGACAACCCGAATGAAGGCTGCGATGAGCAGCTGCCCGCCGCCTTCGCCCGTCTGCTGGAGCTGTATCGGGCTGCCGGCTACGCAACGGAGCGCATCGTGTTCAGCGCGCTCGGCTGGCATGAGGAGGACGCGGGTACAACCCGCTATTTGCTGGCGAAGTCCGGGCTGCCGCAGGCGGAATTTACGCCGCTGGAGGAGCTGCGCGTGCGGGATGACCGGCTGCTCGCCCCGTTGCCCGCAGCAGAGGGCCGCGAGCCGGAGCTTGAGCCGGTCGATGTGCTGTACCGGCTGCATGCGCTGGAGAAGCTGGCGGAGGACCGCGATACGGACGGGTACCCGACCGGCGCTCATGCGCTGGCGCTGATCGCGGATCGGCGGCTGGCGATTATAAATCCGCCTTCCGCCTTTGCCGCGCAGACGAAGGCGCTGCAGGCGCTGATCTGGAGCTTGCATGAGACCGGGCAGTTTTATACGGACGAAGAGCATGCAGACATCGAGCGGTATATGCTGCCGACCTATCTGGAGCCGGGTCCGGTGGCGGACGCGGCTTATGTAGGGAAGCCGATTTTGGGCCGCGAGGGCAGCAGCGTGACGATTTATGAGAGCGGCGGCGCAGCCCGCGAGGTAAGCGAGGAGCTGGAGTACGCCGAACAGCTGATGGTCTACCAGCCGTTTGTCGAGCTGCCGCACGTGCAGGTGGAAACGCTGACAGGTCCGTTTGCCGGCCGCCTGCTCTGGGGCTGCTTTCTGATCGACGGCGTTGGCTCGGCAGTGGTGGCGCGGGTTGGCGGAAATATTACCAGCAATATGTCGTATTACGTGCCGTGTGCAATTATGGAAGAATGGTGCGAACGTGAAACGGGAGGCAATAGCAATGAGTCAATGGAGTAATATCGTCAGCTTTTTGACGTATTTGGCAATTACGGTCCCCTTGATGGGGCTGGGCATTTTCTTTTTTAATCTGGTTACCCCGTACAATGAATTCAGGCTGATCCGCGATGCCAGCGACGTTACAGACCCGGTCAAGGCGGCTGCCGGTAAAGCGGCTGCTTACGACTTAGGCGGCAAGCTGATCGGTCAGGTGCTTGTGCTGGCTTCGGCAGTGTACCACTCGCTTGGCTTATTGGATCTGGTCATCTGGGGCTTGCTCGGCATCGCGTTTCAGATCGTCGTATTTTATGTGTTTGAGCTGTTGACGCCGTTCAGGGTGACCGCGGAAATTCCGCGCGGCAACGTATCGGTCGGCATTTTTTCATTTTGTCTGAGCCTTGCTTCAGGTTTGCTGATGGCTTCCTTGATCAGCTACTAAACAACGGCCTGTGATGAACGGGAGAGAAGGAGGAAGCGTATGCTTGAGCTGAAGCGTATTCACCATGCTGCGATTATTTGCCGCGATTATGAGCGATCCAAACGGTTTTATGTCGAGGTGCTCGGCCTGACGGTATTAAGTGAAACGTACCGGGCGGAGCGCCAGTCGTATAAGCTGGATTTGCGGATCGGGAGCGGCGACCAGCTTGAGCTGTTTTCCTTTCCCGGCGCTCCGGAGCGTCCGAATTATCCGGAGGCGCGCGGGCTGCGCCATCTGGCTTTTGAAGTGGACGATGTTGCTGCGGCCGCAGCCAGCCTGACTGCCAGCGGCGTCGAGGTGGAGGCGATTCGCACCGATGAAGGAACGGGCAAGCGGTTTACCTTTTTCGCAGACCCGGACGGCTTGCCGCTGGAGCTGTACGAGGTATAATCGGCTCATGGATGGAGCGGCCGGCTGCATGCTGCGGTAAGCGGGTTGGCAGGACGAAAGGGGGCGGAGCAGAGACTCTGCCCCCTTTTTTGGTCTGTGAATCCCTGTTTTTGGTTTTGAGCATGGAAAAGTGATGGGATTTCGACTATACTTGAAAATGAAAATCGTTATCATGATAATTCGATACGGTCTGATCCGAGTTCAAGGTTGAAAAGAGGCGAACTGATGGTGGATACTCAACTATTGCAAGATAAGTTTTTTGTGCGCAAAGCAGATCCGGCTGCGCCGCTGCTCTGGTCCAGTCCCGCAGCCGAGCTGCTGCGGGCGGAGACGATGCAGCGTTTTATGGAGCTGTACGGTCAGCGCATTAAGGCGCTGGAGCCCACTGCTGCTGCTGTTTACTTCGGCAACTGGATGGGGTTCCTCGCTTTGGCGCAGCAGCATGTGCTGTCTGTCCATAACCAGGCGCTGGATTTGTCGCTGGACAACTTGACTATTCAGCTGATGGAGCTTGAGGGGCGCACGGTGTTTTCCTTCAAGCTGGGGGCAGGCTCAGAGACAGCAGCCCCGGAGTCAGCCTGTGAGCGCGCAGCATGGCTGCATGCATCGCTGGAGACGTTGTACGGCGCTACATTGCGTCCATTGCTGGAGGCGGGAGCGGCGGCAGGCGGCGTCGATGTCGGCCAGCTGTGGGGGCAGTTTCCAACGAAGCTGAACTACTATATGGATTACTGGCTGGGCGATCAGGCGGCGGCTGACGTGCAGGAGCGGGTGCGTGAGGATTACCGGTATTTGTGCCAGCAGCTTCCCGCCGAGGTATTCGGCCGCAGCAAAAATCCGTTGGATGTGAAGGTTCGGCTGATCGAGGATATGAAGGACCCTGACAAGCAGGTGCGGATGAAAAATGCCTGCTGTATGTATTACCGCACGGAGGGCGCGCATTATTGCTACACCTGTCCGCGGATGAAGGAAGAGGACCGGGCCGAACGCCGGGAGCGGGCGGCTACGGTGTAACGTGTTGCCCGGACAGATCGAGGGCAGCTGCCATAAAACGGCCAAAGGAACGGGGTCCCAGGGGGCGCCGTTCCTTTGGCATGAGCTTGTTCTGGCGCTGAGCGGAGCATTCAGGCATGATAGCGGCCGCTCGGCTCGTTCAGCACCCATTCGAGCAGTATAATCTGCTCGTCCAGCCGCTCCAGCTGCTGGCTGGCGGAGGAGCGGGACGCGTCGCTGTCAGCTTGAGCCGCTGCGTCCTCCAGCCGTTTGCGCTGCAGCAGCAGCTCGTTCAGCTTGCGTTGCACCTGCTGGTCGGTTCTCACCGGACTGCACATCCTTTCAGTCTCATCGGGAAGGGAATACCCCGATTATAGGCGGCGATAAGACCCGGTGTCAAAAATTCCAGCGTTACCCGCAGAGCCATGGCAGGAGAAATACGCTCTGGTGTTAGCCATGGCGCAGCTGTCCGTTTTGCGACGACGGCTCTGTCGCCCACTCCCGCCAGAAAAAGTCGCCGGCTGGCGCGTACAGCTCGTAAAATAACGTATATTCGACTGCCCGGCGGCATAGCAGGGCAGTCCTGGCCGCATCGCCCGGATGCAGCGGACTCGCGTACAGGGAGCTTTGCAGCTGCTTCACGGCGTCGAGTCGGCTCAACGGCATATGATGGACCGTCGAGGCCGGCTGCTGGGAATAGCAGGCTCCGACCTCATAGGTCAAATGAATGCTTTGCGGACTGCGGCAGGCGCCTGTCCGGAACGGCGAATTAAATGCCCGCATCGGCCCGCGGGTGATTTTCAGAATGGTTGCCTGATCGGCCAGCAGCTCTCCCGGCAGGTCATCTGACGGCTGAGGAAGAGCGCGTTCCGGCAGCTCGGCCGGCAGCAAAAACACATACGCTTTATGCTCCTCGACAATAGAGGAGGCTTTCACCAGCAGGCCCCACTCCCGGTGGGTAATCAGCGCGTTATACAGCACAAGCAGGCCATGGGCCAGCGCGTGCTCATCATAAGCGTCAATCGTCGCTTCGCTGTAATCCGGCGCGGCGAGCACGAGCAGATCCGAGCGCGAATACCGAATGCGGTCGGCGGTCAGCGTCGTTTGCGGCGATTGGGAATCCCAGCGTGCGCCGTATCCAAGCTGCACATTAATCAGCATATCCGGCGGCGAAGCGAACGTATAGCTGGTAGCCGGCACAGCGCTGAACGTGCGCATCGTCCAGGCGTACAACTCGTCGGTCGGCAGCTCAACGGCTAATCGGTGCTCGGCAATCGTAAGCTCCAATACATAGGACATAGAAAGCTCCTCTCAGGATGATAGGATAGATACATATCGTATCTTGGTGATCGGAAGGTACCGCTTTCTTCTTGGAGGAAATCTAAATTTCAAAGTTGTCATTACAAAATATGTATATAAGTAAATATATGTTACAAATTGTATCATGTCAAGCGGTAGCTTTCAGAGTGCACTAGCTTCATACTTTTCGCTTCAATGCAGCAGCAGCTTGACGCCGCTAAACAAGATAAGCAGCGCGATCGTCACGCGAAGCGGCTTGGCCGGCACGCGCGCCGACCACTTGCTGCCGAGCAGAACGCCGGGTATGGAGCCGATCAGCAGCTGTGCCGCAAGGCCAAGCTGGACGTGCCCGAGGCCAAGATGCAGCAGCCCGGCGGCTGTCACCAGCAGAAACGCATGCGCGATGTCTGTGCCGACCAGCTCGGCCGAGGACAGCCGGTAAAAAAACATCATCGCCAGCGCAAATAGCGAGCCGGAGCCAATCGAGGTGAAGCCGACCAGAAAGCCAAGCACAAAGCCGATTCCGATGGTCAACGGCAGCTTGTGCTCCAGCGGCCGATTTTGCAAGGACGTGAATCCGCCTCGCTTGCCGCCCGCTTGCAGCAAATTCAACAGGGCGACGACAACCAGCATCACGCCGAGCGCCTCGCGGATGATCAGATCCTGGTAGACGTGCAGGGCGGGAACTTCCTTCAGCAGCACGATGGAGACGGCGGCTCCGGGCAGGCTGCCCAGCGCAAATTGCCGGGCCAGCGCCAGGTTGACGGTCCGCTGGCGCAAATGCTGCACGCTGCCAAACAGCTTGGTCACCGAATTATAGATCAAGTCGGTGGCCACGGCCGCCATCGGCTGCACACCGGCGGTGACAAGCAGCGGAGTCAGCAGCGACGCGCCGCCGACGCCGGTCAAGCCGATCAGAAATCCGACAAACGCTCCGATTGCGATCAGTTCGGGTTCGATAGCGATTCCTCCTTGTCCAAGCTTTGCATTTGTATAACACTATGCGCCGTATCGGGGAACATGCCATCTTCCGGGGCGTCTGCGGACGTTGCAGGGCACGGCAGGCCGGGGTAAATGTTCGCGTGACATCTTGATCTCCTTCCACGCATCGCGTACAGTTAAATAGCGGAAAATGGGGAACAGGTCTGTCTGCGTCAGCAGGAGAGGATCTGCGTACGAGAGGGGAAAAACGATGACGAAAGCAATCAAGACCTTCACCGACGGCGAAGAGGTTACCGGTTATTTTTTACTCAAGCTGGCGGAGGTCAAGCAAACAAACGCTACGCCGCCCAAGGCGTATTTCGATCTTATTCTGGCGGATCGGAGCGGCGAAATTTCCGCGAAGCTATGGGATATTTCCACGACCGACCGGGAAACCTTTTTTTCCATGATGCTGGTTAAGGTGCAGGGGGTCGTGCAGCTGTACCGCGACCGGCTGCAGCTGAAAATTGCGCGCATACGCAAGGTGACGCCTGAGGATGAATGCTCGATCAAAGACTTCATCCGCACCGCGCCCGTGGAGGCGGAAACACTGGTCGCGGCAATTGCCGCCGCAGCGTCCAGCATCGAGCAGCCGGCGCTGCGCACGATCGTCGACTTCTGCATCGCCAAGGCAGGCGACAGACTGCTGCAGCATCCAGCTGCCAAAAGCATGCATCACGCTTATTATGCGGGGCTGGCTTACCATACGGCGCGGATGCTGGAGCTGGGTGAATTTATCGCCGGCCGGCGGCCGTTCCTGAATGCCGATTTATTGAAGGCAGGCATTATCGTGCATGATATCGCCAAAACCGAGGAGCTGACCGCCGAGCTGGGCGTCGTGAAGGAATACAGCCTGACCGGCCGGCTGCTCGGCCACATTCCGATTGCGGTCAACTGGATTACGGAAGCGGCGCTGAGCCATGGACTGGACACATCGAGCGACGAGGTGGTCGCCCTCCAGCATCTTGTGCTGTCGCACCATAATCTCGGCGAATGGGGCAGTCCGGTTCAGCCGCAGCTGCCGGAAGCGGTAGCGCTTCATCATATTGACCAACTGGACGCGAAGCTGCAGGCTGTCGAGGATGCGCTGGATATGATGAACGATACGGATGAATGGACTGCGCCGGTCCGGGTGCTGGAAAACAAGCCGATTTACCGGATGAGCAAAGCAGCCGTCCTCGGTGGAAACACGCGCAAAGAATAAGCTGGAACTGGTCAAACGCACAGTCAGCCTCTGCCCTTATGCAATATGATGAACTATCTTCAGATAAGGGAGGTTTTCCTCAATGGGTTATGTTGGCGGTGTTGGAGCTAGCTGCGGCGGCTACACGTCCACAGCAGCAATTTTGGTGCTCTTTATCCTGTTGGTCATTATCACTCGTGCATTTGTTCTGTAATCGCATAGCAAATGGCAAGGGGCTGCAGCAACTGCAGCCCTATTCGGCTTGCCCGGAGTGGATATCGGTTCCAGATCAGGCTATAATGAGCGGACAGTGTTAAAGGGGAGGGAGTATGGACAATGGCAAAGGCAAAGGTCGCGAAACGTCCGACGCGGGATGAATTTGAGCTGGAGGAGCTGGGCAATCAGCTGGTCGAGGCCAAGGATGAAGGCTCAGAAATTGTACTGACGGTGTGGGGATGGGAAGAACAGGTGCGGGGAACCATTACGCTGATGGATGCGCGCACGAGGCTGGTGCATCTGGAAGGCAGCGAAGGGATCAGGAAGGTTCCCTTTATGGATATTATGAAGGTTGATTATCCGCGGGACTAGGCGGCCTGGAGCGCCGGAGCTTCCAAGCCGCAGCCGGGAGATGCAGTCCCTCGGGCTTGACCTGCATATTTTACATAAACTTGCGCACGAAACCGTCAGTCAAGGCCCGCGCCTTGTGCGGCGGTTTTTTTGTTAAGATTCGATTCGCAAAAAACAGACGCCCCCTGCTTCTCTCCGCTGCGCGGTGCCGTCATGTCCCTCCCCCGGGAGCCTGGCCCACACGGACAGCCATTGCGGAGCATACCTTGTCAGTAGCAAGACATTCACGGACGGGCAGCTTCGAGCTGGATCGGCTGCGCCGGAAAGGGGTGGATTCGAATGGCGAAAGGATTTGATTGCGCAACGCCGCTGCAGGCTGCGCCGATCAAGCTGTTTGCCGAGCAAGGCTTTACGTTTGTCGGCCGGTATTTGGCGGAAGCCGGGTCATGGAAGCGGCTATCGCCGGCGGAGGCCCAGCGGATTACGGCGGCCGGTCTGTATATCGTGTCGTTTTTCGAACGCTGGGCGAACCGCGTGCGCGAAGGAGCGGGGGCAGGCGCTGTCGATGGCAAGCTGGCGCTGCAATATGCCCGCGAGGTCGGTCAGCCGGTTGGCAGCGTCATTTATGCGGCGGTAGATTATGACGCCCCGGTCAGCGACGATGATGCGATTGAGGCGTACATGCGCGCGTTTGATGCCGAGATTACCAGCTATGAGCTGGGGGTGTACGGCTCTTACCGGGTCGTCAAGTCGATGCATGAGCGTGGCGTTGCGGTCAAGCTGATGCAGACGTACGCCTGGAGCCGCGGCCTGAAATATGATCCGATCAGCATTTATCAGTACCTGAACGATGTGACGGTGAACGGCATCGGGATTGACTACAATGAGTCGAACGGGAATGCAGGGGGGTGGAAGGTGGGGATGGCGATTCAACCGCAGCCGGTGCTGGACCCCGGCGTAGCGCAAACCGTGATTAACACCTGGATCAAGCCTTCGTGGGCGGATGCGCAGGCCGCCAAGCAAGGAGCCTCGGCGGAGGCGGTTCAGGCATTGGCCGAGCAGCAGCGTTACTACAATCAGCTGGCCAACGCGCTCAGAGACGCAGCGGGCTTGCCGCGCGAATAAACGGCTGCGGGATGCCCACATAAATGACGATCCGCTGCGAAAGCTAACCATGCGAGGCGATGCAGCCCCGGCAAGACTCCTACAGAGTCAAGCCGGGGCTATCGTTGCTCCAGCAGCGCAATGCCCGGGTCCGGGTCCGCGTCGATCAGCCGGACGGTCCCTTGACCGTCTGCGCTTGCGGATTGCAGCGCTTCGGTCTGCGCGCGGCTTTTCCGGCAGGGCACGCCGAGCTGCAAAACGGCAGGTGTGCCGTCAAGCCGCAGAACCGGGACAACCACGTACTCGGCCTGAGGCGCGTGCGGCTCTAACAGCTGCAGCGATGAATGCTTCGGACGGCCGGAGCTTGGCGACGGGGCGGGGGCGCTGTTGGCTGGGCGACAAGCCGTACGTTTTTTGAATGCCTTGGAAAATGAAAACAAGTCCGGGTAACCGACAGATTGGGCGATTTCCGCAAGCTTGTAGTCGGTTTCGGTCAACTTGTCGAACAAGCCGAGCAGCAGGCCAAGCCGTCCAAGCAGCTGAGCGCCAAATTTGCCGTCCAAGGCAACCCAAACCGTCCGCAGCAGGCAGTCCGGGTTGGTGTAATATTCATGCGGCACATTCGGGAACAGGTCAAACAAATCGCCCGTCTCCAGGCTGTAGGTGCGCTGCTCCTGGATAAAGCGGCTTTCTCCCTCCAGCACAAAAATCAAGTAATAGTACGCCGAAATGACCGGCCCGATATGGTAATTGGGCTTGGCCTGCGAAATTCCGGTGTGGAGCAGCCAGACGGGGCTTGCCTTCTCGAAGTCCGACGGGGTGAACAAATACATTTCGATCTGCTCGTGATGATGGTCCTGCGGGTTCACGCTTTGCATAAAAGCAGCCGTTTCTTTGGCTTGGCTCGGCGGCATTTATCGCCAGTGTAACGCTTCATGCCGAGTTCAGCAACTGTGACTTTACGCACTTTGTGCACAAAATGACAAATTTACATACAAGCTTCCTGACATTGACCCGCGGGCGGCTGTCTTGCTTTAATGCATGTATTTATTATTCCTATTGACTTAATTGGTAATTCGACCGGACTTCCGGAGATGCTGATGAACCTTGTGATTCCTCGACATTTGGCTGGGCGGAATTGATCAGCCGCACTGCCTGCTTGCTGCAGCCGCAGACAAAGCGAACGGGAATGCAGGACCATACCGCATAAAGGAGCATGCAAGATGGGCACAGAACGACAAGTTGAATTGGGTTGGTTTATTCCGACGAACGGAACAGGCGGCCAAGGAAGCGCAAGCGATCGTGGACCAGCAGCTTGCCAAAAAATAACCGATGCGCAGTTACCGGATGCTGCTGCTGTCGAGCTTTGTCGCCTTTGGGCTGATGCGTATGGGGAAAGTGGCAGGCCGCTGGATGTACGCCCTGTTTGAAGTCGGGCTGATGATTCCGTCGCAGGTCAGCATGCTGCCGATTTATTCCTTCGTTCACAAGCTCGGCTGGACCAACAGTCTGACAGGGACTGGTCATCGTTACGGTATCGGTGCTGATGCCGCTGGCAGTGTTTATGCTGGGTGGCTTTATGCGTACGCTGCCCCGGGAAATGATGGAAGCCGGGTCCATCGACGGCGCAGGGGAATGGACGCTGATGACGGGGGTGCTGGTGACATCGCTGCCGATGATTGTGCTTTATATAAGCTTGCAGCGGTTTTTTATTTCCGGAGCGTTGGCCGGGGCGCTGAAAGGGTAGCGTCGCCGTCTGGACCGGCTAGGTGTTTATTCGCGTGACCTTAGACCGTCTGAACTTCGAACCGCATCATCCGCTTAGAAGCGAAAAACGGGCCCCGTCCTGCGACGGGGCCCAAAAGTCATGGGAGAGGAGAAACCGGACGAAGAGCTTATGGGGAACGTAAGTCTTCTCCGCGGTTATCTACGGCATTTTCGGATGCCGATAATGTAAGGATGGCCAAGAGGCCGGGAATTTATACATATCCCGGTTATTTTTGCTGTGCATTTTTGTGCAAAGTTTCTGCTTTATGGTACGATAACGATATTCAGCGAGAGAGAAGGAAGGATGCAGCAGATGAGGGTCATATCGGGCAGCGCCAAAGGCAGGACGCTTAAAGCGGTGCCGGGCATGGGGACAAGACCGACGACAGATAAAGTGAAGGAAGCGATATTCAGCATGATCGGCCCGTATTTCGACGGAGGGCTGGCGCTTGACCTGTTTGCAGGCACAGGGGGACTCAGCATTGAGGCGCTCAGCCGCGGGATGGAGCGGGCGGTGCTGACCGATCAGGACAAGCAGGCAATCGACACGATTCGGCTGAACCTGCAGGCAACCGGCTTGGCCGGGCAGGCGGAGGTGTACCGCACGGACGCGCGGCGGGCGTTGAAGGCGCTGGCGAAGCGCGAGCTGCAATTTGATCTGGTGTTTATAGACCCGCCTTATAAGTTAAAAATTATTGAGGAGCTGCTGGAGGGGCTGTGCGCCGAAGGGCTGTTGACGGAAGGCGCGCGGGTTATCGCGGAGCATGATGCCGGCGACCGCTACGACGAGCCGGTCGGAGCGCTGGAGCCGGTGCGGCGGTCCGAATATGGAGCGACGGCGATTACCGTATTCCGTATGGGCGGCTGACTATAGCAAGGAGGATACTAGCGATGATGACAACGACGAAGCAACTGGAACGGCGTTATACGGTAGCGGTGTACCCGGGCAGCTTTGATCCGGTAACCAACGGGCATCTGGACATTATTCACCGTGCCGCCGCTGTCTGCGACAAGCTAATCGTAGCGGTGCTGAACAATTCCAGCAAAAAGCCGCTGTTTTCGGTCGAGGAGCGGACGGAGCTGCTAAGGCAGGCGACGGCAGACGTGCCGAATGTGGAAATCGACAGCTTTCAGGATTTGCTTATTCAATATATGAAGCAAAAGGACGCCCATCTCATTATTCGGGGGCTGCGGGCCGTCTCGGATTTCGAATATGAGCTGCAGATGGCTTCAACCAACCGCAAGCTGTGCGACGAGATCGAGACGTTCTTTATGACGTCCGCGCCGCAATATTCGTATCTCAGCTCCAGCATTGTCAAAGAAATCGCCCGCTTCCACGGGCCGGTAGTCGATCTCGTGCCTCCGGTTGTGGAGCGGGCGCTGCGCGAGAAATGCGGCGAGGAACGCAAGCTGTAGGCGAGGGCGATTACTTCGGCAATCTGCGCTCCCGGCCCCGGTAAAACAGGAATGCGGCGAACACGGATAAAACAAGCATGACAAGCAGCGTGCTGCCGAACTGCAGCATCATCGGACTGATGAACGGCCACCATTGATGCTGCTCGTCGAGCCAGCCGCTGCTGCGCGTCCAGGCCGGGGCCCAGGCGGTGACGGCGGCCGCATGGCCGCCCAAATACGCGAACAGCGGATGCCAGGCGAGCAGCGTGCCCAGCCACGCGAGGGCGCCGTGCTGCAGCCGGGCCAGCACGAACCGTGAAAACCGAAGGTCGGTTGCGGCCGTCAGGCTGCGAACCTGCGCGTGCGTGGACAAGCCGCCCCAGGCGAGCAGCGCGCTGAGCGCCGCATAGCCCCAAGGGAGCACGCCCGCATAGCCGGCGCTGTTCAGCTGCTGGGCGAGTGCAAAGGCGCCCAGATGCGGCTCCAGCACGCCGGCGACGGCGGCGTCCAGGAACGAGCCGAGCTGCTGCGGCAGCCAGCCGGGGCCGAGCGCAAGCAGAACGGCAGCGGCTGCTTTCACGAAGCCCGTCAGCTCGACGGCCTGCAGCAGCACGGAAAACATCATCATGCATCCGCCGATCACAAACAGCTGCTGCACGCCTGCGGATACGGCATCGCCCAGCAGCTTGCCGAAGGTGCGCCCGTCCAGGCGGCGGGCGTGTTCCAGCGCGGAAAAAAAGCGCTGCGCGATCCCTTCGCGTTTGCGCTGCCGAGCGCCGGACCGCAGGAGGGCGGACGGTGATCCGGCAGCCGATGGGGTCGATAAAGCTCGCGGAACCGATGGAGCCGATGAAGCGCCGCCAGCCGTGCTGCCGGTCGGCCGCCGCTGCAGCCGATGGAGCACCGCCAGCAGCAGCGCGGACGCATAATGAATAACGGCAAGCGTCAGACCGGCCGCAGCGCTGTGTAGAAAGCCCGCGCCTATGACGCTAATGAACATAACCGGGCTCAGCAGGTGAGAGGCTGCCAACAGCCGCTCGCCTTCGTCCTGCGTCAGCTGGTTTTGCTGACGCAGCGTGCCGACGGCCGCAGCTCCGGCGGGCATGCCGGCGGTGAAGCCGACCGCCAGCACGAAGCCCCCGATGCCGGGGACGCGCAGCAGCGCCCGGAACAGCGGCTCCAGCAGGACGCCGAGGCCGTGCAGCAGGCCGAGGCCGCGGAGCAGCTCGGTTAAAATCAGAAACGGCAGCAGGGCGGGAAACACCAGCTTCCACCACAGATGCAGCCCTTGCAGCGACGATTGGAACGCCTGATTGGGAAAAGCAATAATACTGACCACGAGCGCAAGCGCGCCGGCGCCGAGCAGGAACGTGGTCAGCCTGGGGGACATCAGGGTGGATAGGCGGGGCATCCGAATCCCTCCGGCTTGTCAGATTGGTACAAGTGTACGCGTTCCCTGCATGGAATAGACCAGATGCGCGTACGATAGACAACACAGTTGTGCAGATCGGGGTGGGAGAATCTTGGAGGATACAAGTCATCTGAAAAAAGCGTCACGGATTGTTTTTTCGGTGTTTGCGGCCATTGTGCTCGTATTTGTCATTTATATGGTGCCGCTGCCTTATTACATTTTCAAGCCGGGCACAGCCGATGTGCTCGCGCCGATGGTGCAGGTCAAGCAGGAGATTGGCGAGGACAAGGGACAATTTATGCTGACAACCGTGCGGTTAAGCGAGGTCAATATCGCTGCCCTGCTGATGTCGTTTCTGTCGCCGTACGAGGAGCTGCGGCTGAAAAGCGAGCTGCTGCGTAACAACGAGACGCGCGCCGAATATTCCCAGCGCCAGGAAATTATTATGCATACCTCACAGGCGGATGCGATTCAGGCGGCCTACAATCAATTGAAGATTCCATACCATATCCGCCAGGACGGCGTTGTCGTCCAGCAAGTATACCCGAACTTTCCGGCAGTGGACGTGCTGCAGGCAGGGGATTTTATTGTGGAGCTGGAGGGCAAGCCGATCCGGACGTTTGATGAGATGCGGGCCGCGCTGCAGGGGAAGAAGGCAGGCGATACGGCCAAGGTTGGCTTCAAGCGCGGCGACGTGATCAGAACTCGGGACGTTGCGCTGGCGGAGCTGCCGGATCAGGAGAAGGTCGAGGCTTCGGCGCGGCGCGCCGGGCTGGGCATCGTACCGGCCGAAGTACATAGCGTGCAGGCCGACCGGCCGGAGCAGCAAGTGGCTATTCAGGCCGGCGAGATTGGCGGTCCTTCCGCCGGGCTGATGTTTTCGCTGGAAATTATAAACCGGCTCAGCCCGGAGGATTTGACGAAGGGACACCGGATCGCAGGCACCGGGGAAATTGATCCGGAGGGCAAGGTCGGCGTCATTGGCGGCATTATGCATAAGGTGGTGGCGGCTGACCGGGCGGGCGCTGAAATTTTCTTTGCTCCGCAGGATGTTACCGCAGCGAACGGAGCGACCATTCCGAACTATTCGGTGGCCGTTGAACGCGCCAGGCAGCTGGGCACGAAGATGAAAATCGTGCCGGTCAGCACGCTGGAGGACGCGCTCCGTTACTTGACGGAGCTGTCGCCGAAAGCAACCTGACCGGCCGGCTGCTCAGGCTGCGCCGCTTCAGCGCGTTCCGGCGGCTCGTAGTCGCGGCCGGGATCTGTATTCGGCGGAGCTGACAAAGGCGCCTCTTCCGCGCGTACAGGCGGCTCGTAGTAGTCGCGCAGCCAGTCGCGGGACGACGACTCGCGGTAGGCGAGCGCGTGGACGGCGGTCGCGCGAATATCCAGCTCCAGGTAAGGCGGAGGCGACGCCGTTACGTTGGTAACGACAGGCGTCTTCGCCTTCGTTTTCATCTGCTTCAGCAGCTCGCGGCCGCGCGGGCTGAAGCCCAGCACACGGATATAGGAAACGCCTTCGGCCAGCCGGGGGGCGCTCAGCTCCTCCTTCGTATGGCTGAGCAAAATGCGCAGCAGCATCCGCTGCAGCTTGGTGCGCGTGTAACGCCGAGTTTTCAGCCCGGCGAGCAGCGTCTCGACAACGGGTACGCCTGCCTGCGTACAGCCGGTCAATGCGGCTCTGATCCGGTGCTCCAGCCCTTCGCTCACCTCGGCCAGCGCAGCGAGCTGCTCCGGCGATTGCGTAAGCAGCCGCTGGAGCAGGGGCTGGGCGAGCTGCTCCCAGTGGACGGGCGCGCGGCCGGCGCGCCATTCCCGCTCCAGGATGCGGGCGGTTGCGTCCGGTACATACGGACGGATGCTGTCCAGCGAGCCATGCTCCAGCAGCAGCTTGCGCAGCGCGGTCGCGCTGGCGATTCGCGCGTCGGTGACGTCGGCCTGGCTGTAGTCGGCCTTCGTGCGCTGAATCGTCAGCGGCCGGATCCGGCTGTGCAGGCGTCGCAGCGCGATCAAGTAATGCAAGCCGAGCGTATTGTTCGGCTTGGCGAGCTCCGCCGGATCGGCCTCCGGCAGCAGCCGCGCGACGGCTGCGCTGTATGCCGCCGGATACGGCCGGCCGCAGGCCAGCTCCTCCGCGAGTGCGGCCTGGAAGGCCGGCGGCTCGCGGTGCAGCAGATCGGCGGCGGCAGTGAGCAGCGCCAGTCCGCCGCTTTCGCTGCCGAAGCAAAGGCTGTCCACGACGCCGGTCGCCTCCAGCGTGGCGACGGCGCCGTAGGCGAACCATTCGGCAGGCTGGGCCGCGTAGGCGACAGGCAGCTCCAGCACAAGGTCTGCGCCCATCGCCAGCGCCATTTCGGCCCGCGCCCATTTGCCGACGAGCGCAGGCTCGCCGCGCTGCAGGAAATGGCCGCTCATCACACAGACGACGGCCTCGGCCGAGGCGGCGAGCCGGGATTGCTCGAAATGATACACATGTCCATTGTGCAGCGGGTTGTATTCAACGATGAGACCGACGGTCCGCATGGCGCATTCCTCCGAAATCTTGACAATTAAGACTGAACGTTCTATGATTCATCACTATATCATGAAGTGAAAATGTTGACAAAAGGTAACACTACTCGATATAATAATTTTTGTTTGTTTGGGGTGATAATCATGTTTATCCATTGGAAAGAATTGTCAAACAAAGGCATGCTGCAGCTGGAGGGTCAAGAAGACCTGAGCGGCATCCTGCCTACGGATGGAAGTCTGACCGGCTACGGCCCGCTTCGCGTAAAGCTTGAAGCGCGCGATGTAGAAGGGATGGCTGTCGTCTACGGCAACCTTGACATTGACGTGGAGCTTTCCTGTTCGCGCTGTCTGGCGGGAATTCAGGAGCATGTGGAAATTCCTTTTCATGAAACGTTCGCGAAGGGCGAAGCGCTTGCGGCCGAAGACTCCGACGATGAGGACGAGGAAGAAGACGACGTTCTTTACGTGACGGGAGACCGCATTGAGCTTGCGCCGTTTTTGGCCGAGAGCGTGATGTTCTCGCTTCCGTACATTCCACTGTGCAAAGCAGATTGCAAAGGCTTGTGCCCGTCGTGCGGCGTCGACCGCAACGAGCGGGACTGCGGCTGCAAAACGGACAAGATCGACCCGCGTCTCGCTGGTCTGGCCGATTTGTTCAAGCAGGAATAAGACGGGGCGCCGTACGCATGCATGAATTCGTTGAAGGAGGTGGGAAATATGGCAGTACCTCAAAGAAGAACGTCCAAAACACGCCGTGACAAGCGTCGGACTCACTTTAAGTTGGAAGTACCGGGTATGGTGAAATGCAGCCATTGCGGCGAATTGAAATTGGCTCACCGCGTGTGCAAATCTTGCGGCACGTACAAAAACAGAGAGATCATCAACCAGTAATTGCATACAGCATGGAAGAGATAGTGCTCGCCTGACGGCTTGAGTGCTATTTTTTTTGCCTGCGCTCCGCTTCCCTTTTCCTCCGGAATCCAGTATACTTTTCGTTATGACTTGGTCATAAGATATAGTGTAAGTTCATAGATTGACGAATGTGGATTCATTTATGCGAATGGACGAACAGACAGCCAGAGGCTTGAATTGAAAAGGTGGTGCTCGCGATCGAACGCCTTCCCAAACGTCAGCGCCAGCAGCAGCTGGCCAAAGCAATTGAAGACAATCCGTTTATTACGGATGAGGAGCTGACCCGGCATTTCCGGGTCAGTATACAGACCATACGTCTGGACCGGCTGGAGCTGGGCATCCCGGAGCTGCGCGAGCGGATGAAGCTGATGGCCGAGCAGTCCTATGATCAGGTTCGCTCGCTTGCGCTTCACGAGGTGATCGGGGATGTCATTGATCTGCAGCTGGACAAAAGCGGTATCTCCATGTTTGAAATCCGGGAGGAGCATGTATTTTCCCGCACGAAAATTGCCCGCGGCCATCATATTTTCGCCCAAGCGAATTCGCTGGCGGTCGCGCTGATCAATGACGCGGTTGCGCTGACGGCGGCGGCGGACATCCGGTTTGTCCGGTCGGTCCGGCTGGCGGAGAAATGCATCGCGAAGGCGTACGTCCGCTCCATTTCCAAAGGCAAGGCGAAGGTGGAGGTTTTTACGTACGTTGGCGACGAGATGGTGTTTCAGGGCAATTTTATCATTTATCATGCGAGCAAAGACCGCTCCGAAGGAGGGGACCTGCATGCGGATCGCGATTGACGCGATGGGGGGAGACCACGCGCCGCAGGCCACCGTGGAAGGTGCGCTGCTTGCTGCAGCCGAGTGGCCTGACACGACGGTTGTGCTCGTGGGGGACAGCGCCCGGATTGAACCGCTGCTGCAAGGCAAGAAGCCGTCGAATGTGGAGGTGGTCCACACGTCGGAAGTGATCGAGGCGGAGGACGAGCCGGTCAAGGCCGTCCGCCGCAAAAAAGACGCGTCTATGGTGGTCGCCGGACGGCTGGTGAAGGAACGCGCCGTTGACGCGATGATTTCGGCAGGCAACACAGGTGCGCTGATGACGACCGGCTTGCTGATCGTCGGCCGGATGAAGGGCATCGAACGTCCTGCGCTGGCTCCGATGCTGCCGTCGATGGACGGCTCCGGCGTGCTTGCGCTTGATTTGGGCGCCAATATGGACGCCACGCCCGAGCAGCTCGTCCAGTATGCGATTATGGGCAGCACGTACCGGGCGAAGGTGCATGGCATTCCCGAGCCGAAGGTCGGCTTGCTGAATGTCGGCACCGAAGCGATGAAGGGCAATGAGCTGACGAAAGCCGCGTACCCGCTGCTGGAGCAGGCTCCGATCCGCTTCGTCGGCAACGTGGAATCGCGCGATGTGCTCAAAAAGCCGTGCGATGTTATTGTCTGCGACGGCTTCGCGGGTAATATTATGCTCAAGTCGCTGGAGGGAGCGGCGTCGGTTATCTTCTCCGCGCTGAAGACGGAGTTTACCCGCACCTGGTATACGAAGCTGGCCGCTGCCGTCGTGAAGAAGGGGCTGGGCCAGTTCCGCAAGAAAATGGATTACAACGAGCATGGCGCCGCGCCGCTTCTCGGGGTGGACGGGCTGGTGCTCAAGAGCCACGGCTCGTCCAGCGCATGGGCTGTCAAAAATGCCGTGCGGCAAGCGCGCGTCGCCGTGCAAAGCGATTTGATCGGCAGCATTCGCGCAGAAATCAGCAATGGAAACGAGAGGTCCTGACTATGAACTTACTGCCTGTAGGCATTATCGGCACCGGTAAATACGTGCCTGAGCGGGTGCTCACGAATCAAGAACTGGAAGGCATGGTCGAGACCAATGACGAATGGATCGTGACCCGGACCGGGATTCGCGAACGGCGTCTGGCGGCGGCCGAGCAAGCGACGTCCGATCTTGCTTATGAAGCTTCGCTGCGCGCGCTGGAGGCGGCCGGCGTCAGCCCGGAGGAGCTCGATTTGATCATCGTAGCCACCATCACGCCGGATATGGCGTTCCCGTCTGTGTCGTGTATTTTGCAGCATAAGCTGGGCGCGAAAAAAGCGGCGGCCTTTGATTTGTCCGCAGCCTGCTCCGGCTTTATTTACGGCATGGCGACAGGCTCGAACTTTATCGCAACGGGCGTGTACAAGCATGTGCTGGTTGTCGGCGCGGAATGCTTGTCGCGAATTACGGATTATACCGATCGCAATACCTGCATCCTGTTCGGAGATGGCGCTGGCGCGGTTGTGTTAGGCCAGGTGGAAGAGGGCCGCGGCTTCAAGTCGTTTGAGCTGGGCGCCGACGGATCGGGCGGTCCGCTGCTGCAGGTGGCGGCCGGGGGCTCGCGTTGTCCGGCAACGCCGGAATCGCTTTCGGGCAAAGGCCATTACATTTACATGGCGGGCTCGGAAGTGTTCAAATTTGCGGTCCGGATCATGGGCAACGCGGCGGAGGAAGCGCTGCGCAAGGCCGGCATGGAGAAAGGCGAAATCGATCTGCTTGTGCCGCATCAGGCCAACATCCGGATCATTCAGTCCTCGCTGCAGCGGCTGGATTTGTCGGCCGATAAATGCATGATTAACTTGGATAAATACGGAAATATGTCTGCCGCATCCATTCCCGTGGCGCTGGCCGAGGCCGTTGAGCAAGGGCGCGTCCAGGCAGGCGACAAGGTGGTTCTCGTCGGCTTCGGCGGCGGCTTGACGTGGGGCGCTTCGGCGCTCGTCTGGTAAACGCGGCAAGGGCCGCAGAAAACACAGCACGGGCAGTTACAGCTTGCAGGAGGTTGACAGGGAAGATGGGGAAATTGGCATTTGTATTTCCGGGACAAGGCGCTCAGGCCGTCGGCATGGGCCGCGAGCTGGTAGAAGCGGACCCGGCGGCCAAGCGCCGTTATGACGAGGCGGACGAAGCGCTTGGCTTTGCGCTCAGCCGCATTATTTTGGAGGGGCCGGAGGAGGAGCTGAAGGCGACCGCGAACACGCAGCCTGCGCTGCTGACGACGAGCATCGCTTATTTGGAGCGGTTTCAGGCGAAGCACGGCTTGCAGCCGGATTATGTCGCCGGGCACAGCCTGGGCGAATACAGCGCGCTGGTAGCGGCTGGCGTGCTCAGCTTTGCCGACGCGGTCCGGACGGTCCGGGCGCGGGGCGAATTTATGGAAGCGGCGGTGCCGAGCGGTCAAGGCGCGATGGCGGCGGTGCTTGGGGCGGACCGCGAGCCTTTGCGGGCGCTGTGCGCGGCGATCAGCGCGGGCGGCCATCCGGTCGAGCTGGCTAACCTGAACTGTCCGGGGCAAATTGTCGTCTCCGGCAGCGTGGAGGGTGTGCAGGCGATCGTCCGGCAGGGCAAGGAGGCCGCCGGCGCGAAACGAGTCATCCCGCTGGAGGTTAGCGGACCGTTTCACTCCTCGCTGATGCGCCCTGCTTCCGAGCGGCTGGCGGCCGTGCTGCAGGAGGTCGCGATGAGCCGCGCCGGCGTGCCGGTTGTGGCGAATGTGAGCGCTCGGCCTGTGCAGGAGCCGGAGGACATCCGCAGCCAGCTCGTGGAGCAGGTACACGCGTCCGTGCTGTGGGAGGATAGCGTCGCGTGGCTGATCGCTGAAGGCGTCGATACGTTTATCGAGTTCGGCAGCGGCGCCGTACTGGCCGGTCTGATTAAGAAAATCGACCGCGGCGTCAAGGTGTATTCCATCAACAGTCTGGAGGCGCTGGAGCAGTTCCAGCTCCCGAGCGCGTAAGCCGTCTTACCGAAACGAACGAAAACTAGCGGGCTCAGCCCGCTGAAGGAGGACTATAAACACGATGCTTACGGGGAAAGTAGCGCTTGTGACGGGCGCGTCGCGCGGCATCGGCCGGGCGATTGCGGTTGCGCTGGCCGAGGCGGGAGCCGACGTCGTTGTGAACTATGCAGGCAGCGAGGCCGCCGCGGCGGAAACGGTCAGTCTCGTTGAGGCGGAAGGACGCCGTTCCTTCAAGGTGCAGGCCAATGTTGGCTCGGTGCAGGAAGTCGAGGATATGTTCAAGCAGGTGCTGGAAGCGTTTGGCCGTATTGACATTTTGGTCAACAATGCAGGCATTACCCGCGATAACCTGATTATGCGGATGAAGGAAGACGAGTTTGACCAGGTGATCGAGACCAATCTCAAGGGTGTGTTCAACTGCGTGAAGGCGGCCACCCGTCCGATGATGAAGCAGCGCTCGGGGCGGATCATCAACATCTCGTCGGTCGTCGGAGCGCTCGGCAATCCGGGGCAGGTCAACTACGTGGCGGCGAAGGCCGGCGTCATCGGCATGACCAAGGCAGCGGCCAAGGAGCTGGCTTCGCGCGGCATTACGGTCAATTGCGTTGCGCCGGGCTTTATCGAGACGGATATGACCGACAAGCTGTCGGAGGAATTGCGCGACGGGCTGCTCAAGCAAATTCCGCTGGCGCGGCTCGGACAGCCCGGCGATATTGCCAAGGCGGTACGGTTCCTTGCAAGCGAGGACGCCGCCTACATGACCGGCCAGACGATTCATATCGACGGCGGGATGTATATGTAGCGGGCGCGCCGGGCAAATTAGCGGGGGTCTCTTGGGCGCAAGGCCCCGCATGGAAGCAGTCTGAGAGCGTGTCCGGAGCTTGTTCGGAACCCGCCCTGAGCGCTGCGGACAACTTTTTTTTCGCCCGGCAACCTTGCTCTGGCATTTTGTCTATAAGTTCAGTATAATACCCTAGAGGAGGTGAACCGGATGTCCGACGTTGTAGATCGCGTAAAGCGGATCGTAGTAGACCGTCTTGGCGTCGATGAGGCGGAAGTGACCCTGGAAGCATCGTTTAAAGATGATTTGGGAGCCGATTCTCTCGATGTTGTCGAATTGGTTATGGAACTTGAAGATGAGTTTGATATGGAAATCTCTGATGAAGACGCAGAGAAAATCGCTACTGTAGGTCAAGTAGTTGAGTACATAAAAAAATCTCATACGTAAGCCGTATAAGTCCCGTTATGCTGTTATGTGACGGGACTTATCTCCATGTCCGGTCAAGTTGAGCAGTATATTCTGGCGGAAGCAGCGGGCGGCGCCCAGCGCCGAGACAAGGCTGCGCAAGCCGTAACGTATAGAGGTGGGTATCAAGTGAAGCAAAGAGTTGTAATTACCGGTCTTGGCGTGATGTCCGCCATCGGCCAAGAAGTGGAAACGTTCTGGTCGAATTTGCTTGCAGGCAAGTCAGGCGTCAGTCTGATTGAATCCTTTGACGTTAGCGAGTACCCGACGCGGATTGCCGCTGAGGTGAAGGACTTCGTCATCGAAAATTTTGTGGACAAGAAGGAAGCGCGCCGGATGGACCGGTTCGTCCAGTTCGCCGTCGCAGCTACGCTTAACGCGCTCAAGGATGCGAACCTGGATATCCGGGAGCAAACGGACCCCGAACGTGTCGGCGTCTATGTCGGCTCCGGCATCGGCGGACTGTCAACCTGGGAGGAGCAGCACAAGATTTTGCTGGAGAAAGGCCCCAAGCGCGTCAGTCCGTTTTTCATCCCGATGATGATCGCCAATATGGGCGCCGGCCAGATTTCGATGATTACCGGAGCGAAGGGGCCAAACAGCACGGCGGTCACGGCGTGCGCGACCGGGACGCATTCGATCGGCGACGCTTACAAAACGATTTTGCGCGGCGACGCGGATGTGATGATCTGCGGCGGCGCGGAGGCCACGATCAGCCCGACGGGCGTAGCCGGCTTTTGCGCGCTGCGTGCGATGTCTACGCGCAACGACGAGCCGGAGCAGGCGAGCCGGCCGTTTGATACGGATCGCGACGGCTTTGTGATGGGCGAAGGCGCAGGCATTTTGATCATCGAGTCGCTGGAGCACGCGCAGCAGCGCGGAGCCCGCATTTACGGCGAAATTATCGGCTACGGCATGAGCGGCGACGCGCATCATATGACAGACCCGGACCCGGACGGCGCAGCGCGCTGTATGGTGAAGGCGGTCAAGGATGCCGGTATTCCGTTCGAGGCGATTGATTATATCAATGCGCATGGCACCTCGACCCCAGTCGGCGACCGCTCCGAGACGACGGCGATCAAGAAGGCGTTCGGCGAGCATGCGTACAAGCTGGCAGTCAGCTCGACGAAGTCGATGACCGGCCATTTGCTCGGCGCCGCCGGCGGCGTGGAGGCGCTGATTTGTGCGCTGGCGCTAAAAAACGGGATCATCCCGCCAACGATCAACCTGGTAAACCAGGACCCGGAATGCGATCTCGATTATGTGCCGAATACGCCGCGTGAAGCGAATTTGAACGTGGCGATGTCGAACTCGTTCGGCTTCGGCGGACATAATGCGACGATTATTTTGAAGAAATACGAGGCTTAGTGCAGGCGGCGAGCCGCCTGCAAGCCCAGACTACCCTACGCAACGGTTCGGGGGAGCGCTGTCTCCCCTGAATGTATGCGTCCAGATGAAGGTGATTGTCATGCATCGCAATCTCAAGCAACTGCAAGCCGACTTGTCGCTGCCGTTCCGTAATCCGGAGCTGCTCAGACAAGCGTTTACCCATTCCTCTTATGTCAATGAGCACCGGATGGGCCATCACAAGGACAACGAGCGGCTGGAATTTCTAGGCGATGCTGTCCTGGAGCTGACGGTGTCCGAGTTTTTGTACAATCAATACCCGGATCGCTCGGAAGGCGAGCTTACCAAGCTGAGAGCCTCCATCGTATGCGAACCGTCGCTTGTCGGTTTTGCCGAGCAGCTCCAATTCGGCTTGTACGTGCTGCTAGGCAAAGGCGAGGAGCTGACCGGCGGCCGGACACGACCGGCGTTGTTGGCTGACGTATTTGAATCGTTTATCGGCGCCTTGTATCTGGATCAGGGGCTGGAGGTCGTCCGGACGTTTCTCGGCAAGCATATGTTCCCGCTGCTGCCGAAGCAGGGACGGCTGCTGACCGCTGACTTCAAGACGCTGCTGCAGGAGCATACGCAGCAGCATAATATGGGGCCGCTGGAGTATAAAATTGTAGATGAGCGCGGCCCGGCGCATGAGCGCGAGTTTATCGCCGAGGTGTACTTGTACGAGCAGCGGCTTGGCCAAGGGGCGGGGCGCTCGAAAAAAGAGGCGGAGCAGCATGCGGCAGCGCGTGCTTTGGAAACGCTCAAGGTACGGACCGCGAAGTCTTAAATCAGGCGCTGACGCGATCTGATTGAGCATGCGCGCGGAGGAAGCAACCGGCATGGACGGATCAAGTGAAGCAAACGCAGCAGGCGGTGGCCATTGGCCGCCGCTTCTTTGTGAACTCGCGGACAGGCGGATATGATACAATAGCGGTAAGAGGTGAGTCAACTTGTTTTTGAAGCGCATAGAGCTGTCGGGTTTCAAGTCGTTCGCCGACCGTACCGAGCTGGAGTTTGTTCAAGGCATTACGGCGGTTGTCGGTCCGAACGGCAGCGGGAAAAGCAACATCTCCGACGGCATCCGCTGGGTGCTGGGGGAGCAGAGCGCACGCAGCTTGCGCGGCGGCAATATGCAGGATGTTATTTTCGCCGGAAGTGACGCGCGAAAGGCAGTCAACTATGGAGAGGTTTCCCTGACGCTGGACAATGCGAGCCAGTCGCTGCCGCTGGAGTACCAGGAGGTTACCGTCACAAGACGGGTGCATCGCAGCGGTGAAAGCGAATATTTGATCAATAAGCAGTCCTGCCGGCTGAAAGATATTACCGAGCTGTTTATGGATACCGGTATCGGGAAGGAAGCTTACTCGATTATCGGGCAAGGCCGGATTGAGGAAATTTTGAGTACGAAATCCGAGGAGCGCCGGGGCATTTTCGAGGAAGCTTCGGGTATCGTGAAATATAAATCCCGCAAGAAGGAAACGGAGAAAAAGCTGCAGGACACCGAGCAAAACCTGCTGCGCATTTACGATCTCGTTTCCGAGCTGGAGGACCAGCTTGATCCGCTGCGTATGCAGGCGGAGAAGGCGATCCGCTTCAAGCAATTGAAGGAAGAGCTGAAGTCCAGCGAAATCGCGATGTACGTGTACCAGATCGAGCAGCTGCATGCGACCTGGCAGGAAACGAACAAGCAGCTGGACCGGCTTCATGCGTCTCAGGAGGAGCTGTCCGAATTTGTCAGCGCTCATGACGCTCAGCTGGAGTCAGACCGGCTGGAGCTGCGCCGCAAGGAGGAAGCGCTCGAAGGGCTGCAGGCCAGGCTGCTGCAGATCAGTGAGGAATTCGAGAAATGCGAAGGCCAAGGCGAGGTGCTGAAGGAACGCAAGCGTAATTACGCGGCCAATCGCGCACAGCTTGAAAGCAGCCAGCATCAGCTGGAGGCGCGCAAGGCGGACAAGCAGAGCGAGCTGGAGGAGGCGCGGGCCAAGCTGAACGTGGTTGCGGAAGGTCTTGCTGTCGTGCAAGATCAGCTGCAGGCGGAGGAAGACCGGCTGCTTGGCGTGACGGGCGGCATCAGCAGCGCCGAGGAGGACAACCTCAAGGGCGAGCTGCTGGAGGTGCTGAATCAGACTGCCAATGCGCGCAACGAAGCCCGGTATGCGGAGCAGCAATTGGAAGCGCTGGGCCGCAGGCTGGATCGGCTGAGCGACGAAAACCGCAAGTGGCGCGACCAGCAGGAAAGCATTGCGGCCCGCAAGGCGGCGCTGGAGAAACGGCTTGAGAAGGCGGTTATCGGTATCCAGGAGGCGCGTGATCGCTACACGGAGCTGAGCCAGGGCGTCCGCGACAAGCAGACGTTGTCTGAGGAGGCGCAGGCGGCTGTCCGCAAATGGGAACAAAAGCTGGATGCGCTTGTTTCCCGGCGGGATACGATGCATGAAATGGCGAATGACTACGACGGCTTCATGCATGGCGTCAAGGAGGTGCTGAAGGCGAAGGATCGCGCCGATTTGCGCGGCATTCACGGCGCGGTGGCCGAGCTGGTCAAGGTGCCCGCGCATGTGGAAACGGCGGTGGAAACGGCGCTTGGCGGCGCGCTGCAGCATGTCGTCGTCCAGAGCGAGTCGCACGGGCGCGAAGCGATCGGCTTCCTCAAGCGCCGTCAGCTCGGCCGTGCGACGTTTCTGCCGCTGGATGTCATCCGCGCGCGTTCGATTCCCGAAAGCGAGCAGCGGGGCATCGAAAGCATGGACGGGTTCGTCGGCATCGCCGTCGATCTGGTACAGTTTGACGACCGTTATCGGCAAATTATCGGCAGTCTGCTCGGTAATGTCGTCATCGCCGAGTCGCTGGAGGTGGCGAATAAAATCGCCGCCCGCATCCAGTACCGCTACCGCGTCGTCACGCTGGAGGGCGATGTCGTCAATCCGGGCGGCTCGATGACCGGGGGCAGCCAGCAGCGGAAAACGACGAGCCTGCTCAGCCGTCAACGGCAGATCGAGGAGATGGAGAAGGAAATCGCCGTCTCGCAGCAGCAGCTCGCCGCATGCCGGACGCAGGCGGACACGATGCGCCGCGAGATTGGCGACGCGGGCAGGCAGCTTGACGAGCTGCGTGAGCTGGGCGAAGCCCGGCGCATCGAGGAGCAGCAAATTCGCGCCTCGCTGGAGCCGCTGGCGCATGAATCGCGCCAGGTCGCGGAGCAGCTCGCGCTGTACGGCGCGGACGATGAGTCGATGAGCGCCGAGCGCGGCGACCTGCAGCGTCGCCGAACTGCTGCGCTGGCCGCGCTGGAGCGGCTGGCGGGCGAGGAAGCGGCCTTGCAGCAGGCGATCCGCGAAGCCGAGCTGCGCCGCAAGGCGAGCGAGTCCGCCAAGGAGGAGCTGCAGTCGCAGCTGACCGACCTGAAGGTGCAGGTCGCCTCGCAATCGCAGGTGAAGCAGTCGCTGCAGGAGATGGAGCGGCGGCTGGTCGGCGAGCTGGCGGCGAGCCGGCGGGAGCTGGAAAGCAGCCGGGGCGCGCTGCGCCAGCTGGAATACGATATGGAGCATCATGATCAGGAGACGATCCGCCAGCTGGAGCAGCTGAATGAGCTGAAGGCGAAAAAGCAGCAGGCGGCTGAAGAGCTGGATGTGAAGCGTGCGGAGCGCGCGGCTTGGCAGGCCAAGCTGGAGGCGGAGGAAAATAAAACCCGCGACCAGCGCAACCAGCTGCGCAGCCTGGAGGAGCAGCTAAGGCAAACCGAGGTGAAGGTGAACCGGCTCGATGTCGAGCTGGAAAACCTGCTGCGGAAGCTGCTGGAGGATTATGAGCTGACCTACGAGCGGGCGAAGGACCGTTATCCGGTGCCGGACGACGTGCTGGGCACGCAAAATCTGGTCCGTGATCTGAAGCGGGAAATTTCGATTCTCGGCGATGTCAACGTAGGTGCGATCGAGGAATACCAGCGGGTCAATGAGCGTTTTCAGTTTTTGTCAGAGCAGAAAAACGATCTTGTTGAGGCGAAGTCGGCGCTGTATGGGGTGATCCGCGATATGGACGAGGAGATGTCGAAACGGTTCCGCACGACGTTTGACGCGATCCGTTCGCACTTCGCCGTCGTATTCGGCAAGCTGTTCGGCGGCGGCCGGGCGGATCTCATTTTGTCGGAGCCGGACAGCCTGCTGGACACGGGAATTGAGATCGTCGCGCAGCCACCGGGCAAAAAGCTGCAAAATTTGCAGCTGCTGTCGGGCGGCGAGCGGGCGTTGACGGCGATTGCGCTGCTGTTTTCAATTCTTCGCGTCAAGCCGGTGCCGTTTTGCGTGCTGGATGAGGTCGAGGCGGCGCTGGATGAGGCGAATGTGACGCGGTTTGCCGAATATTTGCGTGAATTCGCCGGGGAGACGCAATTTATCGTGGTGACGCATCGTAAAGGCACGATGGAGGAAGCCGATGTGCTGTACGGCGTAACGATGGAGGAAGGCGGCGTCTCCAAGTTGGTGTCGGTCCGTCTGGCTGAGGATGAGGCTGTGATGGAAGCAGGATAGCGGAATGGAAGGTCAAGTGAATTTCAAGCAGAAAGCGGAGGATACCGAGTGAGTTTTTTCAAACGGCTGAAGGAAAGTATCGCTTCTAAAGCGGAAGCGGTGACGAGCAAGTTCAAGGAAGGGCTTGCGAAAACAAGAGACGTGTTTATCGAACGCGTAGACGATTTATTTTCCCGGCGGAAAAAAATTGATGAGGAATTTTACGAGGAGCTTGAAGAAATTTTGATCGGGGCCGATGTTGGCGTTAACACCGTACTCAAGCTGATCGAGGAGCTGCGGGCCGAGGTGCGCAAGCGCAAAATCGAAAGCCCGAGCGAGCTGCAGCCGATTTTATCGGAGAAAATTATTGCGCTGCTCAAGGGCGACGAACAGACGGGTCTGCATATGGCGGATAGCGGCTTGACGGTCATTTTGTTCGTCGGCGTGAACGGCGTCGGCAAGACGACGACGATCGGCAAGCTGGCGCACCAGCTCAAGTCGGAGGGAAAAAAGGTGCTGATGGCGGCAGGCGATACGTTCCGAGCCGGTGCCATTGAGCAGCTGGAGGAATGGGGACGCCGCGTCGGGGTTGACGTGATCAAGCAGCAGGCCGGCTCCGATCCGGCGGCCGTCATGTTTGACGCCCTGCAGGCGGCCAAGGCGCGCGGAGCCGATGTGCTGCTGTGCGACACGGCCGGCCGGCTGCAGAACAAGGTCAATCTGATGGAGGAGCTGAACAAAATTTTCCGCGTCATTCGCCGGGAAGTGCCGGAGGCTCCGCATGAGGTGCTGCTGGTGCTTGACGCGACAACCGGTCAAAATGCGCTGATGCAGGCGAAGCTGTTCGACGAGAAGTCCGGCTTGACCGGGCTGGTGCTGACCAAGCTCGACGGCACGGCCAAGGGCGGCATCGTTGTTGCGATCCGTCAGGAGCTGAAGCTGCCGGTCAAATTTGTCGGGCTGGGCGAGAAGATGGACGACCTGCAGAAGTTTGACTCGGACCAATTCGTGCATGCGCTGTTCAACAAATGGGTCGCGGATGCCGACAGGCAGGAGCAGGACTGAGCGCAGGCTAGCAGGCTAGGAGTAACCGGGGATCGCGCGAGTGAGGGGTGGAGGAGCCGCGGCTGGCGGGGCTGATAACCGATGGACTGTTGACAAGGAGAAATACTTGACAACGGGTCTGTCTTTCAGTATGATAGGTCATGTTGCTTAGGTGTCAAGGGAATAACCTTAACAAAGGGGGCCACGCGATTGGCTGAAGAGAGCGTCCTCCACAAAACGACCCGGATTAACCTGCTGTTTGACTTCTACGAGCGGCTGTTGACGGAGAAGCAGCAAGTATTTATGAAGCATTACTTTCATGACGATTATTCGCTGGGTGAAATTGCAGCGGAATTTCATATTAGCCGCCAGGCGGTGTACGAGCATATCAAGCGGGCCGAGGCGGTGCTTGAGGAATACGAAGCCAAGCTCAGGCTGTTTGAGAAGCATGAACAGCGGCAGCGGCTGCTGCTCGACCTGAGCGAGCTGGCCTCCCGGCTGCCGGACGGGCAACGCGAAGCGCTGCTCAAGCTGTCGGACGGGCTGCAGGCTATTGAATAAAAACATTCCCTTGAAGGTGGTGACGACGGATGGCATTCGAAGGATTATCGAGCCGGCTTCAGAGCGTGTTCAGCAAGCTGAGAGGCAAAGGGAAGCTGACGGAAGACGATGTGAATGAGGCGCTTCGCGAGGTGCGTCTGGCCTTGCTCGAAGCGGATGTTAACTTCAAGGTCGTCAAGGAATTTGTAGCAAAGGTCAAGGAACGCGCGATCGGCCAGGAAGTGCTGCAAAGCTTTACGCCAGGCATGATCGTGGTCGATATTGTAAATAAAGAGCTGACCGCGTTGATGGGCGGCACGAACAGCAAGCTGGCAAAAGCGAACAAGCCGCCGACGGTCATTATGATGGCCGGCTTGCAGGGCGCAGGTAAAACGACGACGACCGGAAAGCTGGCGAAGATGCTGCAGCAGCAAAATCATCGTCCGCTGCTGGCTGCCGCCGATATTTACCGGCCGGCTGCGATCAAGCAGCTGCAGGTGCTTGGCGAGCAGCTCAAAATTCCGGTATTTTCCTTGGGCGACAAGGTCAGCCCGGTCGAAATTGCCAAGCAGGCGCTGCAGCAGGCGAAGGATCAGCATCATGATTACTTGATCATTGACACGGCGGGCCGCTTACATATTGACGAAAACCTGATGGAAGAGCTGAAGCAGATCGTTGCGGCAGTTTCACCGGATGAAATTTTGCTCGTCGTAGATGCGATGACCGGTCAGGATGCGGTAAATGTTGCGGAAAGCTTCCACAAGCAGCTGGAGCTGACGGGCGTCGTGCTGACGAAGCTCGACGGCGATACGCGCGGCGGCGCTGCGTTGTCGGTCAAGGCCGTTACCGGCTGCCCGATCAAGTTTGCGGCGATGGGCGAGAAGATGGATGCGCTGGAGCCGTTCCATCCGGAGCGGATGGCATCGCGGATTCTCGGCATGGGCGACATGCTGACGCTGATTGAGAAGGCGCAGGCCGGGATTGATGCCGATAAGGCGAAGGAAATGGAACGCAAGCTGCGCCAGGCGGAGTTCACGTTCGATGACTTCCTTGATCAGATGGAGCAGGTGAAGAAGCTTGGGCCGTTGGACCAGATTCTCGATATGCTGCCCGGCGCAGGCAAGATCAAGGGCATGAAGGATGTCAAGGTAGACGACAAGCAAATGTCGCGTGTGGCGGCGATTGTGAAGTCGATGACTAAGGAAGAGCGGCAAAATCCCGATCTGCTGACGCCAAGCCGCCGCAAGCGTCTGGCTGCCGGCAGCGGCAACTCGGTGCAGGACGTGAACCGTTTCATCAAGCAGTTCGACGATATGCGCAAGATGATGAAGCAATTTTCCGGCATGATGGGGCCGAAGGGTTCCAAACAGATGAAGCAGCTCAAAAAGATGGGCCGCGGCATGAAGTTTCCATTCTAGATCAGGCTAGGCAATTAGGCTGTTTATCTTACTAGGGAGGTGAATTTTTAACATGGCAACTCGCATTCGTCTTAAGCGTATGGGCGCTCACAAAGCTCCTTTCTACCGCGTTGTGGTTTCGGACTCCCGTTCCCCGCGTGATGGCCGCTTCATCGAAGAAATCGGTACTTACAATCCGGTTGCGCAACCAGCCATTGTAGCGATTGATGAAGAGAAAGCTCTGAAATGGCTGCAAACTGGCGCGCAAGCTTCCGATACGGTTCGCAGTCTGTTCAGCAAAGCTGGCATTCTGAAGAAATTCCACGAATCCAAACTGCAGAAGTAAGCTGTGAGATTGAGGAGGGTCCAACTCAGGTGAAAGATCTTGTATCTGTAATTGCCAGGGCGCTCGTTGATCATCCAGAAGAAGTACGCGTGAAGATTGTGGAGGATGACCGCAGCCTGACGTTCGAGCTGTCCGTTCACCCGTCCGACGTGGGCAAGGTGATCGGCAAGCAGGGACGGATTGCCAAAGCGCTTCGCACGGTCGTCACGTCGGCTGCAGTGAAAGAATCGAAACGGGTTTCGGTTGAGATCGTATCATAATGGAAAAGATGAGGGTTAGGAGATGCTTCCTAACTCTTTTCTATTTGTCAAAGGGGGCATGCAGGCAAAATGAGCGACAAGCTGTATACGGTCGGCAAAATCGTCAATACCCATGGCATTCGGGGCGAGCTGAAAATCGTCTCCGAGACGGATTTCCCGGAGGAGCGCTTCGCCAAAAACAGCAAGCTGGTATTTGTTGATCCGGTGTCGGGGACGAAGCTTCCGGTGACCATCGAATCGGCGCGTGAGCATAAACAGATGTTTATTATCCGGTTCCAGGGCTTCGGAAACATTAATGAAGTGGAGAAATACAAGGGCTGGCTGCTCAAGGTGGAGGAGCAATATTTGTCCGAGCTGGAGCCGGATGAATTTTATTACCATGAAATTATCGGCTGTACGGTATGGACGGAGGAAGGCGAGGAGCTGGGCGAGATCAAGGAAATTTTGTCGCCTGGCGCTAACGATGTCTGGGTCGTGAAGCGTCCGAAGGGCAAGGAGCTGCTCCTTCCGTATATCGACGAAGTGGTGCTGGGGGTCAGCATCCCGGAGAAGAAGGTCACCGTCAGGCTGATGGAAGGCCTGCTAGATCTATGAAAGTTGATGTGCTTACGTTATTCCCGGCGATGTTTGACGGCGTGTTCCAGGCGAGTATTTTGGGCAAGGCGCGTGATAAAGGGCTCGTGGAGCTGAACACCGTCAACTTTCGCGACTATGCGAACAACAAGCATAATACGGTGGATGACTACCCGTATGGCGGAGGCGGAGGCATGGTGCTGAAGGCGGAGCCGATTTTCGCGGCGGTGGAGGCGACGGTCGAAGCTGCCGCGGTCGGAGAGGCGTCGCAATCTGCGCAGCAGCCTAAGCCGCGGGTAATTCTGATGTGTCCGCAGGGCGAGCCGTTTTCCCAGCGCAAAGCGGAGGAGTTGTCCCGCGAGCAGCATCTAGTCTTTATTTGCGGCCACTATGAGGGCTACGATGAGCGTATTCGCGAGCATCTGGTCACGGACGAGCTGTCGATTGGCGATTATGTGCTGACGGGCGGCGAGCTGCCGGCGATGGTTGTGATCGACAGCGTTGTCCGGCTGCTGCCGGGCGTGCTGGGCAATGAAACGTCGGCGGTAACGGATTCCTTCAGCACGGGGCTGCTGGAGTATCCGCATTACACGCGCCCGGCGAAATTCCGTGAGTGGGACGTGCCTGAGGTGCTCATTTCCGGCAATCATGCGCATATTGATCAATGGCGGCGGCGGCAATCGCTGTACCGGACATGGACGAAGCGCCCGGACCTGCTGGAGCATATGGAGCTGACCAAGCAGGACCGCAAGTGGCTGGATGAGTTCAAGCGCGAGCAGCCAAATTAGGGGCAGGGGCCCAAAATTACAAGTTGTATTTCGATGCGAGATATGCTATGATGAATCCTGTTGTGGCAATTGCCACGAATACGGTGGTCCTCTGCGCGTATACGCCATGTATCAGTCATCCGAGAACGGCATGAACACCTGTGTGGAAGGAGGAAACATTCATGAGTTTGATTCAAGAAATTACGAAGGAACAGCTTCGCAGCGATATTCCTAGCTTTCGTCCTGGCGACACGCTGAAGGTGTACGTTAAGGTTATCGAGGGAACGCGCGAGCGTATTCAGCTGTTTGAAGGCGTTGTAATTAAACGTCGCGGCGGTGGAATCAGCGAAACGTTCACAGTAAGAAAAATTTCTTACGGTGTTGGCGTTGAGAGAACATTCCCGCTGAATACTCCGAAAATCGACAAGATTGAAGTAGCTCGCCGCGGTAAAGTTCGTCGCGCGAAGCTCTACTATCTGCGCGGTCTTCGCGGTAAAGCAGCAAGAATTCAAGAAATCCGATAAGATGAACACCGGGGGCTTGGTTAACAAGCCCCTGTTCGTTTTCTTCTAGTAACCTTGGCGGAAGGGTAGGAAGCTGATGGAGCAGGAGCAAGAGCAGCAGCAATCCGTAAAACAAGCCAATAAGGTTAAAAATGAGGTTTGGGAATGGGCGAAGGCGCTGCTGATTGCCGCCGTGCTTGTGGTCCTGGTCCGCTGGCTGGTTGCTTCCCCGTTTGTCGTGGAGGGGCCGTCCATGGAGCCGAATTTTTATACCGGTGAAAAAATGATCGTCAACAAGTTTTTATATAAGTTTGCACCGCCGAAGGCCGGCGACGTTGTGGTGTTCCATGCCCCGGACGGGCGGGATTACATTAAACGCGTGATTGCGCTGCCGGGTGATAAAGTGCGGGTCGAAGGCGATAAAGTATTCGTCAATGGCACGCAAATAAATGAAACCTATTTGCAATCGGTGCTGGAGGAGGCCGCGAAAAAAGGCGTTCCTTACAACCGGATGAGCAATTTTGCCGAGCAGACGGTGCCGGAGGGCAATTTGTTTGCGATGGGCGATAATCGCTCGAACAGTATGGATAGCCGGGACAGCCGCGTAGGCTTTGTACCGTTTGGAAAAATTGTAGGAAGGGCGGACGTCATTTATTGGCCGCTCGATAAAATCAGCCTGATCCACTGATTTGCCGTGGATTCAGGCTGAAAGTCTATAGAGGCGAGGTGACCCCTTCACATGACCATTCAATGGTTTCCGGGCCATATGACAAGGGCCCGCAGGCAAATTCAAGACAAGCTGAAGCTGATTGATTTGGCGATTGAGCTGCTGGACGCACGTATTCCGTTGTCGAGCCGCAATCCGATGATTGACGAGATTTTGCAGCAGAAGCCCCGGCTCGTGCTGCTGAACAAAAGCGATCTTGCCGATCCGGAGGCGACAAAGCGCTGGATCGCTTATTTTGCGGATCGCGGCTTGCAGGCGCTGCCTATTGACGCTGCCGGGGGCAACCCGACGCGTGAGATCATTCAGCGCAGCAAGCAGCTGCTGACAGCCAAAATCGAAGCTCAGGTGCGCAAAGGCATGAAGCCGCGCTCGCTGCGCGGGCTGATCGTCGGCATTCCGAATGTCGGCAAGTCCACGCTAATTAACAAAATGGCTGGCCGTAAAATAGCCGCAACCGGCGACAAGCCGGGGGTAACGAAAGGACAGCAGTGGATCAAAATCGGCAGTGAAATGGAGCTGCTGGATACACCGGGTATTTTGTGGCCTAAGTTTGAGGATCAGACGGTCGGCTTCCGGCTGGCGGCTACGGGAGCCATTAAGGAAGAAATTTTAAATACCGCCGAAATTGCTTTGTTTGCCATGCGGTATTTGGTCGGCCATTACCCGCAGGCGCTGGTTGAGCGTTTTGGCATTCAGGAGCTGCCGAGAGATCCGGCGGATACGGAGCAAGTTGTCGCGCTGATGGAAGAGATCGGACGCAAGCGGGGGGCGCTGGTCAGCGGAGGCCGCGTCGATCTGGACAAGGCATCGTTGGCCATCTTGCGAGAGCTGCGCGCAGGCAAGCTCGGGCGAATCAGCATCGAGCAGCCGGAGGAAGCAGCTATCGGGCAAGCGCCGGATGCAACGCGTTAAACCACCTGTAAAAGCCTTCAAGGAACGGTTCTCCCTGAGAAGAGAGCCGTCCTTTGACGGCTTTTTTGTGTTTTAACGCAGGTTGCCGGTTCCCTGGATCGTCACATCGACGTGGATGTCAAATTCGGCTGTCGCGTAGAGAGCCTGCCACTCGCTCCAATCCTCCCGGTTAAAGCTGCGAGCCCGGTACATCAGTCCCAGTCCAAGCGGGTCAAGCTCGGCTTGCTGCAGCAGCTTAAGCAGATGGAGCGCCTTCTTTTGCACAGCTGCCGCGGTTTCCTGCTTGTACACATCAAGCTGCTCAAGGTTTACCGGAGTTTCGGCTTCCTCAATCGCGCCCTCCAGCTTCATTTTGACGCCAATACGCGGCTTGACGGAGCTCGTTTGGCTGAACTCATAGTGCGTGCGTGCGACGTCGATATCGACATAAAACCGGTTTTTGCGGGTAAGGACCTGAACCTGAGAGCGCTCCGCGCGGTTGGACATCATGTTGAACAGCAGCGTATTTTCCGGAGAAAGCTCCAACTGTCGTTTGTTTTTATTAAATACAGCGGCTTGATTAATATAAAACAGCTTTTTATCAGGAGAGCGCTGAATAATCGGCAAAATCGGATCAAGTCCGCGTTCATACAGCCGTTTGCGAAAGTCGAATAAATGCTCGGAGACGATATAGGACGTTTCAGTGCCTGTTTCACCGAAGGTGACGAATAGAGAATTGGCGGGCAGCCGCTCCGATGCCGGGCTTGTATTCAGAATCGCTGCGGCATCGGG
Source organism: Paenibacillus sp. sg306046 (assembly GCF_059821225.1). Lineage (NCBI taxonomy): Bacteria > Bacillati > Bacillota > Bacilli > Caryophanales > Paenibacillaceae > Paenibacillus > Paenibacillus sp. sg306046. Next base: position 103,872 of record NZ_JCAMRT010000004.1, read on the forward strand.
CTTGCCGACGCCCATCCAGGCGATCATCTGAATGTCCCGCCGCCGGATGAACCAGTCAATCCATTCACGCACGTTGGAGGTCGACATCGCATCTCCGATCACGATCAGCTTAGCATGGCTGAAATCCAGCTCCTTGTCCACATGCGATTTCATGAGCCGGACAGCCTCGGCGATCGAATCGCCTTCCTCCTGCACGATCGTGAAGGACGAGTTGCCGACACGTGAATTGGCCGAGGGCACAGCCAGCTTGAGCAGCACCCGAATCCGGTTGCCGGGCGTCTCGGCTTTGTCCAGCCCGATGGCGACGACAAAAAAACGCTTGTCGATATCTTTGTAGCCGCAGCCGGCTGCAAGCAAAAGCAGGCAGCAGAGCAACATCACGCCGGGCAGCGCACGGGCACGCATCACGTTCTTCTCCTCCTTCTTCGGGCCATGAAGACAAGGGTCATCACTAGAGAAATCTCGGCCGGGAGCCGCAGCATCATCCAGCCCTCGGCGAGGTGAAAGATATCCCGTTCCCGGGTCAGGTCTTCCGCCACATAGCTGACCGCTACAAAAGCAAGCAGCGTGCCGTACTTGAAGAAGGCTTTGCTGCGCGGCTTGCGGATCATGTCCTTACATACGGCCATAAACAGCTGGTGTGCGACATGCCAATGAATCATAATGCTGACCATCGAAATGGTCACATACAGCAACAAAAAAATTGAAATCAGCCGTTCGACCGGACCATATTGGATTTGCAGGGAATCGGCCGTCACAATCCAAGGGAACGTGTAGTCCTGAACGCCGTCCGCTCCGTGCAGCCCGATTGGAATCATCACCGAGGTCAGCAGATTAAGCAGAGCGAGCAGCGGAACAGGCCACAGCTTTTTTAAAGGAATCGGTTTCTTGATCAGTTTATTAAAGATAACGAGGTTGGAATACCCTGTAAAAATAAATGTCGCAGCGGCAATCGCCTTGTACGACGGCCATACGGCCCAGTAGGTGCCAACCTCCAGGACGGATGACCACATTAAATATTCATTACGGATCGCCTGGTAGAAGATAAGGCTGATCAATGGCACGTTAAGTACCAGCACAAAAACAGCCAGCGCCAAAATTTGCGCCGTCTCCAGAAACAGCATCACCCACACGATAAAGATAGCCAGCACAAGCATCATGGCCGTTCCTTGAAAGCTGGTATTGATGAAGCGGATTGTCAGATTGTTGATCGCCAGCAAGGAAATCAACCCGGCGGTAAACCAAGTCAGGCTTGGGAGCAAAAGCAGCGGCAGCTGAACCCAGCGGGGAGCCCGTGAGAGCAGGTCGGGCAGCGTCTGTCCAGGGAAAGCGTTCATGGACCGCACAAATAAAACAAGCAGCGCGGTTCCGATTCCGATCCCGATCCCTATGGCCATCATAGCGCCCTCAAAGCGTTCGTCAATCAGCATTGTCGGAACAAATACGATGACCTGTACAAGCATGTTGATAAAAAACAAGCTGTAAAACACGCTCATGCGGCGGTCCCTCCCCTCTTAACGCGCTTTGGGCGGTTTGGAAAACACGCGAAAGTAAGGCTGGCCGAAGCTATCCAGATGAACGAGATAGGCGAGCAGCCCCAGCATGCCTAACATCAGTCCGATCAAGCCGAAAAAAATCGTCAGTCCCAATATGATGTATTTGACGACACGCATGGCGAAGCTCATTCCGTTAACCGGAATAACAAAGTTGGAAATCGCCACTGCCGCTACGATGATGATCATAATATTTGAAACAAGTCCGGCTTCGGTCGCAGCTTGCCCCAAAATCAGCCCGCCTACCGTCGTAGCGGTGGACCCGATCGTTTTGGGCAGCCGTACGCTGGCTTCGGTTAACAGCTCCATCATCAGCAGCATAAACAGCACTTCCAGAAAAGCGGGATACGGCACGCTGACACGGCTGCCTGCGATCGACAAAGCAAGCTGAACACGGAATAGCTCGGGATTAAAGGCGGTCACTCCGACATACAGAGCCGGGAGCGTCAAGCTGATCATCAATCCGATATACCGGAGTCCCAGTAAAAACCGGCTGATCCAATACGAATGGTACAAGTCCTCCATCGAGGACATAAAATCATAAAAAACAGCAGGCACAAGCAGTGCAAACGGAGAGCCCTGGTCCAGCAGGGCGATTTTGCCCTGGGCCAGATTGTAAGCCGCCCGATCAGGTCGTTCGGTAATCATCACGGTTGGAAACAAGGAGCGCTTGGCGCGTGTCATATGGGTTTGCAGCTGCCCAAGCCCTTGCAAGGAGTCAATCTGCACCGAACTGAGCGCTTGCCGGGTTTGCCGCAGCGTTTCCGGCGGGGTTTGCTCACGGTCGTATACGAGTGTAATCGGCGTTTGGGTGAGCCGCCCGATCTGGTGCAGCTCGATGCTCAAGGAGGCTTGCGGGTACCGATTGCGCAGCAGACTGATATTGGTCAGCAAATTTTCGCTGAATGCATGCTGCGGCCCCTGGATCACCTTTTCGATGCTTGCTTCCAACGGCTCGGCGTAGTTAGGCTTCCGGCAGTCGATAACATACAAGGCTCCGAACTGAACCGCAACGGCTCCATTCAGCACTTGCTGGGCCACTGTGCCTTGCATCTGCGGAAATACAGGGCCAGCCATAGCCCGTAAATAGTCGGTAAATTGCCCGGAGTCCGCAGCCTGGAAAAAATGGGCAAACAGCAGATCATGAATTTTCTGTTCATCACAGATCGAGCTGAAATAAAGCAGCTGTACGGAGAAGCCGTTGCTGTGCATCTCGTTATGGACGAGGTCGGCTGGCGAGCCGAGCAGTTGAATCAGCTCGTTCCATTGTTCGGTTGCCTGCGGATTATCCACGTTCACAGGAATGTACCTCCGATCCTTGTGATAGGCTGGACAGATTTCCCTAGTATGTGTGCCTGCCCCTGTGACTATGCAAAGGAAAGAGGTAAAGAACGCCTGAATCTGCCGGGAGAGGAGTGGTCAGTTCAGGCGGCTGTGCGCTATAATGGAAGAAAGGCTAAAACCGGGAGCGAATGTCAATGCGTGATAATTTAAGCTATGAACGCAGCTATTGGGAGCAGGGGAAAAGCAGGATCGCCGGTGTCGATGAGGTTGGCCGGGGCTGTTTGTTCGGGGATGTGGTTGCCGCCGCCGTCATCCTGCCGCCGGGGCTTGTGCTGGAAGGCGTCCATGATTCGAAGCAGCTGAGCGTGAAAAAACGGGAGGCGCTGTACGATCACATTACGGAGCAGGCGCTGGCGGTTAGTGTCGGCATTGCTGATGTAGCGACGATCGAGCAGATTAACATCAAGCAGGCGGCGCGCATGGCGATGAAGCAGGCCGTGGACACGCTGTCCGTCCGTCCGGACATGCTGCTGGTCGATGCAGAGAAAATCGACTCGGACGTGGAGCAGCTGGCAATTATTCAAGGGGATGCGCTGAGCCAGTCGATTGCTGCCGCTTCCATTATCGCGAAGGTGACGCGTGACCGAATGTGTCTAGATTGGGAACGGTTATATCCTGGTTATGAGATCGCGGCACATAAGGGATATGCAACCCGCGTCCACCGGGAGCGGATCGTCGAGCTTGGGCCGACGCCGCTGCATCGGCGTTTATTTTTACGCAATATTGTGGCGGAGCTGGAGCAGCAGGTGCTGTTCTAACGACCGAAAAGGAGCTGAAGGCGATGTCAGAACGGATTAAAGTTTCAACAGGTTCGCCATGGGAGCCGATTGTCGGCTACAGTCGGGCTATTCGCATCGGAAATGTCGTAGAGGTGGCCGGCACAACAGCCATGAAGGATGGCGAAGTTGTCGGAAAGGGCAGCGCTTATACGCAGACGATACATATTTTAGAGCAGATTGAAGCGGCGTTGGTTCAGGTGGGAGCCAGCATGGCGGATGTCGTCAGAACCCGGATGTTCGTCACTGATATCAGTCAATGGGAAGACATCGGCAAGGCGCACGGACAGTTTTTCCAACACATCCGGCCGGTCGCTACGATGGTTGAGGTGAAAGCGTTGATTGATCCGGAGCTGCTGGTGGAAATTGAAGTGCAGGCTATTGTGGAGGAACGTGAACAGAATCAGAATCGGAATCTGAATCGGTGAAAATAAGGGCTGGAGATGCCGATATAACTAATGCAGCTCGTTCAGCCTATAGCATGAGTATGAAGCGGAAAAAGGCGAACAGCAGCAAAGGCTTCCGTTTCGGCGGGGCGGGTAGTGTCCATGGGGAGAGGACTTTTGTAAGCCATTGTCTTTCGTAGGGTGGACATGTAAATAGGATGTCGTTGGAGACACGTGAGCGAGCCTAAACCCAGATTTAGTTGGTTGAGGCTCGTGAGGATCAAGATCTGGATAAGTGGACGGTGGGAGAGAAAGTGGGGTAATGTCCACCTTTTAAAAGACAGATGTCTACTGAGGGCGGACAAGCTGCTGACTTGAATGGCTCCCGCTACTATTGGACTGAAGATTACAAATTTTATCTTACGAAAAGCTCTGCCTGTACATGCTATAATTTGCAGAAAGCCGGCACGGGAGGATGGCAGCGAGTTGTCCGCCCGCGTCGGCTTTCCTGCACAGGAAACGGACCCGAGGCAGATGCGTCACGCGGGCAAAAGGAGGAAGCCACGTTGAATATTGGAGGAATCATCCGCGGGCTGGTCGGGGATGCGCATATTCAGGAGCCGAAAAAGCTGGAGCTGAAGGTCGGACAAGTTGTAAAAGGCGTCGTGCAGCAGCAGCTTCCGAATCAGGAGGCGATTGTGAATATAGGCGGTGTGCAGGTTCGCGCCCAACTGGAAACGCCGTTGAAGCAGGGGGAGCTGACGATGCTGCAGGTGCAGCCCGAATCGGCTAACGGCCAAGTGGTCTTGAAGCCGCTGCAAGCCTCGCAGGTTCAGATTGCGGATACATCGCTCGGCGAAGTGATCAAAACGTTAGGGTTGGAGGACACGCCGGAAAATCGTCAGCTGGTGCAGCAGCTGCATCAGAACGGAGTGGCGTTGACGAAGGAGAATGTGAAAGCTTTTGTCGAGCTGCAGACCGCGATGTCGGGTCTGAGCAAACCGCTGCCGCAAGCGGAATGGCTGCCGACTGCCGTGCTTGCCTTTCAAAAAGGGCTGCCGCTGACGACCGAAACGGTGCTTTCGCTGCGTCAGGCGGTGCAAGGCCCGCCTCTTCATGATACGCTGGAGCAGCTGTCAGCGGTGCTTGACCAAGCCGAGAAAGCAGGCGGCAAGGAGCTGACGCCGCAAACGCGTGCGCTGCTGGACACGGCGAAGGCTTTGCTGCTGCAAGTTCGCAACGAGGGCAGTCAGCTGACGGGCAGTGCGGCGGCAGGCGCAGGAGCGCCAGCGCCGCAGGCGAACAGTGCGGCGGCAAGCGCAGGAGCGCCAGCGCCGCAGGCGAACAGTGCGGCGGCAAGCGCAGGAGCGCCAGCGCCGCAGGCAGGCAGTGCGGCGGCAGGCGCAGGAGCGCCAGCGCCGCATGCAGGCAATGCGGCAGCAGGCGCAGGAGCGCCAGCGCCGCAGGCAGGCAGTGCGGCGGCAGGCGCAGGAGCGCCAGCGCCGCAGGCGAACAGTGCGGCGGCAGGCGCAGGAGCGCCAGCGCCGCAGGCAGGCAGTGCGGCGGCAGGCGCAGGAGCGCCAGCGCCGTAGGCAGGCAGTGCGGCGGCAGGCGCAGGAGCGCCAGTGCCGCAGGCGAAAAGTGCGGCGGCAGGCGCAGGAGCGCCAGCGCTGCAGGCAGGCAGTGCGGCGGCAGGCGCAGGAGCGCCAGTGCCGCAGGCGAAAAGTGCGGCGGCAGGCGCAGGAGCGCCAGCGCCGCAGGCAGGCAGTGCGGCGGCAGGCGCAGGAGCGCCAGCGCCGCAGGCAGGCAGTGCGGCGGCAGGCGCAGGGGCGCCAGCGCCGCAGGCAGGCAATGCGGCAGCAGGCGCGGGAGCGCCAGCACCGCAGGCAGGCAGTGCGGCGGCAGGCGCAGGAGCGCCAGCGCCGCAGGCGAACAGCGCGGCGGCAGGCGCAGGAGCGCCAGCGCCGCAGGCGCAAGCCGGCGCCGCACCGGCCGAGCCACAGGAGCATATGCTGGGGCGGTTGATGAAGACGCTTGGCATTGAGCATGAGCAGCAAGCGGTCAGATTACTTGGAGCAGAGGACGGGAAACCGGCCGGTATGCCGGACAAAACGGCCGATTCGTTAAAAAGCGTGCTGCTGCAGCTCGCCCAGTCCGCCGATGCGCCAGATGAGATCAAGCAGGTCGCCCAGCAGGCCGTTCATCAAATTACGGGGCAGCAGCTGTTATTAACGAATGACCGGACGGCCATGTTTTCGCATCTGACGATGTTTGTCCCGATTGTGCAGGCGGACGGCACGCAGACAGCCGCGATTCATATTCAATCCCGCAAAGGGAAAAACGGCGCGCTTGACGCGAGCAATTGCCGCCTTGTGTTTGATTTGCAGATGAAGGCGCTCGGACATACATTGGTGGATGTGCAGGTCGTGAACCGGATTGTCAGCCTGCATGTGCACAACGATTTGCCGCACACCCAGGCGCTGCTGGAGGCGTACCGGGAGGAGATTGCCGGGGGACTTGCGTCGATTGGCTATCAATTTATTTCGATGAAGGTCAGTCCTTATCCGGATAAGCTGAGTGAGCTGAACGAGCCTGCGGGGCAAGGCGGGAGCAAGGAGCAATTGCTTGGCGTCAATGCGGGCGGGTATGCACAGAAGCCGTATAAAGGGGTGGATATTCGCTTATGAGCGAACAGCCGTCAACGCTAAAAAAAGCCGTTGCGCTCAAGTACGCCCCGGAGGCTTCGGCCGCGCCGAAAATTATTGCGAAAGGCTCGGGCCGCATCGCCGATAAAATTATGGAGCGCGCAAAGGAAAGCGGCGTGCCGATCCAAGAGGACCCTTCCCTGGTTGAGGTGTTGTCCAAGCTGGATATTGATCAGGAAATACCTCCGGAGCTGTACAAGCTGGTGGCCGAGGTGCTTTCGTATATTTACCGTTCCGACTCCAGAGCGAAGGAATGGAGGCGTGAGCCGACTTGAAGGAGCGATTGGCGGGACGCAAGCGGCTCGGTGAGCAAGGTGAAGCGGAAGCAGCCGGTTATTTGCAGCAGCAAGGACTTCTCATCATCGACCGCAACTGGAGATGCCGGACAGGGGAAATTGATCTGGTTGCGGAGGAGAACGGGGTGCTTGTTTTTGTCGAGGTGCGTACGCGCAGCCATGGCGCGGCATTTGGCACACCCGAGGAATCCGTTAATGCGCGCAAGCAGCACAAGATGCTGGAGACGGCCAAGGTGTACGTTCATCTCAAAGGCAAGCATGCGCTGCAAATTCGGTTTGATGTCGTGTCCGTGCGTATGCATCCGGGCGGCGAAGTAACCGGGCTAACCCATATCCGCAACGTGCTTGGCTAGGGCGCGCTGCGGATTTTTTGGTGTGAGCTGAAAGCTTTTATCCTCGCAAGAACCCGTAAGAATGAATGTATGCCGATGAGCGTGGTCGCTCATCCTCGAAAGGCCTCGATGGAAGTTTTTTTGTCAAGGCAGCGGTATTGCAGCGCTTCTGCAACATGCGAGCTGGCGATGTCCGCGCAGTCCTCCAGATCGGCGATCGTCCGGGCGATTTTTAAAATACGGTCATGGGAACGAACGCTCATGCCCAGCGCATGAAAGGCTTGCTCCAGCAGGCTGGAGGCGGTCGCGTCAAGCTGACAGTACGTGCGCAGCAGTCTGCCGGTCAACTCGCCGTTAAACAGCACGCCGTTCTGGCGGTAACGCTTTAGCTGAATCCGGTGCGTGCGCTCGACCGTTTCTCTCATCGCGTCCGAGGAAAGCGGGCTGTCGGGGAGCGCGAGCTGGGCGTAAGGCACACGGGGCACCTCGACATGCAAATCCATCCGATCCAGCAGCGGACCGGAAATCCGGGAACGGTACTGCCTCACTTTAAGCGGCGAGCAGATGCAGCCTGACGACGTGTAGTCGGCGGCGTCCCCGAACAAGCCGCAAGGACATGGATTCATCGAACCGACCAGCAAAAAGTGAGCGGGAAAGCGGTACACGGCTTTGGCCCGGCTAATCGTGACCGAGTGATCCTCCATCGGCTGGCGAAGCACCTCCAGCGCAGCGCGTGAAAATTCGGGCAGCTCGTCGAGAAACAGCACGCCCCGGTGAGCGAGGCTGATTTCGCCCGGCTTCGGAATGCCGCCGCCGCCGACAAGTCCGGCCGCTGAAATCGTATGATGCGGCATGCGGAACGGTCGGTTGCGCACGAGCTGGCGGCGGTCGGGCAGCTTGCCGGATACGCTGTAAATTTTGGTTACTTCCAGCGCCTCCTGCTCGTCCATCGGCGGCATAATGGTGGGCAGCCGCTTCGCCAGCATCGTTTTGCCCGTACCCGGCGGCCCCACAAGCATCAGGTTATGCATCCCGGCCGCGCTGATCATCAGCGCCCGCTTCACATGCTGCTGCCCGCGTACATCCGCGTAATCCTCTACGCTGCCTGCACCCCCCGTTACTCCATCACCAGCGACTCCGCCAGAGGCCGCGCTGCCCGCAGCAAATGAAGCGCTCCGGCTCCACTCCGCCAAATGCCGGGCCGGCTGCACCGCGCACCCGCTCATCCAGCCGGCTTCCTCGGCATTGTCGGCAGGCACGATGACCCGTGTCAAGCTGCCTGTCCTCGCCGCTTCCATCATGGACAATACACCCGGCACCGGACGGATGGAGCCGTCGAGCGACAGCTCCCCGATGACCAGCGTGCCGTCCAATGACCCTGGCTCCAGCTGCCCGCTGGTCGCCAAGATGCCAAGCGCAATAGCCAGGTCAAACGCCGAGCCTTCCTTGCGAATATCGGCAGGCGCCATATTAATCGTAATTCGCTGCAGCGGGAAGGTGAACCCGCAATTTTTAATCGCGGCCCGCACCCGTTCGATGGATTCCTTGACCGCATTGTCCGGCAGTCCAACGATGTTGACCTGGGGCAGCCCATTGCTTAAATCCACCTCAACTTCGATCAACCGGCCTTCCACGCCATGCAGGCAAGCGCTGATGGCCTTTCCATATAACATAAAAAACACCTTCCCCATGAAATGTTCATGGCTCAAGGTGCTTCCTCATTCGCCTGTTCGTTGGTTTTATTGTAAACGCCGTCTGCCGGATTGGCAAGAGGGCGGGTTGCATCGTATGAAATCGTATGAAAAGGAGGTATTCCGCCGCGCTGTGCAAAAATGTCCAAGTCCGCAAAAGAAAGCAACGGCTGCAAACCGGCCTTACAAAAAAGTAGCATTGCCCGATCCGGTTATTCGGGGTTCAATAAGATCATACCCGATATGATGAGGAGGAACTGCCTTGTTTGAGCTGCAAGCTTTCAAGCAACCCGGAGCCGCTTACCGCGTGCATCCGTTCTGGTTTTGGAATGGTGAGATGGAGGACGAACAAATTCGTCTGCAACTTCGTGAAATGGCCGAGCAGGGCGTCGGTGGTTTTTTTATATGCGCCCGCCAAGGGCTGAAGGTTCCTTACTTGTCCGACAGCTGGTTTGCCAAGGTGCGTGTGGCCGTAGAGGCCGCAGCGGAATACGGCCTGCACGCCTGGCTGTATGATGAATACCCGTATCCTAGCGGCATTGCGGGCGGCGAGGTAACGCTGGAGCATCCGGATGCGAAGCATTACACGCTTGTTCACCGGACGGAGCGCGCGGTTGGCGGACAACGCCTGAAGCTTGAGCTGCCGTGGGCGCGCATTTTATACGCCAAGGCTGTACCGGTGAACGCTGCCGGGGAGCGGAGCTGGCAGGACGCTGTGGATATCCGGGGCAGCATCGGCAATTTGCAGGCGGACCCGATTTTCCAGAAGGCCGGACTGACGGCATATAATCAGAAACGTTTTTTTACTTACCGGACGATTCAGCTGCTGGATTGGGAAGCGCCGGACGGCGAGTGGGACGTGCTGGTCATTCAGGAAGAGGAGATCGAGGATTTTAAATATTACGGAACCTTCGTCGATCCGTGCAACCGGGAGGCGATGGCGACATTTATCCGGCTGACGCATGAGAAATATGCGCAGCATTTGTCCGCTTATTTCGGGACGACGATCAAGGGCATGTTTACGGATGAGATCGGGCTGCTGGGTCATGTGCCTTGGTCGCCGCAGCTCACTGACTTTTTCCTGAAGCTGCACGGGTACGAGCTGCGCGACCATCTGTATGCGCTTATTTTGGCCGACGAGCCTGGCACGGCGAAAATTCGCTACGATTATTATGAGGCAGTTCACCAGCTGCTGCTGGACAGCTACCATAAGCAGGTGCATGACTGGTGCGAAGCTCACGGGCTGGAATACGTAACCGAGGTGCCGGCGGTTCGCCATACGACCCAGTTGTACAGCCATGTTCCGGGAGGCGATACCGGCCATGAGAAGCTGGGCCGCTCGCTCGACTGGATTTTGCAGAAGGCGGCGTGCAATTTCCGGTACAATGCCAAGATGACCAGCTCGATTGCCCGACAGCTAAGCAGGCCGCGCAATTTGATCGAATGCTTCCACAGCGTCGGCTGGTCGATGACCTTGCAGGATGCGAAGTGGATGATTGACCGGCTGGCTGCGCTCGGCACGAACTTTTACAATTTCCATGCGTTTTTCTATACGCTGGACGGCTTGACGAAGCATGATGCGCCGCCGTCGCAGTTTCTGCAAAACCCGTACTGGCAGCATTTCCGGCTGCTGGGCGATTATACCGGACGGATCAGCTACGTCATGAGCCAGGGAGAGGCGGCGATTTCCATTGCGCTGCTGCAGCCGACAACCTCGCTCTGGGCGGAGATGGGCAATCCGTTCCATGGCTTTACGTATGGCGGCCATGATCCGGAGGAGCAGCGCAGACTGGAGGCGTTGAAGCGCTGGTGGGGCGGGATCGGCAGCGCGCTTATCAAAAGCGATCACGATTATGATGAGCTTGATGCGGGGCTGCTCGCCCAAGCGGATATTGAGCAAGGGCAGCTTGTCGTCGGCCAGGCCCGCTACAAGGTGCTGGTGCTGCCGCCGCTGACGAATCTGGAGGCCGGAGCGATCCGGAAGGTGATCGCTTTCCTGCAAGCGGGCGGCACCGTGATTTCGCTTGGCCAGCTTCCTGGAGAGCAGCTTGGCGGGCTGGCAGGCGAAGCTGACCTGCTGGGGCAGGCCTTCGGGCTGGAGCGGACCGTTCCGGCGGGCTTCTGGGAGGCAGCCGCCGCTGAAGGCGCTGCGGCTGCGGAAGTGCTCGTGACGGGAGCGGAAGGTATGGCCGCCGATTCGGCAGCGCCGTCCCCTGCGCAGCGAGAGCTGAGCTGGAGTAAAGGCGTAACCGCCGGGTATTATTTGCCATTCGGCGAAGCCGCCGACCAGACGGCGGTGGAGGAGCGATTGTTCACGCTGCTGGACGAGCTTCAGCCGGCGGCGGTGAAGCTGCTGCCGGCCGACCGCGGCCGCGGCTTGCTGACGCAGCTGCGTTACGTATCCGCAGATCAGGCGCTGTATTTCATCAGCAATCAGGAAGACCGGGAGCATGAGCTGCTGCTGCAGGTGGAGGAGCAGTTGTGGACAGACGCGGGCAGTCTGGCCGGGGAAAGCGAGGCGGCGTTCTGCGAGCTGTCGCTTGACGATGGCAGTGAAGCCGTGCTGGCAGGACGCCGCGACGGTTCGGCCTGGCAGCTGCCGGTCAAGCTGGCGGCGTATGAATCCAGGCTCATTCAGATCGTCCGCACGCCTCGCGCCGATGCCGGGCAAGCACAGGCTGCACCGGCGGAGCGCCAGCATCTGAGCGTCGATAGCGGCGGCATGTGGAGCCTGAGCGCTTTACAGGACAACGCGGTCAGACTGGATACGTTCCGTCTGGAGGTCAGCCGTCCGGGGGGCGAGCGTCTGCTGGCCGCGGACCGGGTGCCGGTCAAGACGTTTATTGATCAATGCGCCGATCTGGCCGCCGGTCATACGCTGCCGGTGACGATGGATCAGCTGTTTGGCACGCCGATGAAGCTGGAGCTGGCGTATCCGCTGCATGCGCGGTACATCACAGCGCTGACGGTCCAGGGACCGGTTGCAAACGGAATGCGGCTTGTTGTCGATCAGGCTGCCTTGTCCGGCAGCTGGACGATTGCGGTCAATGGGCATAAGCTGACGGCCGCCGACTTCCAGCCGTATTTCCTGTACGATCACCGCAATCAAAGTGCGGTCATCAGCGCTTATGTGCAGCCAGGCGTGAACGTCATTGAAATTGAGGTTGAGATCGCGCATGACTGGGACGGTCTCGTTGATGCGGTGTATGTGACGGGCGCCTTCGATGTACGGTTCGACGCGGAGCAGCAGGTTGTGCTTCAGCCGTCCGCTGTACAGCAGGCGCCGTTGAAGGCCGGTCCGTATCCCGGTTATCCGTATTACGCCGGGCGATTCGCCTTCGAGCGTACGGTGGAGCTATCCGGCTGGGTTGCCTCCGGCGAGTTTGAGCTTGTTCTCGATCAGCTCGATACGGAGTTCCACGACAGCGCCGAGGTGCTTGTCAACGGACATTCGCTTGGCGTTCGCGCCTGGTCTCCTTACCGTTGGACAGGATCGGCCGCTTGGCTGCACAGCGGGGAAAACCGGATCGAGGTGCGGGTAACAGGCACGCTGATCGGTCTGCTGGAGGGCAAGTATTTCCACTATGCCTCTCATGAGCTAAGGTCTGTACACACGGCGGGTTAAACCCCGCAAACCGTTGATTTACCTAGGCTTTGCATAAAAGTCGCAGCCCGCAAAAATGTCGCAGCCGACATCTTGCGGGCTGTTTGCTATGCCCGCAGCCGTACAAAACTCTCCGATTGTCAGTTGAAGCCGCTGTCCGTTACCGTGGGTAGCAAGCGGTACAAAGCTGCAGCCGAGAATAGGCAGGAGAGGGGAACATAACGATGTCAATGATGATGCCGCAAACCAATGCGGCGGCCACGAAGGGTCAGCGTCCGAAGCGCAGCGCCCTGAGCGCCTTATGGAGAGATATCAAGCGGGACAAATATTTATATTTGCTTGCGCTGCCGGGCCTTATTTTTTTTCTGCTGTTCAAGTACGGACCGATGTGGGGCATCGTGATCGCATTTCAAAATTATTCGCCCTTTGCCGGAATCACCGGCAGTGAATGGGTAGGGCTTGAGCATTTTCAGCGTTTCTTCTCCAACCCGGAATTTGCGATGCTGTTCCGCAATACGATGGCGATTAACCTGCTGAGCCTGATTTTATTTTTTCCACTGCCGATCGTGCTTTCGTTGATGCTTAATGAGGTGCGGAACATGATCTATAAGCGGCTTGTCCAATCGATTGTATACATGCCGCATTTCCTGTCCTGGGTTATTATTTCCGGCCTGACCTTCCTGCTGTTTGCCAAGGGCGAAGGCTTGGTGAACAAGTTTCTGGAGGCGGTCGGCGCGAGCAGAATCGACTTTCTGACGAATTCCGATCTGTTCTGGATTATGCTGACGTTCCAGTCGATCTGGAAGGAATGCGGCTGGGGCACGATCCTGTTTCTCGCAGCGATGGCGAGCATTGATCCCGGCGTGTATGAAGCTGCGCGGATCGACGGAGCCGGCAGATTGAAGCAAATGTGGCATATTACGCTGCCGGCGATCCGTAGCGTCATTGTTGTCCTGCTTATTTTGCGTCTGGGCCACATGATGGATGTCGGCTTTGAGCAAGTGTTTCTGATGTACAACGGTGCGGTGTCCGAGGTCGCCGAGGTGTTTGATACGTATGTGTACCGGGTCGGCATTCAGCAAGGCCAGTTCAGCTACAGTACGGCAGCCGGCTTATTTAAGTCGCTGGTCGGGCTGACGCTGGTCATCATTGCCAACAAAATCGCCAAAAAAATGGGCGAAGAAGGCGTTTATTAAAACGGAAAGGCCAAGGAGGAGGACAAGCATGAATCAAGGATTGGGCGACCGCCTGCTGAGCGGACTGAATATTTTGCTGCTGGCGCTTATTGCCATCGTGACGTTTTTTCCGCTTTATTATGTCATTATTGTATCCTTTACCGATCCGGTGGAATATTTGAAGAAGAGCTTTGTGCTGTTTCCCGAGTCGTGGTCGCTGGAATCGTACCGTTTTCTGCTTTCCAACGGCGCGTTTTCCCGTTCGCTCGGCGTCAGTGTGTATTTGACACTGATGGGAACCGCGTGCTCGCTGGTTGTGACGGCGGCGCTTGCTTATACGCTGTCGCGTAAGCGGCTGCGCGGACGCAAATTTATTTTGCTGCTTATTTTGATTACCATTTTGTTCAGCCCGGGCATTATTCCGAACTATATGCTCGTGCGTGAGCTGCATCTGATCAATAGCCTGTGGTCGCTTATTTTACCTGCGCTGGCAAGCGGCTGGAACGTCATTTTGATGAAAAACTTTTTCGACAGCATTCCGGCCGAGCTGGAAGAGTCCGCTTCGATGGACGGCTGCAACGATTTGTCCGTATTTTTCCGCATCATCCTGCCGCTGTCGCTGCCGTCGCTGGCCGCCTTCGGTCTGTTTTACGCGGTGGGCTACTGGAACCAGTTTTTTAACGCGCTGATCTACATTAACGACGCTGCGAAATGGCCGCTGCAGGTGCTGCTGCAAAATATTTTGCTCAACGCCAACAACGCCGAGCTGCGGGCTGATGCGGTCACGGCTGCGCCGCCGACCGAGACGCTTAAAATGGCTGCTGTCGTTGTTGCCACAGTGCCAATTTTGCTGGTGTATCCGTTTTTGCAGAAGCACTTTGCCAAGGGCGCCATGGTCGGCTCGGTCAAAGGGTAAGCCTCCCTGGCGGCAGACGGTAAAAAGGAATCTGTCGTGTCATGTCGAATGGGGTTAAGATCATTCAGTTGTGGAAGGTGAGTCATCTTGACGCGAGTCAGCAGAGCATGGACAGAAATGCAACGAAAATACCGCAGCAACAGCCGATACTTCCGCCGGAGTCTCATTTTGATTTTGCTGATTGCGAGCATTCCAGGACTAATTATAGGGATTAGCACGTATAAAATCGCAACAGGCAAGCTTGAGCAGCAGCTGCGATTATCCCACCAAAGCCAGATTCAGCAGCGCGCGGCGGGCGTGGATGACCAGCTTAGTTATCTGGAGATGACGATTTCCCACTGGGCGTTCGATCCGAAGTTTGACGAGCGGCTCAAGGACCTGAACTTTGCGCGCGACTTCGAGCAGGTTCACGAGCTGTACCGGACGCTGCTGGTGCTGGAGGGCGCGCATCCGCTGCTGGAGCAGGTCGAGCTGTACTTAAACAAGCCGAAGCCGCTGCGCTTGAGCAAGGAAAAGTATGAGTTTCTGGATGAAGCGCAGCAGGCGCAGTCTTATTTATCTTTACTGGCGCTGCCGCGCTCAGCTTCATGGGCGCATGGCAGCGAAACCGGGCTGCATGCCAACACGATCTCACTGGTCAATAAATTGCCGGGAGCGAGCGCGGAGCCGTTCGGAGCGCTTGTGGCGACCGTTAATCTGGGCAAGCTGCGCACGCTGCTCAGCACGCTGACGCCGCATAATGAAGGGTTGACGCTGTTGATGGACAAGCAGAGCGGCTGGGTGGTTTCCACAGGCGGACCTGCCGATCAGGCGATGGAAGCGGCGCTGCGCGAGGAGTATGGCAAGCATAATGAGACGCAGGAGTCGTTTTTGTTTGACTACAAGCAGGAGAGCTACTCGGTTTCCTATGGCGAGTTCAACCGCCTGGGTCAAACCTGGGTGTATATTTCTGCGTCCCCGCTGAACTTTATTACGGCGCCTGTGGTGACGCTGTCCAAATGGATTTTGGCGATCAGCTCAACCGGGCTTGTGCTGGCGTTAATCTTGTCCTGGTTTGTATCCCGTCGCATTTACTCCCCGCTGGAGCGTTTGATCAGCCAGCTGACCGGGGGCAAGGGCGCCGAAGGTCGGGATGAGTTCGACATGCTGGAGGGGCATTGGCAGCATCAGGCGCAGGAGAGCGAATCGCTGCGCTCGAAGCTCAAGGAGCAGCTGCCTGTGCTGCGCGAGGGCTTCTTCCTGCAGCTGGCGCAAGGCCATCTGTTTGCGCTCCGCGAGCATGAAATTCAGGAGCGGATGAGCCATTACGGCTGGGAGACGGAAGGGCAGCAATATGTCGTCTGCATGGTGCGTCTGACCGGCTTTTCCAACTTGACCGGGCGATTTTCGCATGGGGATGAGGACCTGGTGACGTTTGCCGCGGCCAATGTTATTGAGGAACTGGTGCGTAAGCACAATGATCAGGCAGAGGTTATTAATTTTCACAACTTTACGATCGGCGTGCTGCTGGCATTGCCGCTGGAGCAGCCGGGCCGCTGGCTGGAGGGCAGCCTGGAGAAGCTGTGCCAGGAGCTGACGCAGACGATCAACGAGCTGATCCGCATGCAGGTGACGATTGCGATCAGTCAATGGGGCTACACAGCTAAACATATCCCCCAGCTATTCGAGGAGGTGCGGCAGGCGATGGCGTATCGGGAGCTGCTGGATGACAACCAGCTCATCTGGACCGGAAAGCTTGGCCGCAATTACCAGGAGCAGGACGGCGCTTATCCGTTTACGCTGGACAAAGACATTATTCAGGCAATCCGCAACGGGCTGGAGGACGAGGCGGCCGAGCTGATCCGTCAATTTATGGAGGAGCTGTCGGAAGGCGGCTCTACCGAGTTTGTCATTCAGCAGGGGATGCTGCAGCTGCTCGGCAGTGTCCGATATGCCGCGCTGCAATCCGGGATGAACCCGCTTCAGCTGTATGGCAACGCCAATCTGTACGAGCAGCTGGCGGACATCAAGGAGCGGGACGAAATGCTCAAGTGGTTCCAGCATAAAGTCGTGCACGTGTTTGTCCAGGAAATGATCAGCAGGCAGGATGTGCATCTCGGTCAAATTGTCGAGAAGGTCATGCTGTATTTGCATGAGCATTATATGACCGGGCTGTCGCTGGAATTTTGCGCCGATATGTTCGGAACGAGTCCGTATACGCTGAGCCGGGCATTTAAGCAGAATGCCGGCGTTAATTTTATTGATTATTTAACGAATTTGCGGATAGAGCAGGCGAAGAAGCTGCTGAAGGACAGCGAGCTGAAAATCAATGAGGTCGCGGAGCGCGTCGGCTACCAGCACAGCTACTTCAACCGGCTGTTCAAAAAATACGAGGGCATAACGCCAAGCCGTTACCGCGAGTTGAACCGTCCTTAGCCGGTTACGGCAGGACGCGGGGAAAGAGCCGGAAAGCGGCGACAAGCCGTATAAAGCCGCGTAAAGCCGCGTAAAGCCGCGTCCGGCATAGAACTCCAAGCGACAAAAATGTCTTAACGGCTGGCGCAGCGCGTGCAAAAGATTCGAATTGCCGGTGCGAAGCCCGATCGTCTACTGTTGGGCTTGTGGCAGCGGAGTTGCATGAGCCATCCAACTAAAAGGGAGGAACCTGAACATGAAACAAACAAAAAGAAACGGTCTGAGCAAGCCGATGGCCGTCATGACGTCTGCACTGGCCATGTCCATGATGCTGGCGGCATGCGGCGGCGGCTCGGGTGCAGGCAATACGAACGCCAGCGGAGAAAACGGACCGCTGGAGCTGACGATCATGACCAATCTGATCGGATCGACGCCGCCGGCGGACGATAACGTAATCAAGCGTGCGATTGAGAAGGCGACCAATTCCAAAATGACGATCCAGTGGGTATCGGCCAATAACTATACCGATAAGCTGAATGTAACGCTGGCGTCCGGCGACATTCCGAACCTGGTGCTCATTAACGATCCGTTCAGCCCGGTATTCCGCAATGCCGTTACGCAAGGCGCATTCTGGGATATTGCGCCCTTCATCAAGGATTACCCGAACCTGAGCGGCAAGGTTTCCGAAACGGCCTGGCAGCTGACGAAAATGCAGGACGGCAAAAACTACGGTATTCCGCGTCCGCGTCCGTCTGAAGCCGACATGTTTATCGTCCTCCGCAAGGACTGGCTGGATAACCTGGGGCTGCAGGTGCCGACAACAACCGACGAGCTGTACACGGTCATGAAAGCGTTCGCGGAGAAGGACCCGGACAAAAACGGCAAAAATGATACGACGGCGTTGGCCGCTTATTTGAATCCGCCTGCTGATATGGGAACGCTTGCGGCGATCGAAAACAGCTTCACCGGGGCTAACGTGAAAAATGATAAATGGAAAGTCGTGGACGGCAAGCTGGTCAATACAGCCTTCCTGCCGGAAACGCGCAAAGCGATTGAATACATGACAAACATGTACAAGGACAAGCTGATTCCGGAAGATTTTGCTTCGCTCAAGCTGTCGCAGACGGGTGATCTGTTCCGGGCGGGCAAAGCCGGCATGATCGCCGAGAAGGCCGGTACGATGCAAAGCGACTACTACAACAAAATGAAAAACCTGGACCCGAACTTCAAGCCGACTGATTTTTACCCGCTGACCAGTCTGAACGGCTTTAACCCGAAAGGTCCTGGCTTCAACGGCTTGATGGCGATTCCGAAATCGGTTCCTGAAGTAAAAATGAAGCAAATTTTGAAGCTGGTCGATACGTGGATGAACGATGACGTATTTGCGCTTCAGCAGTATGGCCTGGAAGGCACGCATCACACGGTGAAGGATGGACAGAAGGTTATCGACACCGAGAAGCTGGCGGCAGACAACGGCCCTGACTTCAACCAGATCGTTTATGTTGCCGATCCTTACGCCAGCTCGACCAAGGTTACGTTCCCGAAGGATGCGGATGAGCTGTATCGTAAAATCCAGGACGAGCGCGCCAAAACGAGTGTGGCGGATGTCACGATCGGTTTGTATTCGCCGACGGCGCTCAAAGCTTCGGCAGAGTTTGAGAAGAAGGTCATGGACCTGAAGACCAAAATTATTCTTGGCCGCGAGCCGATTACCGCCTGGGATGATTTTGTTGCCAAGTACAAGACGGATGCGGACGTCGTCAAAATGGGTCAAGAGCTGACGGAAGCTTACCAGAAGCGCGCAGGCAAATAGAGAGAGCGGGAGATGGAGCGGAGATGAGTAAACCTTACGTGAACGAACGGGAAAACATCGGAGCGGCCGGGGGCGGCGCCGTCGGCGAAGTACTGGCGACGATTGCGAACCGTTACATCGGGCATCATCCGCCGCATCCGGTGAAGTACCGGGCGTTTAGCGAGGCTGGTATCGTCAAACGAGCAAACTATTGTTACGACTTTAATATGGTTCAGCGTTTTCCTTCGCTGCGCAATGGACAATATGTGTACGCCTGGTCGAAGTTTTGGAGCGATCAGGATGCGCCCATGACGTTTCATTTATTTTGCGGCGGGCCAGTGCAGTTTTTCGCCAATGGCGAGCTGCAGTTTAAGGCGAATATTTCACAGGAGCTGAACGACCGGTTGAAAATACCGGTAACGGTTCCGCTTCGCCAGGGCTGGAATGACTTCGTGCTGCTGTTTACGAAAACAGAGGCAGGCTGTGGCGGG
This sequence comes from Paenibacillus sp. sg306046, assembly GCF_059821225.1. Classification (NCBI taxonomy): domain Bacteria; kingdom Bacillati; phylum Bacillota; class Bacilli; order Caryophanales; family Paenibacillaceae; genus Paenibacillus; species Paenibacillus sp. sg306046. Next base: position 123,327 of record NZ_JCAMRT010000004.1, read on the forward strand.
GCGTTCGGGCCGGGCTCCTTCAAAAGCAATCCGATTCATGTCGTCGCTCCGACTCCGGAGCGCGACGGTCATGAAGGGTGGATCTATAGCGAGCCGCAGGACGAAGTGTGGGCGCAGCTTCCCGAAGCCGGGAGCCGCGAGTCGGACAGTGCGGTCGTCTGGTATCCGCGGCTTGACTGGTCGGCGGAAGATCGGCAGCTGACGCCGCTCGCCCGCATTTTCGGCCGCAGCGCAGCGATTGCCGGACGTTATGCGGTTGCCCGGACCAGCTTGTTCAGCGAAGGCCGGGGCGTCTGCACGGCAACGCTGCGCGGCCAGGCCGCCGGTCCGCTGGAGCTGTACGTCGGCGGGGAGCGCGTGCTGAAGGTGACGGAAGCCGGCGAGTTTAAGCTGCCGCTTCAGCTCAAGTACGGCAAGCATGAGCTGCTTGTGCGGGCGGAAGCGGGTACGGGGAACTGGGGCTTCACACTGGGCGAGCTGCCGCAAGGCTTGAAGCTTGCCAGTCCGCGCCCGGTGGCAGGCAGCCGCGACCCGTGGCTGTATGCCGGCCTCTTTGAAGCGGATGAGCCGCTGCCTCACGGTGATCAGGCGCTTGACTCGCTGATCGGGACACGCGACGGCGGCACCTTCTGGCGGCTGGACCAGCCGCAGGTGTGGGTGCGGTTATTTACCGAAAATGCGTTGTTCGGCAAATGGAATTATCCGCTCGGCGTGACGCTGTACGGGGTGCTGCAAACCGGCAAGCTGCTGGATCGCGCCGATATCAAGGCGTACGTGCATGCGCATATGACAGCGTGCGTGCGGCTGTACCGCTACGCGCTCTGGGACAAACAGCGCTTCGGCGCCTCCGGCGTGCTGAATACGCTGGCTACGCTGGACAGTCTCGATGATTGCGGCTCGTTCGGCGCAACGCTGCTGCTGGCGCTGCGGGAGCAGCCGATCGAGGGCGCCGAGGAGGTTGTGCAGGTTGTTGCCGATTATATCGGCAGCGGACAGGAGCGGCTGTCCACGGGCGCGTTGTACCGCCAGCCGCGGCTGGCCGACTTTACGCATGAGACGATCTGGTGCGATGATCTGTACATGAGCGTGCCGTTTCTGAGCCGTTATTACCGGCTTACGGGCGACATGAGCGGGCTGGATGATGCGGCGAATCAATTTATCCAGTACAAAGAGCTGATGTATCGGCCGGAGCTGCAAATTATGTCCCACGTGTACGATCTGACGCTGGATAAGCCGACGATGGTTGCCTGGGGCCGCGGAAACGGCTGGGTGCTGTTTTCGCTGTCGGAGCTGCTGGAGGCGCTGCCGGACAGTCATCCGCAGCGTGCGGAGCTGCTGGCGTTTTTCCGCGAGCTGTGCGCCGGATTTTTGCGGCTGCAGGGCGTGAACGGGCTGTGGCATCAAGTGCTGACGGACCCGGAATCGTACGAGGAGACGTCCTGCACGTCGATGTTTGTGTATGCGATGGCGCGCGGGCTCCGGTTCGGCTGGCTGGAGGACGGCGACACGTATCTGGAGGCGGTCATCCGCGGCTGGCAAGGCATGACGGGGCGGGCAATTGACCGCTTCGGCAACATTTATGGCGTATGCCGCGGGTCCGGCTATTCGTTTAACGCCGATTATTACAAGCACGACCTGCAATGGCTGCTGAACGATACACACGGCATCGGGATTGTTCTGCTGGCGGGGATCGAGGTGCTGCAGGTGGAGCGTCTGCTCCAGGCGGAAGAGGCGACTGCGGCGCAGCCGGTTTCTTCTGCACAAGCTTAGCTGTACACGGGCACAACCTGAGAGAGCCTTCGCACTGCCTTATTTTTCCGGCGCGAAGGCTTTTTCCGCTGGTTGTTCGCTGAGGGCGTTTGCTGGCGAAAACATATATTTTAACCTTCAATAAAAAAGTTGAATCGCCAACTTCCTACAAAAACTAAGGAAACCCGCCATAAAAAATGTTACAATGATAAAGGTTTGCCGCGAGGGACATGCTAGTAGCTGGCAAGCGCTTAAATATAGCGGTCCACTCCTTTCGGCAGCGAAAGTGAGTCGATTCCATAGAGCAAGTCAATACCGATAGGAGGATTTTGCTAAATGAATATCCATGAATATCAAGGCAAAGAAGTGCTGAAACAGTACGGGGTTGCCGTACCTGAGGGTAAAGTGGCATTCACGGTGGACGAAGCGGTGGAAGCTGCCAAGTCGCTGGGTACTCCTGTTGTGGTTGTCAAAGCGCAAATTCACGCAGGCGGCCGCGGTAAAGCAGGCGGCGTTAAGGTTGCCAAAAGCCTTGACGAAGTACGTACATATGCAGGAGAAATTCTCGGCAAAGTGCTCGTGACTCATCAAACGGGTCCTGAAGGCAAAGAAGTTAAGCGCCTGCTGATCGAGCAAGGCTGCGATATCAAGAAAGAATATTACATCGGCGTCGTGCTGGACCGTGGAACAGGCCGCGTCGTAATGATGGCTTCCGAAGAGGGCGGTACGGAAATCGAGGAAGTGGCTCACCATTCGCCAGAGAAAATTTTCAAAGAAATCATCGACCCGGCGATTGGCCTGCAAGCCTTCCAGGCGCGCAAGCTGGCTTACGCGATCAACATTCCAGGCGAGCTGGTCAACAAAGCGGTCAAGTTTATGACGGCGCTGTACACGGCTTTTGTTGAGAAGGATTGCTCCACGGCGGAAATCAACCCGCTTGTTGTAACCGGCGACGGCAACGTCATGGCGCTGGATGCGAAGCTGAACTTCGATTCGAACGCTTTGTTCCGTCATAAAGATATCGTGGCGCTGCGCGACCTCGAAGAAGAAGACGAGAAGGAAATTCAGGCGTCCAAGTACGATCTGAGCTACATCGCACTCGATGGCAACATCGGATGTATGGTTAATGGCGCAGGTCTGGCTATGGCGACGATGGATATTATTAAATATTACGGCGGCGACCCTGCCAACTTCCTCGATGTAGGGGGCGGCGCTACGAAAGAGAAAGTAACCGAAGCGTTCAAAATCATTTTGTCCGATGAAAATGTAAAAGGGATTTTCGTTAACATTTTCGGCGGCATCATGAAATGTGACGTCATCGCAGACGGCGTTGTCGCGGCAGCCCGCGAGCTTGGTCTGGACCGCCCGCTGGTCGTTCGTCTCGAAGGAACCAACGTAGAGCTGGGTAAAAAAATCTTGAACGAATCCGGTCTGAACATCGTAGCAGCCGATTCGATGGCAGACGGCGCTCAAAAAATCGTCGCGCTCGTGAAGTAATTCTAAACTGATCAGGGGATGTGAACCGTAACATGTCTATTTTGGTAGATAAAAATACAAAGGTTATCACGCAAGGGATCACAGGTTCCGTAGGTATGTTCCATACCAAGGGCGGTCTGGAGTACGGCACGCAAATGGTCGGCGGCGTAACGCCGGGCAAAGGCGGCACAAACGTTGACATTACCCTGGAGAACGGCACGACGGTATCCGTACCGGTGTTCAACACGGTTGTTGAAGCGAAAAAAGCGACAGATGCAACAGCATCGGTTATCTATGTTCCGCCGGCATTCGCCGCAGACGCGATCATGGAAGCGGTAGACGCTGAGCTTGATCTCGTTATTTGCATCACAGAAGGTATTCCGGTGCTTGACATGGTTAAGGTTAGCCGGTATATGGAAGGCAAGAAAACACGTCTGATCGGACCAAACTGTCCGGGCGTCATTACTCCGGACGAATGTAAAATCGGCATTATGCCGGGATACATTCACACGAAAGGTCATGTTGGCGTCGTTTCGCGCAGCGGAACGTTGACGTACGAAGCGGTTCACCAGCTGTCGACGCGCGGCATCGGCCAATCGTCCGCAGTAGGGATCGGCGGCGACCCTGTTAAGGGCTCCGAGTTCATCGACATCCTGCATTTGTTCAATGAAGATCCGGACACTTATGCCGTGATCATGATTGGTGAAATCGGCGGATCCGCTGAGGAAGAAGCGGCTGAGTGGGTTGCAGCAAACATGAAGAAACCGGTTGTCGGCTTCATCGGCGGACAAACGGCGCCTCCAGGCAAACGGATGGGTCATGCAGGCGCAATCATTTCCGGCGGTAAAGGGACGGCAGCCGAGAAGGTTGCAACGATGGAGCGTTGCGGCATCAAGGTCGCGCCTACGCCTTCGGAAATGGGTTCCACCCTGGTCAGCGTGCTCGAAGAAAAAGGCCTGCTCGACAAATGCATCACGAAAAAATAAGCATTTCTTTTTAAAAGCAAGATTCGGACAGGCAAGCAGCCTCTCTGTTTTCGCTAATGCGAAAGCCGGGGGGCTGTTTTTTGTTCCCGGCCAAAAAATTTGTTTCTATTATAAGGAGGAGCTATACTAGATGGATAACCGACAAGTTTTGTTTGCTCTGCATCAGCTGCAAGGGATTGGCTGGAAGACGATTCAGCATGTCGTTACGCGTCTTGGAGCGCTGGCGGACGCCCCACTCATGGAGGCGGCTGACTGGATGGAGCTGGGATTTACTCCAGCCCGCGCGCAGGCGCTCGGATTGCTGCGCGGCAGCTTTCGCAGCGGACAGTGGGAAGCGGAGCTGCAGCGCTGCGAGCAGGCCGGGATCACGTGGATCACGGTATGGGATGACGACTACCCGGAGCTGCTGCGGGAGATGGCTGACCCTCCCTGGGTGCTGTATGTACGCGGCGACAAGCAATTGCTGAGAAGCTTCTGCATTGGCGTCGTCGGCACGCGGACTCCGACGGTGTATGGCCGGACCTCGGCCGAGCGGCTGGCGGCGGACTTGGCTCGGGCAGGCGTCTGCATTGTCAGCGGGCTCGCGCGCGGCATCGACAGCTTTGCGCATGAGGGAGCGCTTCAGGTCGAGGGGCAAACTATTGCGGTGCTTGGCTGCGGTCTGGATACGGTGTATCCGGCGGAAAACAAAGGGCTATTCCAACGGATTGCGCAGCGCGGGCTGCTGGTGACCGAATATCCGCTCGGCACGAAGCCGCACGCCGGGCTGTTTCCGCTTCGCAACCGGATCATTGCCGGATTAAGCGCCGGTGTGCTCGTCGTTGAAGCCGCGGTGCGCAGCGGCTCGCTCATTACGGCTGAGCTGGCGCTGGGCTACAGCCGGGATGTATTTGCCGTGCCGGGGCCGATCAACTCTCCGAAAAGCCAGGGGGCCTTGAAGCTGATCAAGGACGGCGCCAAGCTGGCAGCATCGGCCGCTGACGTGCTGGAGGAATACAATCATCGCATAGACGGACTGCAAACGGCATACAGTAAGGACACCTGTTCCGTAGACCAAAAGCTGTCTGACGACGAAAATCGGATCTGCGATTTGCTCGGTTCAGGGCCGCAGACCATTGATCAGCTGCTGCAGCAAACCCAATTTACCTTTGGACATTTGCACGCAGTTCTGATAAATTTACTAATGATGCAGCGCATCATGGAAATTCCGGGTACAGCTTACACCTTACGGTGATACATATTTAACTGTTGAAGGGGGAGAGACGCCTATGGCAGATTCGCTGGTCATTGTGGAGTCACCCGCAAAAGCCAAAACGATTGGTAAATATTTGGGCAGCAAATATATCGTAAAAGCTTCGATGGGTCATATTCGAGATTTGCCGAAAAGCCAGATTGGGGTAGAGGTGCAGAAAAACTTCGAGCCCAAGTATATTACGATTCGCGGCAAAGGCTCTGTATTAAAAGAACTAAAAGACGCGAGCAAACGCGTGAAAAAAGTTTATCTGGCGGCTGACCCGGATCGTGAAGGGGAAGCGATTGCGTGGCATCTGGCGCATTATCTGGAAATTAACGATCAGGACGCGTGCCGTGTTGTTTTTAATGAAATAACGAAGCAAGCGGTGAAGGACGCGTTTAAAACGCCGCGCAAAATTAACCAGGATTTGGTGAATGCGCAGCAGGCCCGGCGTATTTTGGACCGGCTGGTTGGCTATAAAATTAGCCCGCTGCTGTGGAAGAAGGTCAAGAAAGGATTGTCCGCCGGCCGGGTGCAGTCTGTAGCGGTTAAGTTGATCTTCGACCGGGAAAATGAAATCAACGCATTTGTGCCAGAAGAATACTGGACGATTACCGCTAAGCTGTCAACCGGCAAAGCGGACTTTGACGCCAAATTTTACAGTCTGAACGGCGATAAAAAGGAACTGAAAACCGGAGCCGAGGTCAACGAAATTTTGGCTGGCCTAAGCGAGGCGCAATTTACGGTCAGCGAAGTCAAGGAGAAGGAACGGCACCGCAATCCTTCGCCGCCGTTTATTACAAGCTCCTTGCAGCAGGAGGCGGCGCGCAAGCTCGGCTTCCGGGCTTCCAAGACGATGTCGGTGGCGCAGCAGCTGTACGAGGGGATCGACCTTGGCGCGGAAGGCACCGTCGGCCTGATTACGTATATGCGTACGGATTCAACACGTATTTCGCCTGTAGCCCAGGAGGAAGCGAAGGGGTATATCGAAGGAAAATTCGGCGCCGATTATTATCCGGAAACGCCGCGTGTGTACGTGAAGAAAAACAGCAACGCCCAGGACGCGCATGAAGCGATCCGCCCAAGCTCCGTGCTGCGCGAGCCCGATTCGATCAAGGCGCATTTGAGCCGCGACCAGCTTCGCCTTTACAAGCTTGTATGGGAGCGGTTCGTAGCCAGTCAGATGTCTTCGGCCGTGCTCGACACGATGACGGTTGATTTGGCTGCCGGCGATGCTGTATTCCGGGCGGTCGGCTCGAAGGTGAAGTTTTACGGCTTCATGAAGGTGTACGTTGAGGGCAGCGACGATGTCGCCGACTCCGGCGATGACGATGACCGGCTGCTGCCGCCGCTCAAGCCGGGCGATGCGGTCAATGCGAAGCAGATTGATCCGAAGCAGCATTTCACGCAGCCGCCGCCGCGGTTTACGGAGGCTCGGCTGGTCAAGGCGCTGGAGGAAATGGGCATCGGGCGTCCGAGCACGTATGCCCCGACGCTGGAGACGATCCAGAAGCGCGGCTACGTCGCGATTGAAGAGAAGAAATTTATTCCGACCGAGCTGGGCGAGCTGGTGATCCAGCAGATGATTGAGTTTTTCCCGGAAATTCTCGATGTCGAATTTACCGCCCATATGGAAGAAGGCCTCGACCATATCGAGGAAGGCAAGGAAGACTGGGTCCGGGTGTTGAGTGAATTTTACGAATCTTTCGAAAAACGGCTGGAAGTGGCCGAGGAAGAAATGGAAAAGATCGAAATTCAGGACGAGGTATCCGATGAAATTTGCGAGAAGTGCGGCAGCCACTTTGTCTACAAAATGGGCCGCTTCGGCAAATTTCTCGCCTGCTCCGGCTTCCCGAACTGCCGTAATACGAAGCCGATCGTGAAGGATATCGGGGTTGCTTGCCCAACCTGTCACGAAGGAAAAATTATCGAACGCCGCAGCAAAAAGGGCCGGATTTTTTACGGCTGCGACAAATACCCGGAATGTGACTTCGTGTCCTGGGATAAGCCGGTCGGACAGCCGTGTCCGAGCTGCGGAGCGATGCTGATTGAAAAGCGTAATAAATCCGGGGTATTTATTCAATGCGTATCCTGCGATTTCAAGGAAGAAGCAAAAGATAACGATCAGGAAGCGGATTAAGCACGGAGATTCAAGGTTCAGGGGGAACAAACGTTGACAGCTATGGAACGAGTAACTGTAATCGGGGCGGGGCTTGCAGGCAGTGAGGCAGCTTGGCAAATCGCATCGCAGGGCGTCCCGGTTGTGCTTTATGAAATGCGGCCGGTGCGGCAGACGCCGGCGCATATTTCCGATCAATTTGCCGAGCTTGTGTGCAGCAACTCGCTGCGGGCGAACGGCTTGACCAATGCGGTCGGCCTGCTGAAGGAAGAAATGCGGATGATGAATTCGCTGATTTTGCGGGCGGCTGACAAGCATGCGGTGCCGGCGGGCGGAGCTTTGGCCGTCGACCGCGACGGATTTTCCGGGGAGGTTACGTCGATTTTGCGCAACCATCCGCTGATCGAGGTACGCAATGAGGAGCTGGAGCGGCTGCCTGACGGCATCACGGTTGTCGCAACCGGACCGCTCACCTCACCGGGGCTGGCCGCGCATCTGCAGGAGCTGACGGGCGAGGACTACTTGTACTTCTATGATGCGGCTGCGCCGATCGTAGAGAAGGAATCCATCGACATGAGCAAGGTGTATCTCGCGTCGCGGTATGACAAGGGTGAAGCCGCTTACCTGAACTGTCCGATGAACGAGGAAGAATTCAATGCGTTTTACGAGGCGCTGATTACGGCAGAGGCCGCTCCGATGAAGGAGTTCGAGAAGGAAATTTATTTCGAGGGCTGCATGCCGATTGAAGTGATGGCTCGCCGCGGACGGCAAACGGTGCTGTTCGGGCCGATGAAGCCGGTCGGCTTGATCAACCCGCACACGGGCAAGCTGCCCCATGCGGTCGTCCAACTGCGCCAGGACAATGCCGCGGGCACGCTGTACAACCTGGTCGGCTTTCAGACGCATCTGAAATGGGGCGAGCAGAAGCGGGTGCTGTCGCTTATCCCCGGGCTGGAAAATGCGGAATTTGTGCGCTATGGCGTCATGCACCGCAATACGTTTATTAATTCGCCGAGCCTGCTCAAGCCGACGTACCAGTTCCGCAAGCGGGACAACCTGTTTTTTGCCGGACAGATGACCGGTGTAGAAGGGTATGTGGAGTCGGCGGCTTCCGGCTTGATCGCGGGACTGAATGCCGCTCGCTTTGCCCGTAATGAGGAGTGCTTCGTTTTGCCAGCTGATACAGCGCTCGGCAGCATGGCGCATTATATTACGACGGCCGATTTCAAGCATTTTCAGCCGATGAACGCGAACTTCGGATTATTTCCGCCGCTTGAGGAGCGGATCAAAAATAAAAAGCTCAAATACGAAAAAATCGCCGAACGCGCTATTGCGAAAATTCAGAATTTTATTGAAAATACAAACAATTCGTCTTGTCAGTAAAACTTGACCTATGGTACGATAGGTGCGGGATATCCAGCTTTTGTCACATGGATTGGAAACTTACGAACTAAGCTTGTACTACGGGCTTAGTTTTCGTCTTGAATGAGGAGGAATTCGCTTTATATGGATGCATTTCATGCGACGACAATATTTGCGATTCGCCACGAGGGCAAGGGAGCGATTGCCGGAGACGGCCAGGTGACGTTTGGCAACAGCATGGTGATGAAATCACATGCGAAGAAGGTTCGCCGGTTATACCGGGGCAATGTCATTGCCGGCTTTGCAGGCTCGGTCGCGGATGCGATTACCTTGTTCGAGAAATTCGAGGCCAAGCTGGAGGAGCATCATGGGAATTTGCAGCGGGCGGCAGTGGAGCTGGCCAAGGACTGGCGGCAGGATCGCGTGCTGCGCCGTCTGGAGGCGATGATGATCGTGATGGATCGAAGCGGGTTGCTGCTTATTTCGGGTAACGGAGAAATTATCGAGCCGGATGACGGAATCGTGGCGATCGGCTCCGGCGGCAGCTTCGCGCTGGCCGCGGGCCGGGCCTTGCATCGTTACGCGCCTGCGATGAGCGCGCGGGACATTGCCCACGCCGCGCTGACGATGGCGGCCGACATCTGTGTATTTACGAACCATAACATTATCGTGGAAGAAATGGAATAGCGCCGGGAACGCCGGGCAGTCATTGCAACCTTCAGGAGGTGCCGTTTGTGTTTGTGTCAGCAAGCAGCTTAACGCCGAAAGAAATCGTAGCTGAATTGGATAAATACATTATCGGGCAGCGCCAGGCGAAAAAATCGGTCGCCGTCGCGTTGCGCAACCGTTATCGCCGCAGCCGGCTTGAGGAATCGCTTCGCGATGAAATTATTCCGAAAAACATTTTGATGATCGGGCCTACCGGCGTCGGAAAAACGGAAATTGCCAGGAGGCTGGCGAAAATCGTCGGCGCTCCGTTTGTGAAGGTGGAGGCAACGAAGTTTACCGAAGTCGGCTACGTCGGCCGTGACGTGGAATCCATGGTGCGCGATCTGGTGGAAACGTCGATCCGGATGGTCAAGACGGAAAAGATGGAAGGGCTAAAGGACAAGGCCGAGCAGATGGTTGTCGACCGGATCGTGTCCATTCTTGTCCCGGGCAGCTCCAAATCGCGCAGCCAGCGCAATCCGTTCGAGATGCTGTTCGGCGGTCAGGGCCAGTCGCAGGCTGAGCCGGAAACCGAGCAGCAGGATGCCGGCGTGGCCGGTCGCCGCCGCGACATCAGAGAGCAGCTGCTGCGCGGCGAGCTGGAGCAGCAGGTGATTGAAATCGAGATCGAGGACAACTCGCCGACGATGCTCGATATGCTGGGCGGCCAGGGCAACGAGCAGGCCGGGATGAACATGCAGGAGATGTTCGGCAGCCTGATGCCTAAACGGACGAAAAAACGCAAGCTGCCGATCAAGGAAGCGCGCAAGGTGCTGCAGCAGGAAGAGGCCCAGAAGCTGCTTGATATGGACGAGGTTCATCAGGAGGCTGTGCGGCGAGCTGAGCAGGTCGGTATTATTTTTATAGATGAGATTGACAAAATCGCAGGCGCGGGTCGCGGCGGCGGTCCGGATGTATCGCGTGAAGGTGTGCAGCGGGACATTTTGCCGATCGTCGAAGGATCGACCATCATGACGAAATACGGTCCGGTGAAGACGGACTACATCCTGTTTATGGCGGCCGGAGCATTCCATATCGCCAAGCCTTCCGATCTGATTCCGGAGCTGCAGGGCCGTTTCCCGATCCGGGTCGAGTTGAGCAGCTTGAGCCAGCAGGATTTTGTGCTGATTCTCAGAGAGCCGAAAAATGCGCTGACCAAGCAATATACGGCGTTGCTGGAAACAGAAGGCATCCGGGTCGAGTTTTCGGAGGAAGCGATCCAGGAAATCGCCCGCATTGCAGCGGAGGTTAACCAGAATACCGATAATATCGGAGCGCGTCGTCTGCATACGATTTTGGAAAAGCTGCTGGAGGATTTGTCCTTTGAAGCACCGGAGATCACGCTGGAGCAAATTGTAATTTCGCCCGAATATGTACGTGAAAAGCTGTCCGGCATCGTTCAGAATCGTGATCTAAGCCAGTATATTTTGTAATTGCTTGATGTGGAGGCATTAATCATGACATTGTTGATGAAGACCAGGAGGCTGAATAAGCTGCTTCAGAAGGAAGCGGGCAATCCGGTCAGCTTTAAGGATATGGCGGCTGTGCTTAGCGATATTTCGGATGCGGATATTTTCGTCGTCAGCCGGAAGGGGAAGGTGCTTGGCAGCGCGGTCGCTCCATCCGGAGGCGATCAGGCAGGCAGTCTGGCGGTTCTTCAGGAACAGCGGTTTCCGGCCGAATACAACGAGCTGCTGCTGCACGTATCCGATACGTCCTCGAACCTGGAGGCCGGCTCTCCGTACGATGTGTTTGGCGATCACGCGCAAGGCGCGACCTTCTATATTACGCTGGTGCCGATTATCGGGAGCGGGGAGCGGCTGGGAACACTGGTGCTGACCAAAACCGGCAATGCCTTTGTCGACGATGATCTGATTTTGGCGGAGTACGGCTCAACCGTGGTTGCAATGGAGATTCTCCGCGAGAAAGCCGAGCAGATCGAAATCGAAGCGCGCGGCAAAGCGGTTGTACAGGTTGCTGTGGGCTCCTTGTCGTTCAGCGAGCTTGAAGCCGTCGAGCACATTTTCGAGCAGCTGAACGGGACGGAGGGGCTGCTGGTTGCAAGCAAGATCGCCGACCGCGTCGGCATCACCCGCTCAGTGATTGTAAACGCCTTGCGCAAGCTGGAAAGCGCCGGCGTGATCGAAACCCGTTCATTGGGGATGAAGGGGACATATATTCGTGTGTTGAATGACCAGCTTTTGGCGGGTATTCAGCAGGTAAAAGCCTGATTTTTCTTGTTTATCCAAATTTTCATGAAAATTTCACACAAAAGATAGGTCCTATATATTAAATATAGGGCTTTTTTCTTATTGTAATCATTTCCAACTTCTCTCAATATAGAAATAGTTCTGTGCGACTACAAATTACGCTAAACGAGTGATTATTTTTTTTCGAATAAATTGTCGAAGAAAGGAGGATAAACCAAGTTTCATGTTGAATATCTACTCACAGATTAATTCAAGTGAAAGTGGGATTCTACCGAATGATGATGCTGAATAAGCCGGGTTTCCAGTTGATGGAGCGTTCGCTGAACGCCGCGACCTTGCGGCAAAAAGTTTCTGCCGACAACATAGCTAACGTGGATACCCCTTACTTCAAGAGGTCCGATGTCAAGTTCGAGGAGCTGCTGCAAAGTGAAATGGGGATGAAGTCGCTCCAGGGCTACCGGACAGATCCGCGGCATTTTGTGATCGGGCGGCCTGCGCAACCGGAGGCAGAGATGGCCCACGACAATCAGACGACGATGAACAACAATGGAAACAATGTGGATATCGACTATGAAATGGCATTGATGGCGAAAAACCAGCTGCGCTATAATACGATCGTCCAGCAGGTCAGTGCGGATATCAAAAAACTCAGAACAGTCATTGCGGGGAGGGGGTAACTTATGAGATTGACCAACGGCTACGATATTAGCGCCTCCGCCTTGACCGCTCAACGGTTTCGGATGGACGTCATCTCGTCCAATATTGCCAACGCCGAATCGACGCGAGCGCAGTTCGTTAACGGACAGTGGACGCCGTACAAGCGCAAGCTGATTACGATGGAGTCCAAGCCGCAAAACTTTGCCTACTCGCTGCAAAATGCCATGTCCGGCCAGGAAAAAGGAGCCGGAGAAGGCGTCAGGGTGACACGGGTGTTCGAGGATACTTCGCCGCTGAAGCAAGTATACAATCCGACGCATCCGGATGCGGACGCGAATGGGTTTGTCATGATGCCTAACGTGGACATTATGAAGGAAATGGTTGACATGATTTCAGCTACCCGCTCGTATGAAGCCAATGTAACGGCATTAAATGCTTCCAAGGGACTGGTGACCAAAGCTCTGGAAATCGGTAGGTAACCGAATCGGCCCTTAGCGGCACATGGATAAAGAAGGGGTATTGTCGATGATTGATAAGGTGAGCCTTTCGCCGCTGCAGATCGCGAAGGCTGCGCAGTCCAGCAACATGAGCGCCTCCGAAGTATCCGACCAGTTCAGCAGCTACTTGAACGGAGCGATCGCCAATTTAAACAACCAGCAAGCTGTTGTTGACAAGTTGAATACGCAATTCATTAAAGGTGAAATTTCGGACGTGCACCAGCTTGTCATTGCCTCTGAAAAAGCATCCCTTGGATTAGAGCTGACTGTTCAAGTGAGGAATAAAGTCATCGAGGCTTATCAGGAAATCATGCGAATGCAGGTTTAATTCAGCAATAATCGAAAGTGACGGTCCATGGACGGGGTGAAACAGTGAACGAAAATTTGCTCCAATATTGGAATCGTGTGAAGCAATATTGGAATCAGTTTAGCAAGACGCAAAAATTTTCATTGATCGCTACTGTTGTTTTGGTTATTTTGACAGTCGGCATCATCAGCTATAATTTTTCCAAAACGGAATACGCGCTGGCTTACACCAATCTTCAGCCGAGCGACGCCGCAGCGATCAAGGGATATCTCGATGGCGCCAAAATTCCTTACCAGCTCAGCGACGACGGGAAAAGCATCGGTGTGCCGCGCAGCGAGGTGGCGAGCGTCAAGCTGGCTGTCGAGTCGCAAGGCTTGAACAAAACAGGGAATGTCGGGTACGGAGCTTTCAGTCAAAGCGGTACATTTGGTACGACAGACCGTGAGTTTGATGTTAAGTATATTAATGCGGTTCAAGGCGAGCTGCAGCAGCTGATTAACTCCAACACGGCGATTGCAAGCTCCAAGGTGCTGATCACCATGCCGAAGGAAACGGTGTTTCTGCCAAAAGGCCAGGAGCCGGAGAAAGCGACGGCATCGGTTATGCTGGAAGTAAAGCCGGGTTACCAGCTTGATCAGGCCAAGGTCGACACGATGTACAATCTGGTTTCCCATAGCATCAAGGGGCTGCCGATTGAAAATATTACAATTTCCGATCAGAACATGAACCCGCTGGATTACTCCAAACGAAACGGCTCGATCGGCTCGACAAGCTTGGCTCGGGACCATTTCGAAATCAACAATCAATTCCGCAATGACGTGCAGCGCAATGTGCAGCAAATGCTCGGTTCGATTCTCGGCCGGGACAAAGTCATTGTCAGCGTGTTCTCTACTATGAACTTTGATCAGACCAGCTCGAAGAGCAATCTGGTTACTGCGCCCAATGAAGTGGACCAGACCGGTCTGGATATCAGCATTCAGGAAATTCAGAAAAACTACACGAGTAACGGCGGAGCGGCCAACGGCGGTACGCCAGGCACAGGCGCAACCGATGTGCCCGGATACCAAGGGACAGGCAATACCGGCAATTCAACCTCCGAAGAGCTGCAGCGAACGGTAAACCGCGAAGTGAACCGGATTACGCAGGAGGTTGTCGCAGCGCCCTTTATTGTAAAAGACTTAACCATTAATGTCGGTCTTGAACCACCTGATCCGGCAGATCCGACTTCTTTGACTCCAGAGACGACGAATGCGGTACGAGGAATTCTGATTAACATCGTACGTGCCGCACTTGCTGACAGCAAGGTGACAATTACGGATGCCGAATTGGAGCGGAAGGTGTCCGTGTTCCCGCATACGTTCGCCAGAACGACCGAAAATCAATCGTTGACGTCCAACACAGCGCTGCTGTATGGCGCGCTTGGGGGCTTGGCGCTGGCTTTGCTGGGGGTTGGTATTTTCTGGATGATGCGCAGGCGGCGCAAGGCGAAGGAAGAAGCCGAGGAAGCGGCGCTTATGGAAGAAGAAGCAGCGGCCGCCAAGGTGGAATTCCCAACCATTGATATTGATAATGTGACGAATGAGAATCAAGTGCGCAAACAACTGGAGCAATTGGCCAAACGCAAGCCCGAAGAGTTTGTGAATCTGCTGCGCACCTGGTTAGTCGACGAATAGAGGTGCTTGAACTTTGGCGAAAATGCAGCAATCGGCGTTAACGGGACGACAAAAAGCAGCCATCCTTTTGATCAGTTTGGGCCCGGAAGTATCGGCGCAAATTTTCAAACACCTGCGAGATGAAGAGATCGAACAATTGACGTTGGAAATTGCTAATGTCAGAAAAATTGACAATAGCGAAAAAGAAGCGATCATGGCGGAGTTTCACCAAATTTGCCTAGCGCAGGAATTTATTTCCCAGGGCGGTATTTCCTACGCGAAGGATATTTTGGAGAAAGCGCTCGGCTCGCAAAAGGCGCTTGATATTATCAACCGCCTGACGGCGACGCTTCAGGTAAGGCCGTTTGACTTTGCCCGCAAGGCTGATCCGGCGCAAATTCTCAACTTTATTCAAAACGAAAATTCGCAGACGATCGCGCTGGTACTCTCTTATCTCCAGCCGGAGCAAGCTTCGATCATTCTGTCGTCGCTGCCGCAGGAGAAGCAGGCTGATGTCGCGAAGCGGATTGCGCTGATGGACAGCACGTCGCCTGAGGTGATCAGTCAGGTCGAGCGGGTGCTGGAGCAGAAGCTGTCTGCAACCGTTACCCAGGATTACACAAATGCGGGCGGCATTTCGTCCGTCGTGCAAATTTTGAACGGCGTCGACCGCGGTACCGAGCGCACGATCCTCGATTCGCTTGAAATTCAGGATCCGGAGCTGGCCGAGGAAATCAAAAAACGGATGTTTGTATTCGAAGATATCGTCAATATCGACAACCGTTCGATTCAGCGCATTATCCGCGATATCGAAAACGCCGACCTGCAGCTTGCGCTCAAGGTGGCCAGCGAGGAAGTACGCGAAGCGATTTTCAAAAATATGTCCAAACGGATGGCCGAAACGTTCCGCGAGGAAATGGAATTTATGGGTCCTGTCCGGCTGCGTGATGTAGAAGAAGCGCAGACACGGATCGTATCGACAATTCGCCGTCTGGAAGAGTCTGGAGAAATCATCATCGCACGCGGCGGAGGAGATGATATTATTGTCTAATGTCATCAAATATTTCCAGTACGTCCCGGTAGAGGATACGAAGGTTGTTGAACACCCGGCTCCGCCTGTTCTTAATGAAGAAACGGAAGCGGAGGAAGGGCTGTCGCCCGATGAGCAGCAGGAGATCGACGAGCTGCATCAGATGAAGGAGCAAATCCTCGAGGATGCGCAGCTGTTTGCTGAAGAGCAGGTCCGGGCGGCGATGGACGAAGCAGCCGTGCTCAAGGAGCAGGCGCAGCAGGAAGTGGACGCCTGGTGGCTGCAGCGCAGGGAGCAGGATGTGGCGGCAGCCGCAGAAGCTACGCAGCAGGGCTTTCAGCAGGGCTACGAGCAAGGCCGCCAACAGGCCGAAGCCGAGCTTCGTCAGCAATATGAACAGATGCTGCAGGAGTCCGCACAAATTTTGGAGCAAGCCTATCTGCTCAAGCATGGCATTATTCAGGAGGCGGAGCCGTTTCTGATCGAGATGAGCTGTTCGATTGCCGAGAAAATTGTAGCCCGCCAGCTGACGCTTGAGCCGGAATGGGTGAAGGATCTGATCCGCAAGGTGCTGGCGCGGCGCAGGGAAACCGGTTTGATCGCGCTTTGTGTAGCGCCTTCCCAATTTTCTTACATCCAAGACGCGCGGGAAGAGCTTTTGTTGCACATTGACTCCCAAGCGGAGCTGCAAATTATACCGGACGGCTCCGTTACTGATCTTGGCTGCGTCATTCGTTCGTCCTTCGGCAGTATTGATGCGCGGATCGATACCCAGCTGAACGAGATCAAGCAGGCGCTGCAGCAGCTGGCTAGCCGCGACGAGGAGGTTTGATCGTATGCAGCTGCCTTCCACAGACAAATACCTGGAGCACTTGCGACAGATGGACCCGATCCGTGTAAACGGCAAGGTGACGCAGGTCATCGGACTGACCGTGGAGTCGGAAGGTCCGGATGCGAGCGTAGGCGATGTATGCCTGATTTATCCGCTGAAATCGAACAAGCCGCTTAAAGCCGAGGTGGTCGGCTTCAAAAATAACAAGGTCATCCTGATGCCGCTTGGCGAGCTGCATGCGATCGGACCCGGCTGTGATGTCGTCGGCACAGGCAAGCCGTTGACCGTGCAGGTTGGTCACGAGCTGCTTGGCAAAGTGCTGGACGGGCTCGGTCAGCCGCTTGACGGCACGTTCCTACCGTCAAGAATGACTCATTACTCCACGCACAACGCGCCGAGCAACCCGCTCAAGCGCCCGCGCGTGCTGGAGCCGATCAGCGTAGGCGTGCGCTGTATCGACGGGCTGCTGACCATCGGCCGGGGCCAGCGGGTCGGTATTTTCGCCGGCTCGGGTGTCGGGAAAAGTACGCTGATGGGAATGATCGCCCGGAATACCGAAGCCGATGTGAACGTCATTGCGCTGATCGGCGAGCGCGGCCGCGAGGTGCTGGATTTCATCGAGCGCGATCTTGGTCCCGAAGGGCTGGCCCGCTCCGTCGTGATCGTCGCCACCTCCGATCAGCCGGCGCTGATTCGAATCAAGGGAGCGCTGATTGCGACAAGCATTGCCGAATACTTTCGCGATCGCGGGTTGAACGTGATGATGATGATGGATTCCGTCACCCGGTTTGCGATGGCGCAGCGCGAGGTCGGACTTGCCGTAGGCGAGCCGCCGGCCACGCGGGGCTACACGCCTTCGGTATTCGCGATGCTGCCCAAGCTGCTGGAGCGTTCCGGTACCGGCCCGAAAGGCTCGATTACTGCGTTTTATACGGTGCTGGTCGACGGTGACGACATGAATGAGCCGATCGCGGACGCCGTGCGGGGGATTTTGGACGGCCATATCGTGCTCAACCGCTCGATTGCCAACCGGGGACATTATCCTGCGATCGACGTGCTGGCCAGCGTCAGCCGGGTGATGAAGGAAATTGTGCCTCAGCAGCAACAGCTTGCCGCCGAAAACCTGAAACGGCTTATGTCGATATATAAGGATTCGGAGGACCTGATCAATATCGGGGCGTACCAGCGAGGGTCCAATCCGGAAATTGACCATGCGATGGACTCGATTCAGCTGATCAACGAATATACGAAGCAACGCGTGCATGACAAGCTGACGTATGCCGAGGCAACGGAACAGTTAATCCAACAATTTACTAGGGGCTGAGATCACTTATGCGGTTTCGCTACGCTTTTCAGAAGATCGTGGATCTGAAGGAAAATGAGAAAACGCAAGCGGAGTGGGTGCTGTCCGAAGCTATTGGCGTCATGCGCAGGGAAGAAATGACGCTGTCCGAGCTGCAGCAATCCAAGGTTGATTTGCAGGAGGAGCTGCACCAGGCTTCCGGCCGCAGCACGACGGTATCCAACTTGCTTGTGCTGCAAGGGTATGTGGACCACATGGAAGGCCGGATTCGCTCCAAGCAGCGCGACTTGCAGCAGGCGAAGACGGTGGTGCAGCTCAAGCAGGACGATCTGAATGGCAAGGTGCTGCAGGAGAAGGTATGGAACAAAGCCAAGGAAAAAGCGTTCCAGCGCTTTTCGGCTGATATGCTCAAGAAAGAGCAGGATCAGCTGGATGAAATGGCGACAAACCGTTACGTAAGGCCAGTGTAATTTTAGGAGGAAAAGGGAGGCGGGGACATGGCAAACACAGATTCGGAGCAATCAGGTTCCTATGGGGCCATGGAGCGATTTCTGATCTGGTTCCTCATCCCGTTTGTTTTTACGGCTGTTTTGCTCGGCGTGCTGCTGACGATTTTCGATTACGACATTGTGAACAGCGCGCTCAGAACGGCCAAGCAAATTCCGATCGTCAACCGCGTTATTCCGGAGCCGAAAAGCGAACCGTCGACGGCTGCGCCGGCTGAAGGCCAGACAAAATCGGCAGAGGCTGCGCCGACACCGGAGGAGGCGCTTGCGCAAGCGGCGTCGGACGCAACGGCGAAGGATCAGGAGCTGAAAAAGGCTGAGGAGCTTCTGCAGCAGCGAGAGCAGGCGATCAAGGATCTGCAGCTTAAAAACAGTGAGCTGGAGGAGCAGACGAAGGCAAAGGCCAAGTCAGATGAAGAATATAAGGCGCAAATTCAGCAATTGGCAACGATGTACGCTAAAATGTCAGCCAGTAAATCGGCGCCCATTCTTGAAAACTTGACCTTAAACGAGCAAGTGCTGGTGTTGAGTATGATGAAGACGGATGACCGGGTGAAAATTTTGGAGAAGATGGATGCGAAGAAGGCCGCCGAGGCTTCGATTCTGATCAAGGATCAAAATCAGGTGCGCGACACGCAAATTGCAGCTTTGCAGGAGCGGCTGCAGAAGGCGACGGCGCCTGCGGCTACCCCGGCTACAAAGCAGCTGAGCAGTGACGAGCTCGGTTCGACGTTTTCTAGCATGACGCCTAAAAGCGCGGCTACGGTTTTGCTGGAGATGCAAAATACGAATCCGGATAAAGTCATTTCGATTTTGAAGTCGGTGGACAATGCTGGCCGCTCCAAAATTTTGTCGGCCATCTCCGATGCATCGAAGGAAACGGCCGCACTCATTTCAGCCAGACTTGTTCAATAGCCAAACCTGAAAGGAGGTGAAACATTACATATGGAAATCCAGGCGACACGTGTTGCGGCAAAACCGGGTACAGCGGCAGCTACAGCTGCTGCAGCTTCCCAGGGGGCCGCGACAGGAGAAGGTACATTTAACGCTGCGCTGACAGGCGCAATGGGAACGCAGTCAACCGGAACCGCTACGACCCAAGCATCGGGTAATGAACTGCTTGTATTGATTCAGCAGCTGGCTCCTGTGCTGTCGATGCTGGCGGCTGAACAGGGGGAAGCTGGTGAAGCGGCGCTGCTGCCTGCCGAATTGCTGACGGATGGAGAGCAGACGGAAGGCGAAGACGGCGAGCAATTGCTGAACCCGCTGCTGTTTGTGCCCTTGCTGCCGAATGTACAGCTCGTAGACGGTCAGCCGACGATTGAAGACGGCTCAGGCAATGTGATCGTACTTAGTCCCGAGATGCTCAAGGCGCTCCAGCAGCTGAGTGAATTGACGGCGGAAGGCAAGCAAAATCCGGTTGCGCAAGCGGCAGGACAAGCGATTAGCGAGCTTCCGGAGGCGCTTTTGCGAGCAGCGGCGCAAGCCGATGCCAAGCAGCCTGTAAAGCAGAACAAGCAGCATGAGACACTGCCTCTTGTTCAAACGAAGCTTGGACAAGAGGTTGCTGCAGCAGCTCCAGCAGCAGCGCCTGTGCAGATTGTACCGCATGCGCTCCAGCAGCTTGAAGCGCTGGCGCTCAAGCATCAGCCGCTTCATTTAGCGACAGAGCCTGGCGCTCAGGAGGATGGCCCGTTATTCGAGTTGCTCAGCGGCAATCAGGGCGAGGTCGAGCCGCAGCTGCCTGTAACGGTCAATGAATGGATGAAGCAAGCTCCAGCCGCTCAGCAAGCAGCCAAAGCCGCTTTCCTGCAAATGCCGGCATCGTCTTTCGCAGACGATATGACCAAATTCGTGGTCAGCTCGTTTGTGCTCGGCACATCGGCAGATGGAGTGACCGAAGCGAAAATCTCGTTGTATCCGCAGCATTTGGGACACGTCGAGGTCAAGCTTGCGATGCATAACGGCCAGCTGGTTGCCCAGTTTATGGCGGATAGCTTGAACGGCAAGGAAATGCTCGAAGCGCAGCTGTCGCAGCTTCGCCACTCGCTGCAGGCGCAGGGGATTCAGGTGGATAAGCTGGAGGTAAGCCAAAGCCAGAGCTATCAATCCGGTATGTTCCAGGAAGGCCGTCAGCAGCAGTCACAATCGTCGAAGCAGCAGAAATCGAATGGCAAGGAACTTACATTGGATGATGTGAAAGCGGAAGAAGAGACGCTGGCTAGCCGATTACGGTCCGCGGCCAACGACGGTTCAATCGACTTTACCGCTTAGGCAAGTTTGCGGAGCAGAAGTGCAGGCAGGAGGTGAACTAAAATGGCAGATTCGACGGTTAGCACCAAAAATATTTGGCCTTATTATTCCAAAGCTAATGTTGATCGAGCGGGCGCTGAAAAGGAAAAAAACCAGCTCGGCCAAGATGAGTTTCTAAAAATATTGCTGACCCAGCTGAAGCATCAGGACCCGACCCAGCCGCTGCAGGATAAAGAGTTTATTGCCCAGATGGCGCAATTTACGTCTGTTGAGCAGATGAGCAAGATGGCGACGGAGTTGAAGACGCTGCGTCAATCGCTTGGGTTTGCTTCCGGGCTGATCGGCAAGGAAATTTCCTGGACGTATACAGACAAGGATGGAACCTCGCATTCGAAGTCAGGTGTCGTGGAGTCCATCACCTTGAAGAAGGGTGAGCAATTTGCGAAGGTTAACGGCGAAGATATTGCGCTGGAAAACATCTCGCAAATCAAAAATCAAGCGGGTGAGGGGGCAGCTGCCCCATGAACGGACGCATAACGGCAGGGAGCCTGTACCCGGGCGGGTTGTCCACCGCACGCGCCAAGGCTGCAGCAGAGCGTACGCCCCAACCGGCATCCTTTGATGCCATTCTGCAAAGCAAGGCGGTCAAGTTCAGCCACCATGCTGAAGAAAGGCTGCGGCAGCGCGGCATTCAGTTCCAGCCTGAGCAGCTGGCGAAAATTAATACGGCGATTGACAAGGCGGCCACAAAGGGCGCCAAGGATTCGCTGATGCTCATCAATGATACCGCCTTAATCGTAAACATCAAAAACCGGACCGTTGTGACGGCGATGGATGAAAGCTCGATGAAGGACAATTTGTTTACCCAGATCGACAGCGCCATGATCATTTCATAAGGCTGGCCCGACTACTCGGAGGCCTTGGTTGCGGATCGACTGAAGCAACCACACCATTAATGAAGCGAACGGCCGGACTGCCGGCCGATAGGGGGCAATGATTCATGTTAAGGTCTCTGTATTCAGGCGTATCAGGTATGCGGGGGTTTCAAACCAAGCTTGACGTTATCGGCAATAATATTGCGAACGTCAATACGGTTGGCTTTAAGGCCGGGCGCGTTATGTTCAAAGATATTTTGAGCCAGACGGTTGCCGGCGTCTCTGCTCCGACGGACGCGCGAGGCGGCGTCAATTCCAAGCAAATCGGCCTCGGGGTGACGGTAGCGGCTATTGATACGCTGCATACGCCGGGCAGTGCGATGACAACCAACAAGCCGACAGACTTGAGGATTGACGGCGACGGTTTTTTCGCTGTATCGCCTAGTATCGACGGCGCAGACGGGCCGTATCTGACTCGCGCGGGCAACTTTGAGCTGGACGCCTTGAATCGGCTTGTGAATGCAGACGGGATGTTTGTCATGAATACGGGCGGGGCTGCAGTGACGCTTGAAGATGGTGTCACAGCATTTTCCATCTCGCAAGCGGGTGAAATTATTACCGTAGCGGCGGACGGCACGGCGACGCAAACGGGTCAGTTTATTGCGGTAGCAAAGGTAACAAATCCTGCGGGTATGGAAAAAATCGGGGGCAACCTGTACCGGATGACGCCGAACTCGAATACGGAGGCGCTTGATCTGGCAACAGCCTTGGCCAATGACGCGACAACCGGAACAGGCGCGGTTGTGTCGGGACAGCTGGAGATGTCCAACGTTGATCTGACGGCCGAATTTACCGAAATGATCGTCGCGCAGCGCGGCTTCCAGTCCAACTCGCGGATCATTACAACTTCGGATGAAATTTTGCAGGAAGTAGTTAACCTGAAGCGCTAATTAGGTTAAGCTAGTATCCACGGGGGAGCAAGTCTCCCCCGATGATTCAGCCGGAGGTGCGCTTATGGTCAACCTGACCCGACTTAACGGAAAAACAATTACGATTAATGCCTTGATGATCGAATTGATCGAAGAAACGCCGGATACGATGATTTCGCTGGTTACGGGAAAAAAAATAATGGTGCTCGAACCTGTGCCGGAAGTGGTCGAATTGGTACAGCGCTACATGCAGACTATTGGTCTCATCGGCGGTACGATGAAGAGCCTGAATTCGGAGGGGTCGTAAGTTGTTTAAAAGTAAAATTTTCATTATGGTCGTTGCCATACTGATTGCCATCACGTTAATTTTAACGGCTGCATTCGTCTTATGGAACTATATGGATAAGTCCGGCGCGTCCAGTGCGAGTGAGCAAGCGCAAAACTCGGTCAAGGATGTGAAGGCAGGCAAAAAGCTGACACCGGATCAAGTAAAAGCATTTACGGTGGAAATGAAGGATGTGCTGACAAATTTGGCCGCTGTGCCAAACACACAGGGCAACAAATTTGTCAAAATCAGCTTTGCCTTTGAACTTGAAAATCAAAAGGGTAAGGACGAGTTTGAAAAGCTGCAAAGTCGTATGAAAGCCATTGTCATTGAAACGCTTGCCGATAAGACCCCGGATCAGGTGTCAGGTAAAAAAGGCTTTGACAATCTTACCTCAGCCCTTATGAATAGAATGAATGAAGAGCTTCACGAGGGAAAGCTGCAGCAAATATTGATTACCGATATTGTGCTGCAATAACGTAATCAAGCAACAAGATGGCGTGTAAATGGGCGATAAGGGGGTGACAAGACATGGTGGATGTGTTATCGCAGAATGAGATCGACGCCTTGCTGGCGGCCCTCTCATCCGGGGAAATGGACGCCGAGGAGCTCAAAAAAGAAGACACACAGAAGAAGGTCCGGGCGTATGATTTCAAGCGCGCAGTAAGGTTTTCCAAAGACCATATCCGCAGCTTAACCCGTATCCATGAAAACTTTGCACGCTTCCTGACCACGTATTTTTCGGCTCAATTAAGAACATTTGTGCAGATTAATGTGGTACAAGTCGAGCAATTGCCTTATGATGAGTTTATTCGCTCCATTCCTAAAATGACAATCCTGAATATTTTCGAAGCGGAGCCGTTGGAAGGACGAATGGTGCTAGAGGTTCACCCTAACGTCGCGTTTGCGATGCTTGACCGATTGCTGGGGGGCGCGGGTACGTCTCCGACCAAAATCAACGCATTGACCGAAATTGAAACGATTGTGATGGAGCGAATTTTCAGCCGCGCGTTTGAAAGTTTGCAAGAGGCGTGGAAAACGGTGCTTGACCTGTCTCCCCGTCTGGAGGGGCTGGAGACGAATCCGCAATTTATGCAGATCGTGTCCCCCAATGAAACGATAGCCTTGATTTCGCTCAGCACCAAGATTGGTGATACGACAGGTATGATAAACCTGTGTATCCCGCATGTCGTCATTGAGCCGATTATGCCCCGGCTCTCGGTGCATCACTGGTTTGTATCGCAGAAGAAAACGAGCGCCCCCGAAGAAATGCAGGCTCTCCAGAGCAGGCTACATAAGGCGAAGCTCCCGATTATTGCCGAGTTGGGCGCATCCGCGATTTCGGTCCAGGAGTTTCTTAATCTGAGCGCAGGGGATGTCATCACACTGAACAAAACGGTGGACGAGCCGCTGCACATCCGGATTGGGGAAAAGCTCAAGTATTATGCAACGCCGGGAACAGCCCGCGGCAAGCTGGCGATACAAATCAGTGAAGTTGTCCATGAAGGAGTAGAAGAGAATGACGAATAAAGATTATTTGTCTCAGGAAGAGATTGACGCCTTATTGAGACAGTCTTCTGACGGCGGCGGATCGGGCGATTCGAACTATTCGGGCGGACTGGCGCCACAGGTCGAGGACTACTTGTCGCCGCTGGAGCAGGATGCATTGGGAGAAATCGGGAATATCACGTTCGGCAGCGCCGCTACTGCGCTCTCTACGCTGCTCGGCAAAAAGGTCGATATTACGACCCCGAAGGTATCTGTCATCGCGAGAACGGATCTGGTGAATGAGTTCCCTAAGCCGCATGTGGCGGTTCATGTCGATTATGTCGACGGATTCCACGGGATTAATTTGCTGGTGATCAAAACACGGGATGCACAGGTTATTGCCGATCTGATGATGGGCGGAGACGGCACCGGACAAAATATGGAGCTGTCCGATATTCATATCAGTGCCGTACAGGAAGCCATGAATCAGATGATGGGTTCATCGGCGACTTCGATGTCGACGATCTTTAACCGGTTTGTCAACATTTCGCCGCCAGGAATTGATATTATGGATTTGACGGACGGCAAAGAAAATGATTCCATTCCGCACGAGGATGTATTCATTAAAATTTCGTTCCGTCTGACCATTGGCGACTTGATTGATTCGACCATCATGCAATTGCTGCCGGTCGGATTCGCCAGAGATATGGTATCTATTCTGATGGGAGGATCGGATGCGGTCGAAGCCCCGCCGGCTCCACCGGCTCAGGCTGCAGCCCCGTCTGCGCCGCCAGCGCCAGCTGCTCCTCCGGCAGCGCCTCCGTATCAGCAAGATCCTTATCAGCAGCCGATGCAACAGCCGATGTATCAACAGCCCATGTATCAGCAACCGATGTATCCGGACCCGATGCAGCAGGGCTACCAGCAGCCGATGTATCAGCAGCCACCGATGCAGCCGCCGCCTTATCCTCCGCAGCCTGCCAACTACGGGGTGCCGACGGGCCGCAACGTGAATGTACAACCGGCGCAGTTTTCAAACTTTGCACCGCCGCAGCTGTCCGCCGCGGAAGATACGAATTTGAATCTGCTGCTTGATATTCCGTTGAAGGTAACCGTTGAGTTAGGCCGTACGCACAAAGTCATCAAAGATATCTTAGAGCTTTCCCAAGGCTCGATTATCGAGCTGGACAAGCTGGCTGGCGAGCCGGTTGATATTTTGGTCAATAACAAACTCATTGCCAAAGGCGAGGTCGTCGTTATTGATGAGAACTTCGGTGTGCGTGTCACGGACATCGTGAACCAGTGGGACCGGATTCAAAAACTGCAGCAATACTAAACTTACAACTTTCTAGGAGGATTTGAACCCATGGCAAACCGAATTTTGATTGTAGACGATGCAGCATTTATGAGAATGATGATCCGTGATATTCTGACGAAAAACGGCTATGAAGTCGTAGGAGAAGGAAATGACGGTGCTCAGGCGATTGAGAAATTTAAAGAACTTCGTCCCGATCTGATTACGATGGACATCACCATGCCGGAAATGGATGGGATTCAGGCTCTGAAAGAAATCAAGAAAATTGATGGAAATGCCAAGGTCATCATGTGCTCCGCAATGGGTCAGCAGGCGATGGTTATTGACGCTATTCAAGCCGGCGCCAAGGACTTTATCGTGAAGCCGTTCCAGGCAGACCGTGTTATCGAGGCGATCAAAAAGACGCTTGGCTAATCAGCTGAGCGTTTCCTCAGGTCTACAGAAGCAACGGCGATGCAGCTTTCAAACAAACTGAAGGGAATGTGAACATTGAAGAGACTCGCAACCAAGACGTTGCTTGCCAGTTTCGTCGTATGGTTACAAACAGGGCTGTTCACTGCTGTTTGTTACGGGGAAGCAGGGACGGAGACGCCCGGTTCGAGTCCTTTTGACTCACCGGATTCCTTGTACCAGGCAGGGGACACCTTTGGAATGATTGTGAAGGTTATCTTTTTTCTCATTGTTATTATCGTCATGTTCTTCGTCATTATGAAGATCATCGCTCAAAAAAATAAGGTGTTCTCCGGACGGGCGGCCCGCTCCCTGGGCGGTCTGCCTCTCGGTCCGAACAAGTCGATTCAGGTCGTGGAGATCGGCTCCGCGCTTTACATCGTCGGTGTTGGAGAAGATGTACAGCTGCTGGAGAAGGTGACTGATGAGCAGGAAATCAGGGCGATTCGAGACGGGATGTCTATTGGAACAACGATAGTCAGTCCTGGATTGCAGTCCATCGGCGATTGGATCAAGGGCCGGCGGAAGAAGCCTGACGTCGAGGAAGAGCTGGATGTCGATAATCCTTCGTTCCAGCAAGTGTTCCAAAGCAAAATGACGGATCGCAGAAAGCTCGTAGAGGAATTGCTCCAGCAGGATCATAATTCAGAGCAATCGAAGGACAAGTCATGAAAACGTGGATAAAACCAGTTGTGCTGCTGTTTATGGTGTGGGGATTTGCTTCGTTTGCGGGGCAGGCTGTGGCCGCCGATCCGATTCCTGGCATCAACATTGATATCGGCGGTTCGGGGGATGCCGCAAACGGCTCGGCCACCGTGACGATTTTGCTGCTGCTCACGATTTTAAGCATCGCGCCGGCTATTTTGGTGCTGATGACGAGCTTTACCCGGATTATTATTGTGCTGGGCTTCGTACGCACATCGCTTGGTACCCAGCAGATGCCGCCCAATCAGGTGTTAATTGGACTTGCGTTGTTTCTGACCTTCTTTATTATGGCGCCTACCTTCGGTGAAATTAACCAAAACGCCTTTCAGCCTTACAGCAAGGGCGAAATTACACAAACGGTAGCGTTAGAGCGGGCATCGCTTTCGATGAAGGAATTTATGTTCAAGCATACCCGACAGAAAGACCTGAAGCTGTTTTTGGACTACACGAAGGCGCCTCCGCCTAGCGGTGTGGCCGATACCCCGCTGACAGCGCTGGTACCGGCTTTTGCGATCAGTGAACTGAAGACGGCGTTTCAGATGGGCTTTATGATTTTTATCCCTTTCTTGGTCATTGATATGGTCATAGCCGGAACATTGATGGCGATGGGGATGATGATGCTCCCGCCTGTTATGATTTCATTGCCATTCAAAATTTTGCTGTTTATTCTGGTAGATGGCTGGTATCTTGTCGTACGATCGCTGCTGCTTAGCTACAACTCATAACCGGCAAGGAGGAATCTCGCGTGAGCACGGAGTTTATTATCCGATTGGCCGGCGAGGCTGTCTACACAACACTCAAGGCCAGCGCTCCGATGATGGTGATCGCCCTTGTCGCCGGCTTGATCATCAGTGTATTCCAGGCTACGACGCAAATTCAGGAGCAGACGCTTGCCTTTGTACCGAAAATCGTGCTGGTGCTGCTGTCCATTCTTGTGTTCGGGCCATGGATTTTAAACACACTGATGGATTTTACGTACAATCTGTTAAATAACTTGCATAAGTTTATCGGGTAGCCGGGAGCATGGAGTGGATGTTAGCTTATTTGCCGGCTTACATGCTGGTATTTTGCCGGGTAACTTCTTTTTTTCTTGTAGCGCCTGTTTTTTCGGCCCGTAATGCTCCTACGCAGCTCAAGCTTGGTTTGTCTTTTTTTGTGGCGCTGATTGCATTCGCCGGAGCAGGGACGCAGGCCGGAGTGACGATCGACGGGCTGTACGTTGTGGCGATTGTCAGGGAGATTTTAGTGGGGCTTTGTCTGGGTTTCATTGCTTATTTGTTTTTCACGGTCGTGCAGATTGCCGGCTCGTTCATTGATATTCAGATGGGGTTCGGTATTGCGAACGTCATTGATCCGATGACGGGCATGCAAAGTCCGGTGTTTGGCAATTTGAAGTTTATGATTGCTACGCTGATGTTTCTCAGCTTGAACGGTCATCTGTATTTGCTGGAAGCCATTATGCGCAGCTATGAATGGGTGCCGTTGTCCAATACCTTGTTCGAGCGCATGTATGGCGGGCAAATTTCCGATTTTATGCTGCGAACCTTTTCCGAGGTGTTTGCGCTCAGTTTCCAGATGGCGGCGCCGATCGTCGTGGCGATGTTTTTAACGGATGTCGGTCTCGGACTGCTGGCGAGAGTCGCGCCTCAATTTAATATTTTTGTCATTGGGCTGCCGCTCAAAATTTTACTTGGCCTGCTGATGCTGGTGCTGTTGTTTCCAGGGTATGAATTTTTGTTTACGAATATTTTTGCGAAAATGATGGAGTCGATCAAGAGCTTCTTCAGCTTGTTTCAGAATGGATAGGGGGAATGGCGTGATGGAAGAGAGGGATGTGGCGAAGCGGACCTTTCGCTTGCAGCTCGATCTTCAGCTGTTTTCCGGGGAAAAAACGGAGCCCGCAACGCCTAAAAAAAAGCAGGATGCCCGTCAAAAGGGCCAAGTTGCCAAAAGTATGGATTTGCCTGCTGCCTTTATTCTGTTTTTTTCCTTCCTTTCGTTTTTTGTATTTGGCGGGTTTATGAAAACGCATCTGGTTGGCCTGTTCCGTTCCATTTATACGGATTTTCTGCTGCTGGACACAACTCCGGATAATGTGATGGTGTTGTTTGAAAAGCTTGGCTTGCAGATGCTGTTAATTATGGGTCCGATTTTTATCATTTCGATCATCATTGCAATCGCCGGAAATTATTTGCAGATCGGCTTCCTGATCACGGGCGATCCGCTGATGATGAAGTTCAGCAAGCTTAACCCGATCGAGGGCGCCAAAAAGCTGTTTTCCATGAGAGCGGTCGTTGATTTTCTGAAGTCGATGCTCAAGATGTCGATTATCGGATATATCGTTTACTCGACGCTGATGAATGAACGCGAGCATATTATGCAGCTGGCTCAGCTGCCGCTTGAAGAGATTTTGTCCTTCACCGCATCACTGACGCTGATGCTTGGCGTGAAAATCGGGATGGTGCTGATCATCCTGGCGTTGCTGGATTATTTGTACCAGAAGTATGAATTTGAAAAAAGCTTGAAGATGTCCAAGCAGGATATTAAGGACGAATATAAAAAATCGGAGGGCGATCCTCTGATTAAAGGTAAAATTCGGGAAAAACAGCGGCGCATGGCGATGCAGCGGATGATGCAGGATGTGCCTAAGGCCGATGTCATCATCACGAACCCGACTCACTTTGCGGTCGCGCTCCAATATGACGGAAGCAAGATGCAGGCTCCGACCGTACTTGCCAAAGGCTCGGATTATGTGGCTTTGAAGATCAAGCAGGTCGCGAAGGAGCATGGCATTACAACGATTGAAAATAAACCGCTCGCCCGCGCTTTGTATGCACAGGTGGAAATCGGAGATGCGATTCCCGCTGATCTGTTTCAGGCCGTGGCTGAAGTATTGGCATATGTGTACAAGCTGAAAGGTAAAGCCAACTAAGACGCGCATCGCGCTCATGTTATGGAAAGGGGGCACCGGCATTGAAAGTAAAAGACTTTGTCGTTCTTATTGGCGTCATCGGCATTATTATGATGATGGTCGTTCCGCTCCCGATTTGGCTGCTGGACTTTCTGCTCATTATGAACATTACGCTGGCGCTTATGATCATTTTGGTTGGAATGAATACGACCGATGCGCTGCAATTTTCGATTTTTCCGTCGCTGCTTCTGATTACAACGTTGTTCAGGCTTGCGCTGAACGTGTCTACCACCCGGAATATTTTGGCCCATGCGGATGCCGGTAATGTGGTCGAAACCTTTGGTTCTTTTGTAGCGGCAGGCAACCTGGTTGTCGGCTTCGTCGTGTTTATCATTCTTGTGCTTGTGCAATTTATCGTCATTACCAAAGGTTCCGAGCGCGTTGCCGAAGTTGCGGCCCGCTTTACACTCGATGCGATGCCAGGTAAGCAGATGAGCATCGACGCCGACTTGAACGCCGGGATGATTAATGAACAGCAGGCAAAGGAGCGACGTGAAAAAATATCCCGTGAAGCTGACTTCTACGGAGCTATGGACGGCGCCAGCAAATTCGTCAAGGGCGATGCGATTGCCGGGATCATCATGCTGATCATCAATATTATCGGTGGACTCATTATCGGCGTTGCGATGAAAGGCATGAGCTTCGCGGAAGCCGGCGAAAAATATTCGATCATGACGATCGGCGACGGTCTCGTCAGCCAAATTCCCGCGCTGCTGATTTCGACTGCGGCCGGTATTATCGTCACAAGAGCCGCCTCTGACGGCAATCTGGCGCATGATTTGACCGGCCAGTTGTTTTCGTATCCCAAGCTGCTGTATATTGCGGCCGGTACAGTAACCGCACTTGGTCTGTTTACGCCGATTCATTTCTGGACAACGTTTCCGATTGCTGCCTTGCTGGCGTTTGCCGCTTACCGGATGACACAGACGATGCAGAAAAAGCAGGCGCAGGAGGTACAGCTGGAGGAGGAGCAGCAGATCGAGGAAGTACGCAGCCCGGAAAGTGTAATCAGCCTGCTGAATGTCGACCCGATCGAATTCGAATTCGGCTACGGGCTTATTCCGCTGGCTGACACTCAACAGGGCGGCGACCTGCTGGACCGGATTATTTTGATTCGCAGGCAGTGTGCGCTGGA
Organism: Paenibacillus sp. sg306046; assembly: GCF_059821225.1. Classification (NCBI taxonomy): domain Bacteria; kingdom Bacillati; phylum Bacillota; class Bacilli; order Caryophanales; family Paenibacillaceae; genus Paenibacillus; species Paenibacillus sp. sg306046. The sequence continues at coordinate 154,401 of NZ_JCAMRT010000004.1, forward strand.
GCTTGGAGTCGTCGTTCCAGTCATTCGGATCAGAGACAATATCCAGCTGCGGCCGAACGAATATATCATCAAAATTAAGGGCAATATTGTCGCACGCGGAGATTTGCTGCTCGGTCACTATTTGGCGATGAGCCCTGGCTTCGACGACGAGTCGATCACGGGGATCGACACGATGGAGCCGGCCTTCGGCCTTCCGGCGCTGTGGATTGATGAGCCGACGAAGGAGCGCGCGGAGCTGTCCGGCTACACAGTCGTCGATCCGCCATCCGTCGTTGCGACCCACCTGACTGAAATTATTAAGAAGCATGCGCATGAGCTGCTTGGCCGTCAGGAGACGAAGGCGCTGATTGAAAACGTCAGGGAAAGCTACCCGGCGCTGGTTGACGATCTGATTCCGAACGTGCTGTCGCTTGGCGATGTGCAAAAGGTGCTGGTCAAGCTGCTGCGCGAGAAAATTTCGGTTCGCGATCTGGTTACGATTCTGGAAACGCTCGCTGACTACGGGACGTATACCAAGGATCCGGATATATTGACCGAATATGTCCGGCAGGCGCTATCGCGTCAAATTACGCAGCAGTATACGACAAGCGGCGATTCGCTCAAGGTGATTACGGTCGGGCCGATGCTGGAGAAAAAAATCGCCGAGTCGGTGCAGCAGTCCGATCAGGGCAGCTACTTGTCGCTGGACCCTTCCTCAACGCAGGTGATTTACCAGCGGGTGACGGATCAGGTGACGAAGCTGCTCCAGTCCGGCCAGCAGCCGATCGTATTGACCTCGCCGACCATTCGGATGTATCTGCGCCAGCTGCTGGAGAGGACGATGCAGGATATTCCGGTATTATCTTACAGCGAGCTGGAGCCAAACGTTGAAATTCAAAGCATGGGGGTCGTTAACTTATGAGAGTGAAGCGATACGTCGTCGACTCAATGCCGGATGCCATGCTCAAAATTCGCAACGATCTCGGTAAGGACGCCGTAATTATCAACACGAAAGAAATTCGTACCGGCGGCTTTATGGGGATGTTCTCTAAAAAGAAAATCGAAGTGATTGCCGCCTTGGACAATTCGGCTTCGGGAGCGGGCGGCAAGTCGGGCGAACCGTCGCCGGCGCGGCCGCAGCAGGCAGCAGCCCAGATGCCGGCAATGAGCACAGCCGCCAAGCCTGTGGTCGCGGCAGCTTATGGAGCTCACGCCGGAAACGGGCAACCGCAACCGTCGGCTCCGGCGCCTGTACCGGCTGCAGCGGTCCCCGCGACCCGCGAGGAGAAGCTGGCGCTGTCATTTCCCGATGTGCCGGACGTACTGCCGTCGACGCCGGTTGCCGCCCACGTCGCACCTCCGGCGGCGCCCGTTGCTCCTGTCCAGCAAACCCAAGCGGCCGGCGTGTTGCGCGCAAGGGAAGATTTGCTGCTTGAAGAAATCAAGCAAATGAAGGACATGATGCTCAAGCTGTCGCAGCAGCAGGGCGGAGTCGTCCGGCAGCATCCGAGTCTGGAGCGCTATGAGCGCAGACTGCTGGAGCAGGAGGTCGACCCGCTGCTGGTCCGGGAGCTGCTGGCGGTCGTTGCCGAGCAAGCGGAAGCCGAAGCGGTGGAGCTGACAGACGAATTCGTCCGTCACTCCTTGCACAACCAGCTGCTGGCGATTGTTGCCAAGGATGGGGCGAAGTCGATTAAGGTCGAGACGAGGATCGCCCATTTTGTAGGTCCGACCGGCGTCGGAAAAACGACAACGATTGCCAAGCTGGCAGCGGAGCAGGTGCTCAAGCATCAGCGAAAGGTTGGCTTTATCACCTCCGACACGTACAGGATTGCCGCTGTCGAGCAACTAAAAACGTATGGAACCATTTTGAACGTGCCGCTGGAGGTTGTGTTTTCGCCACTTGATTTGACGAAAGCCTTTGAGAATCTGAAGGATTGCGATCTTATTTTTATGGATACGGCCGGGCGAAATTTCCGCAATGAGATGTTTGTGTCCGAGCTGAACGCGCTCCTTCGTTCCAATGGACAAAGCGAAACGTTTCTGGTGCTCAGCCTGACAACCAAATATAAGGATATGCAGGCCATCACCAGCAACTTTAATAAATTCAAGCTGGATAAAGTGTTGTTCACCAAAATGGATGAAACCGACTCCTACGGAGCGATTCCGAATTTGCTGCGCGAGTTCGGCCTGCAGCCCTCCTATGTGGCGAACGGGCAAAGCGTGCCGGATGATATTAAGATTTTGCAGGAGCAGCACATTATTGATCTGATTTTGGAGGACCGGGAACATGAGTGATCAGGCACAGAAGCTTCGGAATCTACTCAGAAGTCAACATGTTCTGGATGGCGAACGGCCGACCCGGGTGCTTACCGTAACGAGCGGCAAGGGGGGCGTCGGCAAGTCCAACTTTACGCTCAACTTCGCCTTGACGCTGCAGCAGAAAGGCTACAAGGTACTGATCTTCGACGCTGACATCGGTTTGGCCAATATTGACGTACTGATGGGCATTACGTCCAGGTACAGCTTGTACCATCTGCTCAAGCGCGAGAAAACGGTGTGGGACATCATCAATACCGGACCGCAGGGCGTACAGTTTATCGCAGGCGGCTCAGGGTTTAATGACCTGATTCGCTTGTCCGAGGAGCAGCTGGACTACTTCGCCGAGCAGATCGGCAAGCTGAACGGTCATGTGGATTTTATCTTGTTTGATACCGGAGCAGGCTTGTCCAAGGAAACGATGAAATTTATTTTGGCCGCGCAGGAGACGATTGTGGTTACGACACCGGAGCCGACCTCGATTACGGATGCCTATGCGATCATTAAAATGATTCATGCCGAGGGCCACGATGTGAAGTTCCGGCTTGTGGTCAACCGGGTGACGGATCGGAAGGAAGGCCGCCAGACGGCTGACAAGATCAGCTTGGTGGCCAAGCAGTTTATGAATCTGGACATCCCGACCGTTGGCTATGTGATGGATGATCAGGCCGTATCACGCGCTGTGCGCAAGCAGGTGCCGTTTACGCTCGCCTTTCCCGATAGTCCGGCCACGAAGTCGCTGAACGAGCTGACCTTTGACTTTCTCGCGAATCAGCTGCCTGCCGAACAACAATCGGCTTCGGTCAAAGGCTTCCTGAACCGGATGATTCGTCTGATTAAACCTTAGCTATCCCCCTTCATGACCTTCTTACAACGTAGAGGAGTGATGTTATGCCGCAGCCATATGATGTTTTGGTCGTGGACGATTCAGTTTTTATGCGAAAGCTGATTTCGGACTTTATATCGGATGATCCTTTATTGCGGGTCGCTGGTACGGCCAAAAATGGCAAAGAAGCTATTGAGCTTATCAAGAAGTTACGTCCGCACGCGGTGACGATGGACATTGAGATGCCTGTGATGAACGGCCTGGAGGCACTCCGCGTCATTATGAAGGAATGCCCGGTTCCGGTCATCATGCTGAGCAGCTTGACGCAGGAGGGAGCAACCGAGACGATCAAGGCTTTGGAGTGGGGCGCCTTTGATTTTGTCGGCAAGCCTTCCGGTTCCATCTCGCTGGATCTACATAAGGTGAAAAAGCTGATTTTGGAAAAGCTGCATGCAGCGGTGCGCACAAAAATGAAGCGTATCACTGTTGTCGAGGATCAGCCGGATCGCGGGCTGTCAGCGCCTTCTGCTCCGCCCGCGCCGCCTGCGCGTCCGGCGAACCCGCTGCTCCCCCGGCGGATGGCTGCGCCTCCGGGCGTAGAAACGGCTGCGCCTGTCCGCAAGTCAGGTCCTGTCCAGCAGCTGGTGGCGATTGGTACGTCAACCGGAGGGCCGCGCGCGCTGCATCAGGTGCTGTCGCAAATTCCGGCCGGACTGGCAGCGCCCGTTGTGATCGTGCAGCATATGCCGCCGAATTTCACCAGGTCGCTGGCGATGCGCCTGAACACGGTGTCCGGGCTTCAGGTGGCGGAAGCGGAGGACGGCATGGTGCTGGAAAATGGCTGCGCTTATGTCGCGCCGGGCGGCTTCCATATGGCGGTAGCCCGCAACGGCTCTAACGGCTACCGGATTCATCTGAGTAAGGATGAGCCCCGTGGCGGTCACCGGCCGTCTGTGGACGTGCTGTTTGAATCGCTGCTGCCTTTTCGCGAGCTGAAGCGTCATATTGTGATCATGACGGGCATGGGCGCCGATGGAGCCAAAGGGATGAAATCGCTGCTGGATGCGGGAGCCGTTACGACCATCGCGGAATCGGAAGACACTTGTATCGTCTATGGCATGCCCCGCGCAGCCGTAGAACTGAAAGGAGTCACGCATGTCTTGCCCCAGCAGGACATCGCAGGCAAGCTGATTGCGGTTGTCGGCACGGCAGGATTGTCTTAACGGCACTACATAACTTTAAGATCCGAAGCTTTCTTATGACACGACGGAGGTGTGCTTATGGAGATGAATCAATATCTCTCAATGTTTATTGATGAGTCGAAGGACCATCTGCAAGCGATCAACGAAAACATGCTGAGTCTCGAGAGCAGCCCGGAAGACATCAGTATCGTTCAAAACATCTTTCGTTCAGCGCATACGCTGAAGGGGATGTCCGCTACGATGGGCTTCGAGGACATCGCCTCGCTCACCCACGAAATGGAAAACGTGCTGGACCTGGTCCGCAATAACAAGCTGAAGATGGATTCGTTTATTTTCGATTGTTTGTTCAAAAGCCTGGATGCGCTCGAAACGATGGTGGACGACATTATTCAGGGAGGCACGGGCAAGGCGGATGTGACGGCTGTCGTGACGGCGCTCAAGTCGATTGTGTCCGGCGAATACAAAAAAGCCGGCGGCGCAGCTGCCGCTTCGCCAGCAGCTGCGGCCAGCGTACAGCCAGCCCCGGCGGAGCTGGACGAGTTCCAGCTGTCGATTCTGGAGCAGACGATTGAGGCAGGTATTCCGGTATTCTGGATTGAAGTAACCGTGAAATCGGACTGCGTGCTGAAGGCGGCGCGGGCGTACATGGTATTTAACGTGCTGGAGCAAAACGGCGAAGTGATCAAGTCGATGCCTTCTGTCGAAGAAATTGAGCAAGAAAAATTCGATCAGAAGTTTGCGGTCTATTACATTTCGCATACGAACCGGGATGCGCTGCATGCTCAAATTTCCAGTGTTTCGGAAATTGAGAAGGTAGACCTTGAGGTGCTGGACAGTGCAAAGCTGGCCGCACGAATGAAGCCTGCGGTGACTGTGGCAGCAGCGGCTGAAGTTGCGCTGGCCCAGGCGGAGACGGCAGCTGCTGTGGCGGTCGCCGAGCCGGCTGCGCCTAAAGCTCCGGAGAAAAAGCCGGCGGCAGCAGCAGGCGCGCCTGTCGCAAACCGGACGATCCGCGTTGATATCGAGCGGCTTGATACGCTGATGAATTTGTTCAGCGAGCTGCTGATCGACCGGGTACGGCTGGAGCAGCTGGCGAGCGAAATCCGCAAAAATGATTTGACCGAAACGGTCGAGCATATGGCACGGGTTAGCAGCGACCTGCAAAATATCGTGCTGAAGCTCAGAATGGTTCCGGTAGATACGGTCTTTAACCGGTTCCCGCGGATGATTCGTGACGTCGCCAAAAGCCTGGATAAAAAAGTCGATCTGATCATTACCGGGGCGGAAACCGAAATGGATCGCACCGTTGTCGATGAAATCGGCGACCCGCTCGTTCACTTGCTGCGCAACGCAGTTGACCACGGGCTGGAGCCGACGCCTGACCGGATTGCGGCAGGCAAGCCGGAGACGGGTACGATCAATTTGCGGGCGTATCACAGCGGCAACCATGTATTTATCGAAATTGAAGACAACGGACGCGGCATCAACCGCGAAAAGGTGCTGGGCAAGGCGATTCAGAACGGAGTTGTGACGAAGGAGCAGGCGGCTCGCCTCTCGGACAACGAAGTGTTTCTGCTGCTGTTTGCTTCCGGCTTCAGTACGGCAGATAAAATTTCCGATATTTCCGGTCGGGGCGTCGGTCTTGATGTCGTCAAGACGAAAATCGAAAGTCTCGGCGGCCGTGTCCAGGTTGAATCTACCTATGGCGTAGGGTCGAAATGGACGGTACAGCTGCCGCTGACGCTGTCGATTATTTCTGCGATGCTGGTTCGTCTGCGCGGTGAGAAATACGCGATTCCGCTTACCTCGATCGTCGAAACGGCGGCTATCAAGAAGGATCAAATCCGCAGGGTGCATGGAAGCCATATGGTGGATTACCGCAATTCGGTCATTCCGGTCGTATCGCTGGCTGATTTGTTCGATGTTCCGGGCGAAGATGACAACCGTGCGTCCGATATCCAGGTCGTGGTCATCCGCAAGGGAGAAAAAATGGCCGCGCTTGTCGTGGATGAATTTATCGGGCAGCAGGAAATCGTCCTCAAAACGCTGGGCAAATACTTGACAAGCCTGTTTGCCACTTCGGGAGCGACGATTTTGGGCGATGGACAGGTCGCGTTGATTATCGACACCAATGCATTGATTAAATAATCTGCCAGGCTCGAACGCGTACAACCACTTTGAAGGAGGATGAGAGTATGGGAGAGGAAATGAAGGTTATCGTATTTGCGCTGGCTCACGAGGAGTATGGTGTCGAGGTAGAAAAGGTCAAGACAATCGAGCGGATGCAGCCGATGACGCGGGTGCCGAAAACGCTGGATTTTGTTAAAGGCGTCATCAACCTGCGTGGCGTCGTAACGCCGGTCATTGACCTGCGCGGACGTTTCGGCTTTGAGGAAGGCGAATATACGGACAATACGCGGATCATTATTGTGGCGGTTGGCGACAACGAGGTCGGATTGATTGTTGATTCCGCCAATGACGTCATTGACGTGGACTCGGATCACGTGGATGATCCGCCGGAAATTGTGGGCGGCATTAAAGCGAAATATTTGCGCGGCATTGCCCGGGTTGGCGACAACCGGCTGCTCATTTTGCTGAATCTGCAGGAAGTGCTTAGAAAAAGCGAAATTGCGCAGCTCGAAAGCGTGGAGGAGTAGACCGCGTGGAAGCATTTAATGCGTTTGCCGATTTTCAAATGGACGTTTTAAAAGAAGTGGGCAATATCGGGGCCGGTCATGCGGCAACTGCCTTGTCCAAGCTGCTTGACAAGCCGGTGGACATGCTGGTGCCTAAGGTGCGCATGGTCGCATTTGAGGAAATCGCGGACAGCGTCGGCGGCGCCGAGGCTGTCGTCATTGCGATTTTCCTGCGTGTTGAAGGCGAAACGCCGGGCAATCTGTTTTTTATTCTCAGCCAGGATTCAGCCAAGCGGCTGCTGCACAATCTGGTCGGCATTGACGTCTTGAGCGATGAAGGCTACACGGACATGGAGATTTCCGCGTTGAGCGAGATCGGCAATATTTTGGCGGGCTCCTACTTATCGTCGCTCGCTGATTTCACGAATTTGAACATGCAGCCGACGGTTCCTTCCTTGGCAATCGACATGGCCGGAGCGATTTTGGCTTATGGGCTGCTGCAGTTCGGCGAAATGGGCGATCAGGCGCTGCTGATTGATACGAAGTTTCTGGACGGGCAGGAAGAGGTGGAGGGCCACTTCTTCCTGATTCCGGACCCGGAATCGTTTGAGAAAATTTTCATTGCGTTGGGAGTGCACACTCCATGATTCAGGACAACTTGATCAAGGTCGGGATGGCCGACCTCAATGTTGCCCATCTGACTGGTGTGCTGAAAACGACAGGACTGGGCTCTTGCGTCGGATTGACCTTATTCGATGCAAGAGCCAGGGTAGCAGGCATGGCGCATGTGATGCTGCCCAACTCTGAAATCGCCAGAGAAGGCAAGCTGAACATTGCGAAGTATGCCGACACCGCGTTGCCTGAAATGATTAAGCAAATGGAAAAGCTCGGCGCCCAGACGAGCCGAATGTCAGCGAAAATGGCCGGCGGCGCGCAGATGTTTGCATTCGGGGGCCAATCGGAGACGATGCGGATCGGTCCGCGTAATGTCGAATCCTGCAAGGAGCTGCTGGCCCGCTACCGGATCCCGGTTGTGGCTGAGGATACGGGCGGCAACTATGGCAGAACGATCGAATTTGACTGTGAGACAGGGATGCTTCTTATCCGCAGCGTTCAACACGGAGTGAAGGAATTGTAGCCATGATCGGATCAATCAAATGGAACTTTATGATCGGCGGCATTGCGTTTATGATGACCTTCGCAATGTCAATCGGGAATAACATCTGGCTGACAACGCTTCTCAGAAGCTGTTACAGCTTTGCGATTTTGTTTGCTCTGGTTTTTGCTTGCCGCTGGTTGCTTGGTACGGTATTCGCTATCGGCCAGGTTGGCAAGCCTGAGCCGGAGGAAGAGGCGGATTTCGATCGAGGAACCGCCTTCGACGCCATTACCCCGCCGGATCAGGATGCTGAGCTTCATCAGATGCTGAAAGGCCGGATCGACGAGTCTGCGCCAACGGAGGAAGCTTTGTTTGCGCCTCTTAACCCGCCCAAGCTGTCAACCAAGACCGGCGATGCAGCGGAGCCAACGTCTCAGGAAATGGCGCAGGCGCTTCGTCGAATGACTGAAGAGTAAAGGTTGGTGAATCCTTCATGATCGGGCAAAAATCGCATTTGGCGAATATGGATAAATGGAAGCAGTGGAGAGAGGAACGGCAGCTGGACGCAAAACGTACGCTGATTGAAACCTACTTGCCGCTTGTTGATTATGTGTCCGGCCGTCTGTCCATCGGGCTGCCCAAAAACGTCTCCAAGGACGACCTGACGAGCTACGGCGTCATGGGGCTGATTGATGCGATCGAGAAATTCGATTACGAACGAGGTCTGCAGTTCGAGACCTACGCCTCCTGGCGCATCCGCGGCGCGATGATTGATGGTTTGCGCCAAGGTGACTGGGTCCCGCGTTCAGTCCGGGAAAAAGCGAAAAAAATCGAAGAAGGCTACCAGAAGCTGGAGCAGCGCTATTTGCGCTCCGTAACGGATGCCGAGATGAGCGAATATTTGCAGATCAGCGAGAGCGACTTTCAGCAGATGGTGCAGGACATCGCAGTGACGACGATCTGCTCGGTCGATGACCCGATTCGCGAGGAAGAGGCGGAGACACGCCTGTCCATTCTGATTGACGAGAAAGCGAAAAACCCGGAGTCCACGGTTCATGATGTTTATTTGAAGGATACGCTGGCGCAGGCGATTGAACGTCTGACGGAAAAAGAAAGAACGGTCGTTTCCCTTTTTTATTATGAAGAGCTTTCGCTAAGTGAAATTGCGGAGGTCATGAGTCTTTCCCCATCCAGAATCTCGCAATTGCACTCCAAAGCAATTTTGCGGTTGCGAGGCTCCCTGAGTCGTCACAAGTCGCAACTTTTTCAAGACTAAAGCAAGGAAGCGGGGATTATGATGGGTGAAATGACGATGCCGTTAAGCTACTACTTAGACGTGGTATTGTCTGATGATAAATTGACAGCATGTTTGAAGTTCACGAATTGTGATGAACGGTTTACGGTTACGCTCGAGCAGCTGGAAGAGCTGCTGAAAACGTATCATATTGTACATGGCATTGATCAAGCGAAATTACTGGAAATCGTGAAAGATCCATCCGCGTTCTTCTACACCAACACGGTTCTCGCGACCGGGGAAGCGCCCCGCAATGGGGCCGATGGCAAAATCGTGATGTCATTTAACCTGAATGATCAAACGAAAAAGCCAGCGGAGATGGAGGACGGGAAGGTTGACTATAAAGAAGTAACGGCGATTCATAATGTACGCAAGGGACAGCTGATCGCGGAGCGTATTCCTGCTGAGACAGGGACGCCGGGAAGAGCGGTTACCGGGGAAGCGCTGTTTGCCAAGGACGGCAAGGAAGCCCGGTTCAAGCCGGGTAAAAATGTCGTCATGGATACCGAGCAGCTCGCGATGTATGCAGCTATTGACGGCATGGTCACCAAAACGGAACGTGAAAAAATCAACGTGTTTCCGATCTTCGAGGTGAATGGCGATGTCGATTACAATGTCGGCAACATTGATTTTGTCGGCTCAGTCGTCATTCGCGGCAATGCGCTGCCAGGCTTCCGGATCAAGGCAGCGGGCGACATTCGCATTACCGGAAATGTGGATGGGGCTGACCTTGAGGCGGGCGGCTCCATTGAAATAAATGCCGGGATTTTGGGGCACAATAAAGCGGTTATCCGTGCCGGCAAACGGGTGAAGTGCTCCTTCATCCAGGATGCTACGGTTGAAGCGGGAGAGGAAGTGCAGGCCAATCAGAGCATTATGCACTCCAATATCCGCGCCGGCCGGTTTGTTCTCTGTAAGGGCGCCAAGGGGCTGATCGTCGGCGGGCAAATTCAAGCGGGCGAATCGGTCGTCGGTCGGACGATCGGCAATGCGATGTCAACGGTTACGTCGATCGAGGTTGGCGTGCTGCCGGAGCTGCGCAATGAATTGAAGCAGCTGCGCGAAAGCTTGAGAGCGCTCAATGACAACTATGAAAAGACGGATAAGGCGCTAGTGCTGCTCGACCAGCTGGCCGCTGCGGGACAGCTGACGCCGGACAAGGTTGGGCTGCGCATCAAGCTTAACCATACGAAGAAGCAAGTGGCGGAAGAGGTGTCGAGCGCCAAGGAGCGCATTCTGGAGATCGAGAAATCGCTGGAGGATTCCGAGCTGGCGAAGGTGGAAGTGATCGGGAATGTGTTTAGCGGTACGAAAATCGTCATCGGCCGGTATACCAGGTTTATAAAGGATACGTCGCCACGGGTCAGGTTTCAGCTGGTGGACGGCGATATTGCGATGCTGCCGATTCAATAACGGACCGGGAGGGAAGCCGCATGAGCATGAAAGCCGTTGAAATGCAATTTGCTCTTCATAAAAATGATGAGGTCGGGCTGAAGCAGCAGCAATTGATCCATAAGCCTGTGCACGATCAGGCTGCGTTGTCGCAGGAGTCGGAAAAGCAGCTGGTGCAGGAGCGCCGAATTAGCGCGAAGACAGCGGAAGCCGCCCGGACGGCTGCCGACCCGGATGGCGGACGCGAGGAGGGCGAGGGGAAGCGCGGGGCCGCGGCCTCTGCCCGGTCCGGCAAAGCGAAGGCGGACAGCGCAGGCCCGGCCCCTCATGACGGTCACCCCTTCAAGGGACATCATATCGACATCTCGCTTTGACTACTTGCAGTGAAATTAGGTGATAGCTTTGAATCAACCGTGGATTTATATCGTGCTGTTTGGTCTGCTGCTGATCGTGTATGCCCGCTTGCTGCCTAAGGCGCAGGAAGCCTCCAAGGAAACGCCCGGCGTCATGAAGGAAGTGGAGCATGCGATGGATCATTTTGCGGTGGAGCTTGAGGAGCAGAACAAGGCGATTGTCCAGCTTTTTTCAGACACTCGAAAAGACTACGAAACCCATGCGGCGAAGCTGGCTGTTCGGGTCGAAACGCTGGAAAAGCATAATCAGCAGCTTCAGTCCGAGCTGAGCCGGGTAGGCTTCGTGACGGAACAGATCCAGAAGCAGCAGGTGAACGTTCAGGACACCGTGCCGGAGTCTCGGCAAAGCAGCCAAAGCCAGGCGCTGGCTGGCGAAGCAGCTGCTCCAGGGCGTGAGGCGCAGCCAGCGGCGGCGGCAGCCGGCTTTTCGGAGGAGCAGGCCAGTGAGGCTGAGCCGCAGGAAAGCCGCGACCGCCCGATGAACATCCGCCAGCGCTACAGCGAGCTTTTTCAACTGCATGCCCAAGGCAAATCGACGGATGCAATTGCGAAGAAGCTGGGCATCAACAAAGGCGAAATCTCGCTGATCCTGCAGCTTGCGAAACAGGAGGAAGGCGCGGATGTCGAATAAAAAATCGCTTTTCTACGGGCTCGGCAGCGGCTTGATTGCCGGCGCTGTGCTGCTGCAGCTTATGAATGCCGCTCCAAGCGTCAGTCCGCTGACGACGGAGGAGCTGAACGGAAGTGGGAGCGGGGGCGATGCCCGTCCCGCCGCAGAGCCGTTGACCCGCGACCAGCTGAAGGAAGCCGCGGCCGTTTATTTTCAGGTGTATGAGAAGGACGCAAAGGTGTATCTCCAGCCTCAGGTGGACGAGCTGATCCAGCAGCGGCTTGCCGAGCAGCAAGCACAGCAGAAGCCCGTCCAAGCCGAGAAAGAGACGATGATTTACATCCAAAGCGGCATGGTGCTGTGGCAAGTGTCCGATCTGCTCGTCAAAAGCGGCCTGATTGCGGACAAAAAAGCGTTCGAGAATGAGATGTACAAGCGCCGGCTGTCCGGCAGCCTGATTACCGGGGCGCATCAGTTCAAAGGACCGCAATCGCTGGAGCAAATTATAACGGGGCTAACGGTCAAATAAACCGGGCTGAATTTGTTTGATTGTGACGATTGGACGTATTGGTTGCAACCTTATGCGACTTATGGTATAGTAATCCACGGTGTAAAAATCCACACGCCGATGAATTCCAGTGAGGGTGCTTCCGCGTTGCCGAGAGGTGTCGATTCGACGACAGCTTCGTCAATAATCTGGAAGTTTCACTGTGAAGATGATATCGCGCGGAGGTACCAAAAACAACTATATTTGAGGAGGTGCGTGAGGATGGCAGTAATCTCCATGAAACAGCTGCTCGAGGCTGGTGTACACTTCGGTCACCAAACCCGTCGCTGGAACCCTAAAATGGATCGTTACATCTTCACCGAAAGAAACGGAATTTATATTATCGACCTGCAAAAAACGGTTAAAAAGGTTGAGGAAGCTTATAACTTCGTCAGATCTGTAGCCGAGGACAACGGAACGATTTTGTTCGTTGGTACGAAAAAGCAAGCTCAAGATTCAGTGAAAGAAGAAGCAGAGCGCAGCGGTCAGTTCTACATCAACCAACGCTGGTTGGGCGGCACGCTGACTAACTTCTCCACGATTCAACAGCGGATCAACCGTCTGCATGAGCTGGACAAATGGGAAACGGACGGCACGTTCGACGTTCTTCCTAAGAAAGAAGTTATCATTCTTCGCAAAGAAAAAGATCGCCTGGAGAAATTCCTTGGCGGTATCAAACATATGAAAGGTTTGCCAAGCGCGTTGTTTATCATCGACCCTCGCAAAGAGCGGATCGCTGTTGCTGAAGCTCGCAAGCTTGGTATTCCAATCGTCGGTATCGTTGATACAAACTGCGATCCGGACGAAATCGACTACGTCATTCCTGGTAACGACGATGCGATCCGCGCGGTTAAATTGTTGACAGCCAAAATGGCTGACGCTGTTATCGAAGCTCAACAAGGCGAGCAAACAACAGCTTAATCCACATACACGTACGAATACGAAAAGGGTGGTTCAAAGGTGCAAAATCCTTTCACCGCCCTTTTTTTAAGGTGTAGTTTCAGAAAAGAACTCTAAGGAGGCCCTAACGATGGCAGTAACTGCAGCAGCAGTAAAAGAATTGCGTGAAAAAACAGGAGCAGGTATGCTCGATTGTAAAAAAGCGCTTGAGGAAGCAAACGGCGATCTGACGAAAGCTTCCGAGCTTCTGCGTGAAAAAGGGTTGGCCGCTGCGGCTAAAAAATCCGACCGTGTTGCAACGGAAGGCATGATCGAGTCCTACATCCACGCTGGCGGTAAAATCGGCGTACTGGTTGAAGTTAACAGCGAAACAGACTTCGTAGCGAAAAACGAGCAGTTCAGAACGTTCGTACGCGATGTTGCTTTGCACATTGCCGCTTCGAATCCTAAGTTCCTGCGCCGTGACGAAGTTCCTCAAGAAGCGCTTGACAAAGAACGCGAAATTTTGACAAATCAGGCTTTGAACGAAGGCAAGCCTGAGAAAATCGTTGAAAAAATCGTGGAAGGCCGTCTGGCTAAATACTACGAAGAATATTGCTTGCTTGAGCAGCCGTTCATCAAAGATCCGGACAAAACGGTTGAGCAAGTATTGAAAGAAAAAATCGCCACAATCGGCGAAAACCTCTCGATCCGCCGCTTCGTTCGTTACGAGCTGGGCGAAGGCCTTGAAAAGAAACAAGAAAACTTCGCTGAAGAAGTTATGAGCCAAGTCAATTTGTAAGCCATATGCAAGTCAAACAGGGGACACCGGCGTGTTCCCTGTTTGTTAAGTACGGGAAATGTGCTTTAATGAAAGGGAGGTATGTGGCTTTGGAACGCCCGAAGTTTAAAAGAGTCGTATTGAAATTAAGCGGTGAGGCCTTGGCGGGACAGCAAGGCTACGGGATTGATTCGGAGATGATCAGTTCCATTGCGCAGCAGGTGAAAGAAGTGACCGATCTTCAAGTGGAAGTTGCTATCGTCGTAGGCGGCGGCAACATCTGGAGAGGAATCGCCGGCAGCGCGAAAGGAATTGATCGGGCGACCGCCGATTACATGGGTATGCTCGCCACAGTGATGAACTCCCTGGCCCTCCAAGACGCGCTGGAGACGATCGGCGTTCCGACACGCGTGCAATCCTCCATAAATATGCAGCAGGTGGCGGAGCCTTACATTCGCCGCAGAGCGATTCGGCATCTGGAGAAGGGCCGTGTCGTCATTTTCGCCGCAGGCACGGGTAATCCGTTTTTCTCGACGGATACGACCGCTGCGCTTCGCGCCGCTGAGATTGAAGCGGAAGTGATCCTGATGGCGAAAAACAAAGTGGATGGCGTTTATTCGGCCGATCCGTTCAAAGATCCGAGTGCTGTAAAGTTCGAAACGTTGACTTATCTCGAGGTGCTCAACAAAAACCTTGGCGTTATGGATTCAACCGCTTCTTCGTTATGTATGGATAACAATATCCCGCTGATTGTCTTTTCGATTACGGAAAGCGGCAATATCAAGCGTGTCGTCGTTGGAGAGAAGATCGGCACGATCGTAAAAGGGAGTGTATAGCCAATGCCGCAAACGATTAAAAAAAATGCCGAAGAGCGGATGGACAAAGCCATCGCTTCGCTGAAAAAAGAACTGCTGTCGCTGCGCGCAGGCCGTGCGACGCCGGCGCTGCTGGACCGGATTCAGGTTGAATACTACGGCGCGATGACGCCGGTTAACCAGCTGGCGAACATCAATACGCCGGATTCCCGCACGCTGATGATTCAGCCTTGGGACAAAAGCTCGATGGCTGCGATTGAGAAAGCGATTTTGAAGTCTGATTTGGGCTTGAACCCGTCTAATGACGGAAGCAGCATCCGGATCATTATTCCTGCGCTGACCGAAGAACGCCGTACCGAGCTGGTCAAGATGACCCGTAAGTCCGGCGAGGAAGCAAAGGTAGCCATCCGCAATATTCGTCGTGATGCAAATGATGAAATCAAGAAGCTGGAGAAGGCAGCGGGAATGTCTGAAGACGAGTCGCGCGGCCACCAGGAAAATATTCAGAAGTTCACGGATAAGTTTATTGCTGAAGTTGACAAAACGCTGCAAGCAAAAGAAAAAGAAATCATGGAAGTGTAATGGGCAAAGACCCCCTGAATGTAGGGGTCTTTTAGTCTTTTAGTCTTTCCTGATGGAGGATTGGCATGAAACCATTTGTAAAGTGGTTCGGCAGTAAGGCAGAGAAAGCGGAGGCGGCGCAAGGCCTCGCTTCCGATAACATCCCGAGCCATGTGGCTGTTATCATGGACGGCAACGGCCGATGGGCGCAAAAACGCGGTCTTCCGCGGATTGCTGGTCACCATTCGGGTATGAAAAATGTGAAAAAAATAACGATGGCGGCGAATGACATCGGGGTTCAGGTGTTAACGATGTACGCTTTCTCGACTGAGAACTGGAAACGGCCGAAGGAAGAAGTCGAATACCTGATGAAGCTGCCGCTTGAGTTTTTCCCTAAAGAGATCGAAGAGCTGATTGCCAATAATGTACAGATTCGGATGACGGGCTGGCCGCAGGATTTGCCGGATTACACGTTGAAGTCTGTGCAGGATGCGATTGATCAGACCAAGCACAATGACGGACTTATTCTCAATTTTGCGCTTAATTATGGCGGCCGCAAAGAGCTGTTGTCTGGCGTAAAGCAGCTGATGCGTGATGCGCAAGCCGGCAAGGTACAGCCGGAGGACATTGACGAGGCGGCATTCTCGCGTTATTTGCTGACAGATCCGCTGCCGGACCCGGATCTGCTGATTCGTACGAGCGGCGAGCTGCGGATCAGCAATTTCATGCTGTGGCAGCTGGCTTATTCGGAGCTGTGGTTTACGGATTTGTGTTGGCCGGAATTCAGCGAGCAGCATTTCTACGAAGCAATCCAAGAATACCAGCGGCGTGCCCGCAGATACGGCGGCTTATAGCGGCAATTGGAGGAATTACACATTGAAGCAGCGGATCGTAACAGGAGTCGTAGCAGGGCTCGCATTTTTCATTTTGTTAGTGTTGGGCGGCTACTGGTTTACCGGTCTGATTGTCGCGCTTGCCGTCATCGGCTACGATGAATTTCTGAGAATGAACGGGTTGAAGAACAACCGGATGGTGGAAGCAGTCGGTTATTTAGGATTAGCGCTGCTGACCATCCCCTGGCAATTCGCTACGCTCGGCCACAGCCATTTCATCTGGCTGCTGATGTTTTTGTTTCTGGCGGCAACGGTCATCAGCAAAAACAGAACGACCATTGACCAGGCGGCCATGGCCTTCATCGGCATGGTCTATATTGGTCTCGGTTTTCATTACATGATCGTCACCCGCAGTGTGCCGGAGCACGGGCTGTTCTGGACGCTGCTTGTTTTTCTATGCATTTGGACGACGGATTCCGGCGCTTATTTTACCGGCTCCAAGTTTGGCAAAACGCCGCTCTGGCCGACAATCAGTCCGAAAAAGTCGGTCGAAGGCGCTGTTGGCGGCGTCGTGCTTTCGATTGTGGTAGCGCTTGTATTCGCTTGGCTGCGGCCCGAGCTGCTTGGCTATGGTCAGGCGGTGTGGCTGGGACTGGTCATCGCCGTAATCGGCCAAATGGGCGATTTGATTCAATCGGCCTATAAGCGGGTGAAAGGGATCAAGGATGCGGGAACGCTGCTGCCCGGCCATGGCGGTGTGCTGGACCGGACGGACAGCTGGCTCATTGTTTTTCCGTTTCTGCAGCTGCTGTCGTTGATTCCTCATGCTTGACTTTGTACGGAAGGTAGGAGACGCATGAAAAAAATCAGTATTCTCGGATCGACGGGCTCCATCGGCACGCAAACGCTTGACGTCGTGGCGCACGCGCCGGAGCTGTACCAGGTAACCGCTTTGGCGGGCGGCTACAATCTCGATCTGCTGCGGGCGCAGATGCTGCAGTTCCGGCCGGCCGTTGTATCCGTCGCGACGAGGGAGCTGGCAGACCGGCTGCGGCCGGATGCTCCGGCCGGCACGCGGGTTTGTTACGGTGCAGACGGACTGCTGGAGGTAGCGACCGATAATGACGCCGAGCTTGTCGTGACAGCGATTGTCGGCAGCCAGGGGCTTGAGCCGACGCTCGCGGCGATTGAAGCGGGCAAGCACATCGGATTGGCCAACAAGGAAACATTGGTGAGTGCGGGCCATCTGGTTGCGGAAGCGGCGACGCGGCGCGGGGTGTCATTGCTGCCGATCGACAGCGAGCATTCTGCGATTTTCCAATGCTTGAACGGGGAAAACAGATCCCGGCTACATAAAATCACGCTGACAGCTTCCGGCGGCTCCTTCCGCGACCGGACTCGCGCCGAGCTGGCTGGCGTCACGGTCGAAGATGCGCTACGGCATCCAAACTGGTCGATGGGCGCCAAGGTGACCATTGACTCGGCTACGATGGCCAATAAAGGTCTTGAGGTGATCGAGGCGCACTGGCTATTCGGTTTATCGTATGATCAAATTGACGTGATGATCCATCCGGAGAGCATCGTCCATTCTTTTGTGGAATTTGTAGATTGTAGCGTAATCGCGCAGCTCGGCTTGCCCGATATGCGGGTGCCGATCCAATATGCGCTGACGTATCCGGACCGGGCCGCTTCCCCGGCCGAGCGTCTGCGGTTGTCGGAGATCGGCCGGCTGCATTTTCGCGAGCTAAGCTTCGAGCGGTATCCGTGCATCGCGATGGCCTACGAAAGCGGCCGCGCAGGCGGCACGATGCCGACGGTATTTAACGCGGCCAATGAAATTGCCGTTGCGCGCTTTTTGCGCGGCGAGATTTCATTTCTGGCGATTGAGGAGCTCATCGGCAGCGTAATGGCCAAGCATCAACCGGTAGCGAGCCCCGAGCTTGGCGCGATTTTGGACAGCGATGCCTGGGCCAGGGCCGAAGCGCAGCAATTCGCTTAAGCCGCCGGAGACCGGGAGGCATGTTTGGGCTGCGGCGCTAATATGTTCATAGCATGGGCTCGGCTTGTGTTCGGTTTGGCATTAATGGTAATCTAAGAACACATGGAAACGCCCTTCCCATGACTTGCATAGAATGGACATTGAGGTTGAAGGAGGCCGCGAGCTGGAGTGAGTTTGCAAACTATTTTGCTGATTGTGCTCTTGTTTTTTGTACTTGTGTCGGTGCATGAATGGGGTCACCTTTATTTTGCCAAACGCGCGGGCATTTTGGCCCGGGAGTTTGCGATCGGCTTTGGACCGAAGGTGCTCTCCTTTGTCAAAGGAGAAACCCGTTACACGCTGCGTCTGCTGCCAATCGGCGGCTTCGTGCGCATGGCCGGCGAGGACCCCGAAATTGTGCAGATCAATCCGGGACAACGGATTGCCATCGGTCTCAAGCAGGACAAGGTCACTCACATTTACTTGAACAACTTCGACAGCCGCCGCGATGCGCTGGAAGGCGTCGTCGAAGAAATCGACCTGGAGCGCAAGCTGTTTATCCAGCTGGATGTGGACGGCGCGGTGGAGCGGTACGCCGTTCATCCGCAAGCGATGATGGTCAGTCAGGACAAGGAGACGCAAATTGCTCCTTGGGACCGTCAGTTTGGCAGCAAGACAGTAGGGCAACGGGCGATGGCGATTTTTGCCGGTCCGCTGATGAACTTTATTTTGGCGTTTCTGCTGTTTGTAACGGTTATGTTTATAGCGGGCGTGCCGGTGCCGGATCGTGTCCGTGTCTCGGATACGGTAGCCGGAGGCGTAGCCCAGCAGGCCGGTCTGCAAAGCGGCGATGTCATTGTCTCGGTGAACGGTGAGGCGATTGGCGGCGACAGCAAGAAGCTCACGACGCTGATTCAAGCTTCGCAGGGCAACGTGATGAATTGGGTCGTGCAGCGAGATCAGCAGCAATTGACCAAGCAGGTCAAGCCTGCGCTGAGCAACGACAGCATGTATCGCGTAGGCGTTACGCTTGGCCCGGATATGCGTCCGGCATCGTTTGGCGAAGCGATTACAGGCGGCGTGAAGACGATGGGCTCAGCTTCCACCATTATTTTGGACGGCTTCGGCAAGCTGGCGACGCTGCAGGTGAAGATGGACGATCTCGGCGGTCCGGTTCGGATTGTGGAATTTACAAGCGAGCGGGCGAACGCCGGAGCAGCCGAATATATTCACTGGATGGCGGTCATGAGCTTGTATCTCGGCTTGTTTAATTTATTGCCGATTCCGGCTTTGGATGGCAGCCGACTGATTTTTCTGGCGCTGGAAGCGGTGCGCGGCAAGCCGGTTGATCCGAATCGCGAAAGTCTGGTGCATTTCGTCGGCTTCGCGATGCTGATGCTGCTGATGCTTGCGGTTACGTATAACGATATTTTACGATTGATGAAGGGGTAGCGCGCCTGCGCTGCCGCTTGAGTAGGGGGAGCTCGCGGTCATGTCGAAGGATAAGCAGGAGAAGCAGTTTGTAAAGGAAATTACGCCGCAAAGCGAGGACTTCTCGCGTTGGTATATTGATACGATCAAGAAGGCCGATCTGATGAGTTATTCGCCGGTTCGGGGCTGCATCGTATTTAAGCCGGACGGCTATGAGATTTGGGAGCATATCCAGCGCGAGCTGGATGCACGCTTCAAGGCAACGGGACACCGCAACGCGTATTTCCCGATGTTTATCCCGGAGAGCTTTTTTCAGAAGGAAAAGGATCATATCGAAGGCTTCAATCCTGAGCTGCCTTGGGTAACAGAGGCTGGCGGAGAGAAGCTGGAGGAGCGTCTGGCGATCCGCCCGACATCCGAAACGATGATCGGCCACATGTATGCGGAGTGGATCAATTCCTACCGCGACCTGCCGCTGCTGATCAACCAGTGGGCGAATGTCGTCCGCTGGGAGAAAAAAACGCAGCCGTTTTTGCGGACGAGCGAGTTTTTGTGGCAGGAAGGCCATACGGCGCACGAGGACGAAGCCGACGCCCGCAAGGAAACGATGCAGATGCTGGACATTTACCGCGATTTTGCGGAAAATTTTCTGGCGATCCCTGTTATTATGGGGCAGAAGACGCCATCCGAGAAGTTTGCGGGCGCCGTTGACACGTATTCCATCGAAGCGATGATGAAGGACGGCAAGGCGGTACAGGCGGGGACCTCGCATTACCTTGGCACCAACTTCGCCGTAGCCTTCGACATCAAATATTTGGACCGGGAAAATCAGCATACGTTTTGCCATACGACGTCCTGGGGCGTCAGCACCCGGCTGATCGGCGCGCTTATTATGGTTCACGGCGATGACCGCGGACTGGCGTTGCCGCCAAAGGTAGCGCCGACGCAGGTCGTCATGATTCCGATCGGACCGCCGAAAACACGTGAGCAGGTCATTGCTTGCGTAGACGGCTTGTACAGCCAGCTGAAGCAAGCGGGTGTGCGCGTGAAGGTGGATGACCGTGTGGATCAAAGCCCGGGCTGGAAGTTCAATGAATACGAGATGCGGGGCGTACCGGTTCGTGTCGAGCTGGGGCCGCGTGACATGGAAAACGGACAGGTCGTGCTCGTATCGCGGATTACCGGCGAGAAGCGGGTCGTGGCGCAAAGCCAGTTCGTGGAAGAAGTGCAAAAGCTGTTGACGGAAACGCAGCAGGAAATGTATGATCGAGCGAAGAAGTTCCGTGATGAGGCGATGACAAGCGCCGATACATTGGATGAGCTGAAAGGCTTCCTGCAGCAGAAGCGCGGCTTCTCGCTGTCCGGCTGGTGCGGCTCGGACGCCTGCGAAGCGACCGTGAAGGAAGAGACGGGGGCGACAAGCCGGAATATTCCGTTTGCGCCGGACGTGCAGAAGTCAACGTGTCTGGTCTGCGGCGAGCCTGCGAAACATACGGTTGTGTTCGGACGGTCGTATTAAGCGTCAGGCGGGTCGCCGTCTTGGATCAGGAATAATGGAATTTAACACGAGGGGCAAACGGGATGGTTTCTGAATTCCATTTGCCCCTTCCTTGTTCGGGGGGAGGAGCAACATGAGCGGGAGCAGTACGGCATTGAAGCGGGATCGGTTTGAGATGCTGATGCAGCAGGCAAGCGTTCCTTCGGAGGTTGTAAGAAGCTTTTTTGCCGACGGTTATATTGACAAGGTGGAGACGAGCCGCACAAATAAAGAATGGGTGTTCTATATCGTGAAAACGCAGGTGGTGCCAGGGGATATTTACCGGACCTTCTGCAAGATGATTCGCGACAAATTCGCCCATATCGCCGCGATCCGATTTGTGCTGCAATATACGCCCGATGTGAATCCGGAGCAGGTCGCCCATGAATACTGGAGCATGTTTCTGGAGTGGGTGCAGCGAGAGGCGGCATCCATCAACGGCTGGATGACGAAAGCGAAAATCGAGGTTAACGGCCATGTGCTTACCTTATGTCTGCTTGATTCCATCGGGATGGAATTGGCCAAGAAGAAAAATATCGGCGATTGGATCAGACAATATTTTTCCGGCTTCTTCGGCGTGGAGTTTCAGGTGAAATACACCGTCAGCGCTTCACGCGAGGAAGAGCTGGAGAAGTTTACGAAAATTATCGAGCAGGAGCAAAAGGAAGTCACCACTCAAATTCTCACGGCTGTGGAAGCCGAGGAGGCGGCGCTGGCTGCGGTGCCGGAGGGCGAGGTACGGCTGATGGTCGGTTATGACATCAAGGAGCCTGCCGTGTCGATCCAGATGGTGAAGGACGAAGAGAAAAAGGTGACGGTCCAAGGCACGGTGTTTGGCCTCGATATGAAGGAGCTGCGCAATGGCAGCACGCTGTTTACGTTTAACCTGACGGATTTCTCCGATTCGATTATGGTGAAAAGCTTCGCGAAAACAAAAGAGGATGTCAAAATTTACAGCCTGATCAAAAACGGCTCCTGGCTCAAGCTGCGCGGCCGGGTCGAATATGACCGGTTCATGCAAATTCCTGAGCTGGTGATGATTCCGTCGGATGTCAATGAGGTTGTCGCTCCGCCGGACCGCAAGGACGATGCCGAAGAGAAGCGGGTTGAATTTCACCTGCATACGTCGATGAGCACGATGGACGGCATTACGCCGGTTGATCAATATATTAAAATGGCGGCCAAGTGGGGCCATAAGGCGATTGCCATCACCGACCACGGCGGCGTGCAAAGCTTTCCGGAAGCCGACCATGCGGCGCATAAGCACGGTATCAAGGTCATTTACGGCGTTGAGGCCAATATTATTGATGATTCGATTCAGGTGGCGATGCGCGCGAGCGAGCAGGCGCTGGCGGAAGCCGAATATGTCATTTTTGACGTCGAGACGACGGGCTTGTCGGTCACCAACAACAAAATTATCGAGCTTGCGGGCGTTAAGATGAAGGAAGGCAAGGAAATCGGCCGCTTTGCAACGTTTATCGACCCGCATGAGCGTATTCCTTACAATATCCAGCAGCTTACCAATATTACCGACGATATGGTGCGCGGGCAGCCGGATATTGCCGAGAAGCTGCCGGAATTTCTTGACTTCGTCGGCGATGCGGTGCTGGTCGCGCATAACGCGCGGTTTGATATGGGGTTTCTGAACACAAACTGCAAGCGGCTCGGCTTGCCGGAGCCGTCCAATCCGGTCATTGATACGCTGGAGCTGGCCAGACTGCTGTACCCGACGATGAAAAATCACCGGTTGAACACACTGTCCGATAAGTTCAAGGTCGGTCTGGATAACCATCACCGCGCGATTGACGACTCGATTGCGCTCGGCTTTATTTTATTTCATATGCTCAAGGAAGCAGCGGAACGCGGCTATACGCAGCTCCACCAGCTGAATGACCAGGTCGGCAAAAACCTTAAAACCCAGCGTCCGTTCCACTGCTGTATTTATGCGCAAAACATGGTCGGCAAAAAAAATCTGTACACGTTGATTTCCTTGTCCCATACGGAATATTTCCACCGTGTTCCCTGCATTCCCCGGACAAAGCTGATTGAGCTGCGGGAAGGACTTCTTGTCGCGTCGGGCTGCGAGAAGGGCGAGCTGTTCGAAACCGTGCTGAATAAGTCGCAGGAGGAAGCGGAGGCGGTGGCGGCGTTTTATGATGTGCTGGAAATTCAGCCGACAGTCGTCAATATGCATCTGGTTGAAAAAGGGCTGGTCAGCAGCCCGGCGCTGCTGGAGGATGCGGCGCGGAAAATTGTACAGATCGGGCAGAAGCTTGGCAAGCCGGTGATCGCGACCGGCAATGTGCATTATTTGCTGCCGCGGGAGAAAATCAATCGGGACATTACGATCCACGGCATAACCGGCTTCAGTCCGCTGAAGGATATTCGCAAGCCGGACGTTCATTTCCGCACAACGAAAGAAATGCTGGCGGAGTTTCAATTTCTGGGCGAGGAGCTGGCGCAGGAGGTCGTGGTGACCAATACGGCAGCGCTGGCTGACCGATTCGAGGAGCTGCAATTATTTCCGTCGAAGCTGTTCACGCCGATTTTGGAGGGCGCTGACGAGGAAATCCGCGAAACGTGCTACAACACGGCCAAACAAATTTACGGAGAGCCGATTCCCGAGGTTATCGTAGCGCGGCTGGAAAAAGAGCTGGTGCCGATTATTAAATACGGCTTCTCGGCCAACTATTTGATCTCGGAGCGGCTGGTGAAGAAATCGAACCAGGACGGCTATCTCGTCGGCTCGCGGGGATCGGTCGGCTCATCGGTCGTCGCGACGTTTCTGGGCATCTCGGAGGTCAACCCGCTGCCGCCGCATTATATATGTGGCTCCTGCTGCTTTAGCGAATGGATTTTGGACGGCTCGATTCCTTCCGGCTTCGACCTGCCGGACAAGACATGCCCGACCTGCGGCGGCAAGCTGAAGGGCGAAGGGCAAGATATTCCGTTCGAAACGTTTCTCGGCTTCAAGGGCGACAAGGTTCCCGATATCGACTTGAACTTCTCGGGAGAATACCAGCCGCACGCGCATAACTATACAAAGGTATTGTTCGGCGAGCGCAACGTGTTTCGGGCCGGTACGATCGGTACCGTAGCGGAAAAGACCGCATTCGGCTTCGTGAAAAAATATGAAGAAGAGCAGGGCAAAAAGTGGCGCGGCGCCGAGCTGAGCAGGCTTGCGCTTGGCTGCACGGGCGTCAAGCGCAGCACGGGCCAGCATCCGGGCGGGATCGTCGTTGTGCCGGATTATATAGACGTGAATGATATTACGCCCGTGCAGTTTCCGGCTGACGATACGAGCGCAGACTGGAAGACGACGCATTTCGACTATCACGCGTTTGATGCCAACCTGCTCAAGCTTGATATTCTCGGACATGACGACCCGACGATGATGCGGATGCTGCAGGACTTGACGGGTGTAGATCCGACGACGATTCCAATGAATGATCCGAAGGTTATGAGCATGTTTAACTCCGTTAATTCGCTTGGCGTTACACCGGAGAAAATCCGTACTCCCGTCGCGACGTACGGCGTGCCGGAGATGGGGACAAAGTTTGTACGCCAGATGCTGGAGGAAGCGCGTCCGTCCAGCTTTGCCGACCTGCTGCAAATTTCCGGTCTGTCGCACGGAACGGGAGTTTGGCTCGGCAACGCGCAGGAGCTGATCAAAAAAGGCATCTGCACGATCAAGACGGTTATCGGCTGCCGTGACGATATTATGCTGTATCTCATCTACAAAGCCGGGATGGATGCGGGTCTTGCATTTAAGATTACGGAAAGCGTGCGGAAGGGCAAGGGCTTGACGGAAGAGTGGAAGGAAGATATGAAGCGGCATAAGGTGCCGCAGTGGTACATTGATTCGTGCGAAAAGATCGAATACATGTTTCCAAAGGCGCATGCTTCCGCTTATGTCATCTCCGCTGTCCGTACAGCCTACTTCAAGCTGTATCATCCGATTGCCTACTATGCGACGTATTACTCGGTGCGCGCAACGGACTTCGAGCTGGAGCTGCTGTGCCAGGGCTACGACGCGATTGTCCGCAGGCTGGTCGAGATCGAGGACAAGGGCTTTCAGGCGCTGCCGAAGGAAAAAGCGATGATTTCGATTTTGGAAATGGCGATTGAAATGACGGCACGCGGCTTTTCCTTCAAGCCGGTTGATCTGTACAAGTCGGACGCGACGAAATTTATTATCGAGGGCGATTCGCTGATCCCGCCGTTTGCGGCGATTGGCGGCGTCGGGGAAAATGCGGCCCGCAACATCGCGGCGGCGCGGGATGCCGGTCCGTACTTGTCGGTGGAGGATTTCCAGACGCGCAGCAAAGCGTCGAAAACCATCGTCGAGCTGCTAAGCGGAATGGGCTGCTTCCGCGGCTTGCCGGAAACAAATCAGCTATCGTTATTTTAGCCGGCGAGCGGGCTGAAAGGACGATGGGCAGCAAGCAGCGCTCCTTCCGGCAACGCCTGCTCGCGCCCTCCCGACCTGTTGCAAGCAGGGCCGGAAGTATGGTATAATCTGCTATGGTAGCAATGGTATATCTCGAAACCGGAGAGTGGGGAAACCCACTCTTTACATTTTGTATGAGTGTTTTCAGCGACTCTTTGAGATGGAACAGGAGGATAACGCGTTTGAGCAATCAGATCAAATCGACGGTGGAAGCGCTGGTGCGTCCGTTTCTGGACGAGAACCAGTTCGAGCTGGTCGACATCGAATACGTAAAAGAAGGCGGCAACTGGTTTCTGCGGGTGTACTGCGACAAGGAAGGCGGCATCGACATCGACGACTGCGGACGCATTAGCGAATATGTGAGCGCGAAGCTGGATGAAACCGATCCGATTCCGGACGCTTATTTTCTCGAGGTATCGTCGCCTGGAGCGGAGCGTCCGCTTCGGAAGGCGCAGGATTACATGCGCGCAGTCGGCCAGCATGTGTTCGTGACGACTTATGAGCCGGTTGACGGCTTGAAGGAGTTCGAAGGCAAGCTAGCTTCCTTTGACGAAGCTTTTATCGAGGTGGAAGTCGGCAAGAAAAAGCACCGTCTGCCCTCCGAGAAGGTCGCGAGCGCGCGGCTTGCCATCGTATTCTAACACCGCCGCCCCTGCGGGGGCTTCGTATTTGATGAGAGGGGGAACTCCAACGACATGAACATGGATTTTATCGAAGCGTTAAACGAAATTGAACGCGAGAAGGGCATCGCCAAGGAGCTGTTGATCGACGCGATTGAAGCGGCTTTGATCTCCGGCTACAAGCGAAACTTCAACACGGCGCAAAACGTGCGTGTCGACATTAACCGCCATACCGGGATGATTAAAGTGTATGCGCGCAAAACTGTCGTGGATGAAGTGCTCGATGCGCGGCTGGAAATTTCGTTATTCGCTGCCAGAGAAATCAATCAGAATTACCAATTAAACGATATCGTGGAGATCGAGGTGACGCCGCGCGACTTCGGACGCATCGCCGCGCAAACGGCGAAGCAGGTTGTTACCCAGCGAATCCGCGAAGCGGAGCGCGGTCTGATCTACAACGCTTACGTGGACAAAGAGGAAGACATCGTCAACGGCATCGTGCAGCGTCAGGATCAGCGCAACCTGTATATTGACCTCGGCAAGATCGAAGCGGTGATGCCTTTGACGGAGCTGATGCCGACTGACAAGTTCAAGCAGGGCGACCGGGTGAAGGCTTATATTACGAAGGTCGAAAATACGACCAAGGGGCCGCAGATCATCCTCTCGCGCACGCATCCGGGATTGTTGAAGCGGCTGTTTGAGCTGGAGGTTCCGGAAATTTTCCAGGGTGTCGTCGAAATTCGCTCCGTAGCGCGCGAAGCCGGCTTCCGTTCGAAAATTGCGGTGCATTCGCGCAACCCCGAGGTTGATCCGGTCGGCTCTTGCGTAGGCCCGAAGGGCATGCGCGTGCAGACGATTGTCGGCGAGCTGAAGGGGGAGAAAATCGACATCGTCCGGTGGATGGAAGGCGTCGATGAATACGTGGCAAATGCGCTCAGCCCGTCCAAGGTTATCGAGGTGCAGGTGTTCGAGGCCGAGAAGATGGCGCGCGTGATCGTGCCGGATTACCAGCTGTCGCTGGCGATTGGCATCAAGGGGCAAAATGCCCGGCTGGCGGCCAAGCTGACCGGCTGGAAAATTGATATCAAAAGCGAGACGCAAGCCGAGCAGGAATTCGGACGTCCGAAGACGTTTACCGAAGAAATGCATCAGGATTCGGTCAGCATTGACTAGACCCGGCAGGGACTAGGCGGATAAGCCATACGGGGGGGAGGGGATAAACCGATGAAGCCTAGAAAAACACCGCTGCGCAAGTGCGTCGCCTGCCAGCAGATGATGCCAAAGCGGGAGCTGATCCGCGTTGTGAAAACCCCGACCGGTGAGCTGCTCATTGATCTGACGGGCAAGAAGGCTGGCCGGGGCGCCTACCTGTGCGGCAAGCTGTCCTGTTTCAAGCTCGCGAAAAAGTCCAGGGCGCTGGATCGCGCCTTGAAGGCGCAGGTTAGCCCGGACATTTACGACGCGCTGGAGCAAGATTTTATCAAGGTCGAAGACGAGTTTATAGCCGGGAAACAGTCGGCGGATGAGGATGACGATGAATAACCGATTTTTTTCCAATCTGGGTCTCGCGATGCGCGCCGGCAAGCTGGTTACCGGTGAAGAAGCTGTGATTGAGTCGATCCGCAGCGGGGAAGCTAAGCTGGTGATTGTGTCCGAGGACGCTTCTGAGAATACGTTTAAGAAGTTGAATGACAAATGCAGCCACTATCAGGTTCCTATCCATCAGTACGGCAGCCGCGAGCAGTTGGGGGCGAGTATCGGAAAAGAAACGCGGGTTGTCATTGCTGTTGCCGATCAGGGATTTGCTAGACTGCTGCTGAAGCCGTAAAAAAAGCTCGGAGGTGGACTGTATTGACCAAACAGGACAATAATAAAGACAAACTCAGAGTTTACGAATATGCAAAGTCTTTAAGCATGAGCAGCAAGGAAATCATCACCATTTTGAAGCGGCTGGGACTCCCGGTCAACAACCATATGAGCGTAATGGAGAACGATGCGGTGAATAGTGTAGAGAAATTTTTCAAAGACATTAAAGCAAACGCGGCAGCAAAACGTGAAGGCGGAGCCGGACAAGGCGGCAAGTCTTCGGAAAGAGGTGCAAGTATTTCTAACTCATCGAAACCACAAACTGTAGCAGTACAACCTAAGCCGGAGCAACGCAGCGGCAGCCAGCCTGTACAGGCGGCGCCAAGAGCCGGCAGCGAGCCGTCAGAGGAAAGAACCCAGAGCCAAGGCGCAAGCGCTGAGCGTGCGCAAGGCGGCAGCCAGGGCGGACCAAGTCGTCAAGGAGGCCAGGGCGGCGGCAGCCGTCAAGGCGGTCAAGGAAGCGGCGGCTATCGTCAAGGAAGCGGAGGCCAAGGCGGCGGACAAAATCGGTCGGGCGGCCAAGGCGGAGGCGGCTACCGCCAAGGCGGTCAAGGCGGCGGTCAAGGTCGTCCGAGCGGTCAAGGAGGCCAAGGCGGCTATCGCCAAGGCGGTCAAGGAGGCCAGGGCGGCGGACAAAGCCGTCCGAGCGGTCAAGGAAGCCAAGGCGGAGGCGGTTATCGCCAAGGCGGTCAAGGAGGCCAGGGCGGCGGACAAAGCCGTCCGAGCGGTCAAGGAGGCCAAGGCGGAGGCGGCTATCGCCAAGGCGGTCAAGGAGGCCAGGGCGGTGGGCAAAGCCGTCCGGGCGGTCAAGGAGGCCAAGGCGGCGGTTACCGTCAAGGCGGAGGCCAAAGTCAGGGCGGCGGTCGTCCTGCGGCCGGTCAAGGCGCATCAGCCGGAGGTCAGGGTCAACGCTCCGATAACCGGCGCGGTAGCTTTAACAACCGTGCGGGCGCGAATGCTTCCTCCCGTCCGAACGAGTCGGATGCGGATAAATTAGGCAAGAAGCCGTCCAGACCGGGGCAACGCCGGTTTGACGACAACAGAACGGGCGGCAAGGGCCCGGGCGGCCGCGGCCGCGCGCAAGGCAAAGGCAGATTCAACGCCGAGCCGCCGAAGCCGAAGATCGACAATACGCCGAAGAAAATTATCGTGCGCGGCACAATGACCGTCGGCGAGCTGGCCAAATCGCTGCATAAGGATGCTTCCGAGGTTATCAAGAAGCTGTTGTTCCTGGGCGTTATGGCTACGATCAACCAGGAGCTTGATCTGGATGCGATCCAATTGCTGGCTTCGGACTACGGTGTCGAAATCGAACTGAAAATTCCGGTCGAGGAAGACAAGTTCGAGAACTTCGAAGAGAAGGACGAGGACGAGGATCTGCTGGAGCGTCCGCCGGTTGTAACGATCATGGGTCACGTTGACCATGGTAAAACGACGCTGCTGGATGCGATCCGTAAAACAAATGTGACCGAGGGCGAAGCAGGCGGCATTACGCAGCATATCGGCGCTTACCAGGTTGAGACGCACGGCAAAAAAATTACGTTCCTCGATACGCCGGGCCACGAAGCGTTTACTTCGATGCGGGCTCGCGGAGCACAGGTTACCGATATTACCATTATTGTGGTCGCGGCGGATGACGGCGTCATGCCGCAGACGATTGAAGCGATTGCCCATGCGAAAGCGGCGAAGGTGCCGATTATCGTAGCGGTGAACAAAATCGACAAGCCGGACGCAAATCCGGATCATATCAAGCAAGAGCTTACCGCGTATGAGCTTGTCCCTGAAGAGTGGGGCGGCGATACGATTTTCTGCAACATTTCCGCGAAGCAGCGGATCGGCCTGGAAAATCTGCTCGACATGATTCTCCTTGTATCCGAGGTGCAGGAATACAAAGCGAACCCGAACAAGCGGGCAAGAGGTACGGTCATTGAGGCCGAGCTGGACAAAGGTAAAGGCCCGGTTGCGCGTGTGCTTATCCAGCACGGTACGCTCAAGGTCGGCGACAGCTTCGTAGCGGGCGTTCATTTTGGCCGCGTGCGTGCGATGGTGAACGACAAGGGCAAGCGTCTCAAGGAAGCGGGTCCGTCCACACCGGTTGAAATTACCGGGATGACCGAGGTGCCGCAAGCCGGCGATCCGTTCCTCGTGTTTGAGGACGAGCGCAAAGCAAGAGCTATCGCGGAAAAACGCGCGATTACGCTGCGTCAATCCGAGATGGGCGCGAACTCCCGCGTGACGCTCGACGATCTGTACAAACAGATCAAGGAAGGCGAAATCAAGGACCTGAACGTCATTATCAAGGCGGACGTTCAAGGCTCGGCGGAAGCGCTGAAGGGCTCGCTGGAGAAAATTGACGTAGAAGGCGCGCGTGTTAAAATTTTGCTCAGCGGCGTAGGCGCTGTGACGGAATCCGACGTTATTTTGGCATCGGCCTCCAACGCCATCGTGATCGGCTTCAACGTTCGTCCGGAGCCGCAAGCGAAAAACACAGCAGACCAGGAAAAGGTCGACATTCGTCTGCACAGCATCATTTACAAAGTGATGGAAGAGATCGAAGCGGCCATGAAGGGCTTGCTTGATCCAACCTTCAAAGAAGTGGTCATCGGTCAGGCTGAGGTCCGCAACGTGTTCAAAGTGTCCAAGGTCGGCACTATTGCAGGCTGCATGATTACATCCGGCAAAATCAACCGGAATGCGGAGCTGCGCGTTATCCGGAGCGGTATCGTCGTGTTCACAGGCAAGGTAGACTCGCTCAAGCGGTTTAAGGACGATGTGAAGGAAGTCGCCCAAGGTTACGAGTGCGGTATATCGGTTGAGAAATTCAACGATATTCAAGAAGGAGACGTTATTGAAGCCTTCGTCATGGAGACTGTAGAGAGATAAGAGGTGATTCGCTATGGCTAAAATTCGCGTAGGTCGAGTTGGCGAGCAAATCAAGAAAGAAATCAGTCAAATTATCCAGTCGGAGCTGAAGGACCCTCGGATTGGCTTTATTACCGTGACCGGGGTTGATGTGACAAATGATTACTCCCAGGCCAAGGTATACCTGAGCGTACTCGGCAGCGAGGAGCAGCGGGAAGAGACGCTTAAAGCGCTCAGCCGCAGCTCCGGCTTTATTCGTACAGAGCTGGGCAAACGAATCCGGATGCGCAAAATTCCGGATCTGCTGTTCAAGTTCGATACGTCGATTGATTACGGCTCCAAAATCCAGTCGATTCTGCATCAGATCAATGAAGGGGAATCGAACGCATGATGGAATCGGAGTACGCCGTACAGCTTCAAGCGGCAGCTCATTTCATCCGCAATCACGACGACTTTCTGGTGGTATCCCATATCCAGCCGGATGGGGATGCCGCCGGATCGACGTTTGGCGTAGCCTGGATGCTGCATGCGCTTGGCAAAACCTTTACGTTGATCAATGAAGGCCGGATGCCGGGCAAGTTTTTGTACATGGCCGGTCCGCATCCGATCGTGAATTTTGAGGAGCAGCCGCCTGCCCGTACGTATGGGGCCGTTATTGCGGTGGATTGTGCGGATTTTTCGCGGATTGGGCAAGTACACCGGTGCTTTGCGCCGGATGCGCGTTTGCTGAACATCGACCACCATGCGACCAATGACGGGTTCGGAACGGTTAATCTCGTCAGATCCGAAGCGGCGGCGACGGTTGAGGTTTTATACGATTTGGCCGGCGAGCTGGAACTTGTCGCTTGCTCGGACGCCTGGGACCGTTGTATTTATTCCGGCTTGCTGACGGATACGGGAGGCTTCCGCTATTCCAATACATCACCGAAAGTGATGCGAATTGCGGCAGATTTGCTCGGTCGGGGCGTGCAGGGCCATGAGCTGGCGGAAAAGCTGCTGGAGACGATGACGTTTCCGCAAATTTCGTTGCTCAAGTCTGGTCTGGGCACACTTAGCTTCGCTCACGACAAACGGGTAGCCTGGCTGTCCGTTTCTGCGGCGGAGCTAAGCGCTACGGGCGCATCCAGCGAAGATATGGACGGGTTGGTCAACTATGCGCGGAACGTGGAAGGCGTACAGGTCGGCATGCTGTTTAAGGAAAAGCAGACCGGCGTGGTGAAAGTCAGCCTGCGCTCCGGCGGCCTGGTCAATGTAGCCGAAATCGCCCAGCGCTTTGGCGGGGGCGGTCATATTCGCGCAGCCGGCTGCACGGTCGAAGGGACGCTGCAGGAGGCTATCGACCGGGTAGTTCATGAAGTGGGGAGTGCGCTTTAATGATGCTGGACGGTATTTTGCCGATTTGGAAGCCCAAAGGATTTACGTCTCATGATGTTGTTGCCAAGGCGCGCCGCATCCTGAAGATCAAGCGGATCGGTCATACCGGCACGCTTGATCCGATGGTCACCGGCGTGCTCCCTTTATGTATCGGGAAAGCGACGCGCGTCGTTGAGTATATTCAGGATTTGCCGAAGGAATACGAGGCTTGCTTATGGCTTGGTTTGGCCACCGATACGGAAGACTTGACCGGCGCTACGCTTGTCAAGGATGCAGAGGTCAAAGCGCGGGTTTCACCGGAAGCGGCCGTCGAAGCTGTGCGCAGCTTTGTCGGACAAATCGAACAGGTGCCGCCGATGTACTCTGCCGTCAAGGTAGACGGCAAACGGCTGTATGATTTGGCCCGTCAGGGCATCGAGGTCGAGCGCAAGTCTCGGACGGTAACGATTTACCGGATTGATGTGCTGGACACGGATTGGGAGCCTGAGCAGCCGACGATCCGCTTTCGCGTGCTTTGCTCCAAAGGGACCTACATTCGGACCCTTTGCGCCGATATCGGCAAAGCGCTGGGGGTGCCTGCCGTGATGGGCGAGCTGGTCCGGACGTCTACGGGCAGCTTGACCGAGGCGAGCTGCCTGACGCTGGAGCAGCTGCAGGAGCTGGCGGATCGCGGCGAGCTGACGGACCGGCTTGTGCCGATTGAGGAGGCGCTCCGGCATCTGCCGAACGTTACGCTGTCCGCCGAGCAAGCCGCTCGGGCCAGGCAGGGCCAGAGGGTCCGGCTGACGCTGGAGCAGTTTGCGAACCTGCAGCAGGCGGAACCGGAGCTGCTGGACCGAATCGCGGCATTTACAGGCGCGCCGCAGCAAGCTGTCGGCGTGTTCGAATGGAACCAGGAGCTGCAGGCGCTGCAGGCTGTCAAAATTTTCGCGCAAATGTAGGTGAACGTAACGATGATGCAAACAGTATCGCTTTCGTTTCCGCTAGAGCTCGGGCGATGGGCGAATCAGAAGCCGCAGGTGCTGGCAATCGGAGATTTCGACGGCGTCCATCTTGGTCATCAGGAAGTGATTGGACGCGCGGTGAAGCGGAGCCGCGAGCTTGGCGCGGTCAGCGCGATTATGACCTTTCACCCCCATCCGCGTCAGGTGCTTGGCCTGGATCACTATGTCAGGCTGCTGACGCCCCGTTGGACGAAGCGGGAGATTTTAAGCGAGCTTGGCGTAGATGTCACGTATATGGTGGATTTTAACGAGTCGTTCATGCGGCTCACGCCCGAAGAATTCGTGGAGCATATGTTAGTCCCGTTGAACCTGGATACGGTATATGTCGGATTTGATTTCCGCTTCGGCCACCAGGGCGCGGGCACGCCGGATACGTTATGCGAGCTGGCCAAGGGCCGGTTTGCCGTGGAAATCGTGCGCCCGTTCGTGCGTGCCGGGGAAAAGGTGAGCAGCACGCGAATCCGGCAATGTCTGCAGGCTGGACAAGCCGGCGATGTCACTGAACTGCTCGGCCGTCCGTATCAGCTGGAGGGTGAAGTTGTGCATGGCGACGCCCGCGGAAGGACGATCGGGTTTCCGACAGCGAATATTTTGCTCAAGGACCCGTATGTACTGCCTGCAAACGGGGTGTACGCCGTTCAGGTGTGCGTAGCCGGAAGCTGGCATGACGGGGTGATGAACATCGGCGTCAAGCCGACGTTTGAGGGGACGCTGATTCATCCGTCGCTGGAGGCGCATCTGTTTGACTTCGCTGCCGATATTTACGGCGAAACGGTGCAGGTGCGGCTGATTCATTTTATTCGTCCGGAGCGCCGCTTTGCGTCGGTAACCGAGCTGGTTGCGCAAATTCGCGATGATGCGG
This sequence comes from Paenibacillus sp. sg306046, assembly GCF_059821225.1. Taxonomy (NCBI): domain Bacteria; kingdom Bacillati; phylum Bacillota; class Bacilli; order Caryophanales; family Paenibacillaceae; genus Paenibacillus; species Paenibacillus sp. sg306046. Next base: position 188,571 of record NZ_JCAMRT010000004.1, read on the forward strand.
ATACGGCGCGCCAGGCGCTGGCGCTGGTTAATTAGCGGTCCGCGGGCTTATTCCATTTTTTATTTTACTTTTGCCCAGGGCTTGTGGTATACTAAAAAACGTTGTCGATTCGGAAAACGTCGTCCTGGACGACGCTCGCGAAGAGCCGTGATCGAATAAACCGTAGCGTGGAGAAACGAGACTCCGACGGTCTCTGGGCTACCGGGGATAACATAATTATGGAGGTGAATGAACATGGCATTGACACAAGAGCGCAAGCATGAACTTATTGCTACGCACAAAACCCACGAGAATGATACGGGATCTCCTGAGGTGCAAGTTGCGATTTTGACTGAAAACATCGTAAACCTGACAGCTCACTTGAAAACCCACAAGAAAGACCACCACTCTCGCCGCGGTCTGTTGAAAATGGTCGGTCAACGCCGTAAGTTGCTGACGTACTTGAAAAACAAGGACGTTCAGCGTTACAGCGCGTTGATTGAAAAACTCGGTCTGCGCCGCTAATCGCGCAAGCTCGGCAATCAAAGCAATCACGTTTGTCCTTCAGGCGCTTCCAGATCATCGTCATTTGGAGGCTGCAGGACGCGGGATTGCTTTTTTTGGCTAATGTTTTCGTGAAAAGAAGGAAATGCTAGCCATAATGAAGAATGATGTAGAAGATTAGCTTGCGCGCGAACGGGCATACATAAGCGAATCTCGCGACACATGTTATGAACGAACGCCAATTATAGGAGGTTGTTTATGGAAAGCAAGGTGCAAATGGACCTCGGCGGCCGCCAACTGGTGCTGGAGACAGGCCGCTTGGCCAAGCAGGCCAACGGCGCCGTCGTCGCCCGCTATGGAGATACGGTTGTGTTATGTACGGTAACGGCTTCCGCCGAGCCGAAGGATCTCGACTTTTTCCCGCTGACGGTGAACTACGAGGAGCGTTTGTACTCGGTAGGTAAAATTCCCGGCGGTTTTATTAAACGTGAAGGCCGCCCGAGCGAAAAGGCGATTTTGGCGAGCCGTCTGACAGACCGCCCGATCCGCCCGTTGTTCCCGGAAGGCTTCCGCAACGATGTGCAGGTTGTAGCGATTGTGATGAGCGTGGATCAGGATTGCACGCCAGAGATGGCCGCGATGATTGGCGTCTCGGCAGCGCTCAGCATTTCCGATGTACCGTTTAGCGGTCCGGTCGGCGGCGTCATCGTCGGTCGCGTTGACGGCGAGTTTGTGATCAACCCGACGCTGGCGCAAGCCGAGAAAAGCGATATTCATCTGGTCGTTGCAGGCACGAAGGACGCGATCATGATGGTTGAGGCAGGCGCGGACGAAGTTCCTGAAGAAGTGATGCTGGAAGCGATTATGTTTGGCCATGACGAGATTCGCAAAATTGTCGCCGTTCAGGAGGAGCTGGTTGCGCAGGTCGGCCGTCCGAAGATGGAAGTCAAGCTGCATGCGGTTGACGCGGAGGTCAATGAGGCGGTTCGCGCATTCGCGCAAGCCCGGCTGGTTGAAGCGGTGAAAATTGCCGAGAAGCATGCTCGCCAGGATGCCATTGACGCCATCAATAGTGAAGCGAAGGAGCATTTCATCGCTGTCTACGCCGAGACGCCGGACAAGATGGACGATGTGAAGGAAACGCTCTATGATATCGTCAAAGAAGAAGTGCGCCGTTTGATTACACATGACAAGGTTCGTCCGGATGGACGGGCGCTGGAAGAAATCCGTCCGATCGAATGCGACATTAACTTGCTGCCCCGTACGCACGGCTCCGGTCTGTTTACCCGCGGTCAGACGCAGGCGCTGTCGATTTGTACGCTTGGCGCGCTTGGCGATGTGCAGATTCTCGACGGAATCGACCTGGAAGAGTCCAAACGCTTCATGCATCATTACAACTTCCCGCCGTTCAGCGTAGGGGAAGCAAGACCGCTTCGTCCTCCGGGCCGTCGTGAAATCGGACATGGAGCCCTCGGCGCACGCGCATTGGAAGCCGTCATTCCGAATGAGGTCGAGTTCCCGTACACGATCCGCCTCGTTTCCGAGGTGCTGGAGTCCAACGGCTCCACGTCCCAGGCGAGCATTTGCGCAAGCACGCTGGCGATGATGGATGCAGGCGTTCCGATCAAGGCGCCGGTAGCGGGCATTGCAATGGGTCTGATCAAGGACGGCGAGCACTTCTCGATCTTGTCGGATATTCAGGGGATGGAAGATCACCTCGGCGATATGGACTTCAAGGTGGCCGGTACGGCCAAAGGGGTCACAGCGCTGCAAATGGATATCAAGATTGACGGTATTAACCGCGATATCTTGAACCAGTCGCTGGAGCAGGCGAAAGAAGGACGCATGCACATTCTCGGCAAAATGATGGAACGGATCTCGACGCCGAAAAGCGAGCTGTCCCAATATGCGCCGAAGATCGTTACGATGCAAATTAATCCGGACAAAATCCGCGATGTCATCGGAGCCGGCGGCAAAATTATTAACAAAATTATCGAAGAAACCGGCGTAAAAATAGATATCGAGCAGGATGGGCGCGTATTTATTGCATCGTCCAACAGCGAGATGAACGAGAAGGCCCGTTCGATTATCGAAGGCATCGTACGTGAAGTGGTCGTTGGCGAAATTTATCTCGGCACGGTGAAGCGCATTGAGAAGTTTGGCGCCTTTGTTGAAATTTTGCCGGGTAAAGACGGTCTTGTCCATATCTCGCAGCTGTCCACAGAACGTGTGGCCAAGGTAGAGGATGTCGTCAAAATCGGGGATCAGCTGACGGTCAAAGTTACGGAAATTGATGCGCAAGGCCGTGTCAACTTGTCCCGTAAAGTGCTGCTGACTCCGCCAGCCGCGCCAGCCCAATCTTAATCAAAATCAAGCATGGCGTCTCCGGATGCCGGCGCAATGAAGAAAGAGCCAGATGCTGTCTGTCTCTTTTTTGTTATGCGCGGTTAGGCGCGCCAGCTTCGCCAGGCCGAATCCGGGCTGTCCCAGGTCTAAATCACCCAGCTTCCGCATAAATTGGGACAAACACATGAAGAAGCGGGAGATTCGACTATGGACCGGAACAAGCAAACACGGCTGCTGTTCGCCGCGGCCAGTCTGGGAATCGTGTTCGTGCTGCTGCAGCAATCCAGTGCGATTAAGCAGTTTGTCAGCGATGCCCGTGCAGCCAGCGGGATGGCGCGAAGCTTTGGCGAAACGAACACGCTTCAAGCGCTGGCGCAGCTTATGCAGACCGAAGCAGACACGCCTCGCGCCGCTGCGCTGCAGTGGATTGAGGCCGAAGCGGCCAAACGGTACAGAGCCCCGATTGACGCAAAAATCGACCGGGTCTGGAAAGCGGTCCCTGGCTACAGCGGCCGCGAGGTGGATATTGACAAGTCGCTGGCTGCTGCAGAGGCGCAAGGATATCCGACACCCCCGCCGCTGATTTACCGGGAGCTGACGCCTAAGGTCGGGCTGGACCAGCTGGGCCCGCTTCCCGTCTACAAAGGAAATCCGCATAAGCCGCTTGTCGCGCTGATGATTAATGTGGCCTGGGGAGACGAGCATTTGGACCAGATGCTGGCGACCCTCAAGCGGGAGAACGTCAGGGCGACTTTTTTTCTCGACGGGATGTGGCTGTCCAAGCATATCGAGATGGCGAAAACGATCGCGGGTCACGGGCATGAGCTCGGCAACCATGCTTATTCGCATAAAAATATGAGCACGCTGTCCCGCGCGCAAAATGAGACCGAAATCGCCAAAACGGAGAAGCTGCTGCGCGAGCAGGTTGGAGTCAGCGGCGGCTTGTTTGCTCCTCCGTCCGGAGACTTCAATCAAACGACGGTCGATGCGGCGCACAGCCTCAAGCTGCGCACGATCCTGTGGACGCTGGATACGGTTGACTGGAAGAAGCCGCCTGCGGCGTCCATTGTTCGCAAGGTAGCCGCGCGGGTTGAACCCGGCACGCTGATCTTGATGCATCCGACCGCTCCCAGCAGCGAAGCGCTGAGCGGGATCATCGGAGCCGTCCGCAGCAAAGGGCTGCAGCTCGGCACGGTCAGCGAAGTGCTGTCTCCACAGCGGCTGCCGGAGGTTGAGTCGCCCGGTCAATAATGGTAATATCTAAATTAGGTTGCCTGAATGATTGCGGGTTGGCGGCAAGCGGCGGCATGAGCGAAATACGAATGAGGAGGCATCCGTGCTTGGACAAATATACCCTCAATAACGGACTGCGGGTTGTGATCGAGAAAATTCCGACATGCCGTTCAGTGGCATTTGGCATCTGGGTGAAAACCGGGTCGCGTAATGAAACGGAGACCAATAACGGGATTTCGCACTTTATTGAACATATGCTGTTTAAAGGAACCGCCAAATATTCGGCTAAAGAAATCGCCGAAATTTTTGACGGCATCGGCGGCAATGTGAACGCTTTTACATCCAAGGAATACACTTGCTATTACTGCAAGGTGCTTGACGAGCATTTGCCGCTGGCGGTTGAAGTGCTGTCGGATATGTTTTTCAACTCGCTTTTCGAAACCGAGGAGCTGGAGAAAGAGAAAAATGTCATCTATGAGGAAATCTCGATGTACGAGGATACGCCCGATGACATGGTGCATGATCTGATCGCACGTGCGGCGTTTGGCGAGCATACGCTTGGTTACACGATCATCGGGACCGAGCAAAACTTGTCTCCGATGACGTCCGACACGCTGCGTGACTATATGAAGGCTTATTACACGCCGGGCAACACCGTTGTGAGCATTGCAGGCAACATCGGTGACGATGTGCTGGCTTTGATTGAGCGTCATTTTGGCGGCTTTGCCGGAACGGATGCGCCGGATCAACGTCAACCGCTGGGCTTCCACAGCGATCTGGCTTATCATCAGAAGAAGACGGAGCAAAATCATATTTGCCTGTCGCTGCCCGGCTTGCCGATTACCGACGACAATTTGTACGCGATGGTTTTGCTGAACAATGCGATCGGCGGCGGCATGAGCTCGCGTCTGTTCCAGGAAATTCGCGAGAAGCGGGGGCTTGCCTACTCGGTCTATTCCTATCACACCTCCTACCAGGACGGCGGACTGTTCACGATTTATACCGGCACAGCGCCCAAGCAGACGTCCGAGGTGCTGAACGTGACGCTGGAGATGATGACCGATTTGAAGCAGCGTGGGTTGACCGACGCTGAGCTGCGCAAGGGCAAGGAGCAGATGAAGGGGAGCTTGATCCTCAGTCTCGAAAGCACCAGCAGCCGGATGAACCGGATCGGGAAAAACGAGCTGATGCTTGGCAAGCATTACAGCCTTGATGAAATTATCGAACGGATCGAGCGGGTAGAAATGGAGCAAATTCGCGAGCTGACAGCCAGGCTGTTTGCAACGCCATTTGCGGTGGCGATGGTCGGCCAGTCCGGCGACGCCATTCAAGGATTCAGGAGGGATCAGCTTGTCTGAACGATTTCATGTCCAAATTAAACGGCTGCCGGGCGCTGAGGATGTGCCGCTGCCGGTGAAGATGTCCGAGCTGGCCAGCGGATTTGATCTGTACGCGGCCGTGACGGAGCCGGTTGTGCTGGCGCCCGGGCAGCGCACGCTTATTCCGACCGGCTTTGCTTTGGCTATGCCCGGTGGCCTGGAGGCCCAGATTCGCCCTCGCAGCGGATTGGCGCTCAAGCATGGCATCACAAGCCTGAACACGCCGGGCACGATTGATGCCGATTATCGCGGCGAAGTGAAGGTGCTGCTTATCAATCATGGCAGCGAGCCGTTTACGATTGAGCGCAAGGAGCGGATCGCGCAAATGGTCTTCCAGCTCGTGCCGCAGATCGAGCTGCAGGAAGTCGCAGAGCTGGATGCCACCGTAAGGGGCGCCGGCGGCTTCGGCCATACGGGCACAGCCTGAGCTTACCGCAAGGCAGGGCGGGACAAAACAAATAAAGACGCCTTCTGACGAGGCGTCTCTCATAGGGGAAGGTCAACCGCCATGCGCCGGTTGGCCTTTTTTTGTTCGCCTGCCTGGGCCGTGCCGAAGGGCAGCGAAAGCATCGGGCTTCCAAGCATGACCCAACTGGAACCCATCTCTGGGCAGTCGCATAAGATGACGTATCGAAAGCGACTCAGAAAGAGGTGAGAGGGCATGCTGACCGGGATTCAAACGGCTTTGATCGGAGGAGATGCCAGGCAGCTTGAGGTCATCCACAAATGCGCCGAGCTGGATGCGTCTGTGACACTGATCGGGTTTGACAATCTCCAGAACGGATTCAGCGGGATCACGAAAGAGGAGCTGACGCCGGAGGCGCTCGCCGGCATGGATGCGGTAATTTTGCCTGCGGTCGGAACCGATGACCAGGGGCGGGTGGACAGTCTGTTTTCATCCAAGGAGCTGCGGCTGACTCCCGCGCATGTCGCTGCGCTGCCAGGTCACGCGACTGTGTTTACCGGAATGGCGAAGCCTTATTTGCGCGAGCTGTGCAAAGCCCACGGCATTGCACTTGTGGAATTGTTTGACCGCGACGATGTGGCGATTCACAACTCGATCCCGACGGCCGAGGGCGCCATTATGATGGCCATTCAAAATACGGATATTACGATTCACAGTGCGGATGCGATTGTGCTGGGATTTGGACGCACCGGCATGACGTTGGCGCGAACCTTGCAGGGAATGGGCGCTCAGGTGTCGGTTGGCGTTCACAAATCCGATGCTTTCGCCCGGGCGGCCGAGATGGGGCTGAATCCGTTTTATACGCAAGCGCTGATTGGCCGGGTAGCGGGCGCTGATTTTATATTCAATACCATTCCTTCGCTGATTTTAACGGCGCAGATCATTGCTAATGTATCGTCGCGCGCGCTGATTATTGATCTGGCCTCGAAGCCGGGAGGAACGGATTTTCGCTTTGCCGAAAAGCGGGGGATCAAGGCGATGCTTGCTCCGGGCCTGCCCGGCATTGTCGCGCCTAAAACTGCAGGACGGATCATGGCGGATACGATCAGCCGCCTGATTATGGAGCATGCACAGTCAAGGGGGAATGAACAACATGGAGTGGAATAAGGTGACCGTAGGCTTTGCGCTGACCGGCTCGCATTGCACATTTGAAGAAGTGATGCCGCAAATCAAGCGGTTTACGGATGCCGGAGCAAAGGTTGTGCCAATTGTCACAAATACGATTATGACAACAGATACGCGATTCGGAAGCTCGGAAAGTTGGCAAAAACAGTTGAAAGAGATCACAGGAAATGATATTATTTCTTCAATTGTAGATGCCGAGCCGCTCGGTCCTTCCAAGCTCTTGGACGTAATGGTGATTGCTCCTTGTACAGGGAATACGACAAGCAAGCTGGCCAATGCGATGACGGAGAGTCCCGTCCTGATGGCGGCGAAGGCGCAGATGCGCAACCAGCGCCCGCTGGTGCTGGCGATTTCCACCAATGACGGACTCGGACTCAACGCGATGAATGTCGGCAAGCTGCTCATTACGAAAAACGTTTACTTCGTTCCGTTCGGGCAGGACGCGCCTGCTGCGAAGCCGAACTCGCTCGTTGCCCGCATGGATCTGATTATGGAAGCCTGCGAGGCCGCGCTGCAAGGCAAGCAGCTTCAGCCGATGCTGATCGAACGCTTTAATTATTAAGCCGTCTGTGACAGAACATGTTACATGCAGCTGACAGTTATCATTTATCCCAGGGGAGAGAACCATATGTCGAATCAGAAATTGTTTAACGTTGCTGTCGTTGGAGCAACAGGTGCCGTAGGAGAACAAATTATCCGTTTGCTGGCCGAGCGGAACTTTCCCATTCAAGAACTCAAGCTTCTGTCCTCCGCCCGGTCGGCAGGAAAGAAGATTTCGTTTAAAGGGCAGGAAGTAACGGTTCAGGAAGCTACGCCGGAAGCATTCGAAGGCGTGGACATCGCGTTGTTCAGCGCGGGCGGAGACGTCAGTAAGGTGCTCATTCCCGAAGCCATCCAGCGCGGAACGGTTTGCGTAGACAACACAAGCGCATTCCGCATGGACCCGGAAACGCCGCTGGTTGTCCCTGAGGTCAACATTGATAAAGTAAGCGAGCATAAAGGCGTCATTGCGAACCCGAACTGCTCGACGATCCAGATGGTGCAAACCTTGAAGCCGCTGTATGACCGGTACGGTATTTCCCGGATTATCGTTTCGACGTACCAGGCGGTATCGGGCGCAGGCGCCAGCGCGATCCAGGAGATGCTGCGCCAGTCGCGCGAGGTGCTGGACGGCCGGCAAGTGGAGCCGCAAATTTTGCCGGTAGGCTCGCTGCCTAAGAAGCACCAGATCGCGTTTAATGCGATTCCGCAAATCGACAAGTTTGTCGATAACGGCTTTACGTACGAAGAGATGAAAATGATCAACGAAACGAAGAAAATTATGGGTGACGATACGCTGGAGGTCACTGCGACCTGCGTACGTATTCCGGTTGTTTACGGGCATTCGGAATCGGTTTACGTGGAGCTGAAATCGGACTTCGAGGTGGAGGAAGTCAAGCAGCTGCTGGCTGATGCTCCAGGCATCGTGCTGCAGGACAACACGGCTGAGCAGCAGTATCCGCTGGCTACTGACGCGGCAGGCAAGCTGGAAACGTTTGTCGGACGGGTTCGCCGCGATCTCAGCAATCCGCGCGGTCTTAACCTGTGGATCGTGTCCGATAACCTTCTCAAGGGCGCGGCTTGGAATGCCGTCCAGATTGCGGAGTATATCGCGGTTGAACAAAACTAGCAGTTAACTACTGGCTTCCTGTCTCTCGGCGGGAAGCCAAGCTTTTGCAGGACGGAAATGTCAGGTGGAGAAAGGGAGAGATCAGCTTGAAGATCCTGGTGCAGAAATTTGGAGGCACCTCCCTTTCCACAGCCGAAGCCAGAACACATGTCATCGCACATATTCAGGATGCCATCGCACAAGGATACAGCCCAGTTGTCGTCGTATCGGCTATGGGACGGAAGGGCGAGCCCTATGCTACAGACACCTTGCTTGATTGGATCGGCCGCAACGGAGACCGGCTGCCGCCCAGGGAGCGCGATATGCTGCTTGGCTGCGGCGAGCTGATTTCCGCGGCGACGTTATGCAGCCTGCTGCTCGCGGAGGGCATTCCGGCGATCGCCTTGACAGGCGCTCAGGCGGGCATTCTGACCAACGATGACTTTGGCCATGCCCAAATCATCACCGTTGTCCCTTCGCGGGTTACAGAAGCGCTGGAGCAAGGCCAGGTTGTGATTGTCGCCGGCTTTCAGGGCGCTTGCGCGAACGGCGATTTGACGACGCTCGGCCGCGGCGGCAGCGACACATCGGCGACGGCGCTGGGCGCTGCGCTGCAGGCTGAGCTTGTCGATATTTTTACCGATGTGAGCGGTATTTTGACCGCAGACCCGCGACTTGTAGAGGATGCAAGAGCGCTGGACGTTGTATCCTATGCGGAAATTTGCAACATGGCGCATCTCGGCGCCAAAGTCATTCATCCGCGTGCGGTGGAGGTGGCGATGCGCGCGAGCATCCCTGTTCGGGTGCGCTCCACCTTCTCCAAAGCGCCGGGGACATTGGTCACCCATCCTGATCCGTCCAGGACGGCGGGGAACGTTCACGATCGGTTTGTAACCGGTATCGCTCATGTGGCCGGGATTACGCAGCTGAGGGTTGCGGCTCCGGAGGCGGCGTTTGACCTTCAGCTGCGCGTGTTCAAGGCGATGGCTCAGCAGCGCATAAGCGTGGATTTCATTAATGTGACGCCGTCCGGGGTCACGTACACCGTATTTGATTCAGAGGCAGACCGGGCCGAGGCTGCTTTGCAAGCGCTAGGCTTGTCGCCTGTCCTCACAAGCGGCTGCGCCAAAGTGTCGATTGTCGGCGGGGGAATGAACGGCGTCCCCGGCATTATGGCGACGATCGTCGAGGCGCTGACGGATGAGGATATTCATATTTTGCAATCGGCAGACTCCAATACGACCATCTGGGCGCTGGTGGAGGGCAGGGATCTGACGCAAGCGGTCAGAGCGCTGCACCGCAAATTTAACTTGCACCGCGAGTGACGATCATCAACGAACACAAATACAACCCTTGAAGGCAGGAGGAGAATTTCGTGGATTTCGGCAGACTGGTTACAGCTATGGTAACCCCATTCGACGAACAATCACATGTAGATTGGGCTCGCTTCGAGAGCCTGATTGATTATTTAATAGATGACCAGCAAAGCGACAGTTTGGTAGTTTGCGGTACAACAGGCGAATCACCGACGATGACCGAGGAGGAGAAGCTGCGCGCTTTTGCGACAGCTGTCCGCCACGTGAAGGGCCGGGTTAAAATTATTGCCGGTACTGGCAGCAACGATACGGCTCATTCCATACATCTGTCCAAGGAAGCGGAAAAGCTCGGCGTCGATGCGCTGCTGCTCGTAGCTCCTTATTACAATAAACCTTCCCAGGAAGGCTTGTACCAGCATTTCAAAGCCATCGCGGAAGCGGTGTCGATTCCGGTGGTGCTGTACAATGTGCCGGGGCGGACGGGCGTCAATATTGACGCGGACACCACCATTCGGCTGTCGCAAATTCCGAACATCGTCGGTACGAAGGACTGCGCCGATACCGACCAGCTGACGCAAATCGTCGCCGGCGCGGCGCCAGGCTTCCTGGTTTACAGCGGTGACGACAGCGCGGGGCTGCCGGCTATGGCTGTCGGTGCGCAAGGGATTATCAGCGTCGCCTCACATGTGATTGGAAAAGAAATGAAAACTATGATAAACTCCTACTTGCAGGGGAATGTCAGAGAAGCGGCTGAATGGCATGGCAAGCTTTTGCCTGTGTTTAAAGGGTTGTTCTTCTGTCCGCACCGTGTACCGAATCCCGCTCCGGTTAAGCATGCGCTGAACCTGAAGGGTGTGCAGGTAGGCGGCGTGAGACTCCCGCTCGTGAACGTGACCGAACAAGAAGGACAATTCATTGCTTCGCTGCTTGGATGAAGTCTTCGCTGAATCGGTGCCGTTCGCGGCATCGGTTTTCTTTTTTTGGTTACGCTAACGGGTACGCGGCTGCCTGGGTAACCGGCTCGATGCCGATTACTTGTAAAGTCGAGATTCTTTCATGTATAATGGTGGCAAGTGACTGGTGCGGTTAGCAATTGGTTTGGTTGTTCATAGGAAAAATCGTCGTCAAATCATCTAAGGAGGTTTCAATACTTTGTCTAAGAAAAATATAGATAAACTAACGATTTTTGCTCTTGGCGGCGTGGGCGAAATCGGGAAAAATATGTATGTCGTGCAGTATGCCAACGATATTGTGGTGGTGGACTGCGGTCTCAAGTTTCCGGAAGAGGACATGCTCGGAATTGATATCGTCATTCCTGATATCTCGTATTTGACGGAAAACCGCGACAAGGTGCGCGGCATCTTGATTACGCATGGACATGAGGATCACATCGGAGGCTTGCCTTATGTGCTTCGCAATCTGAATGTTCCTATTTTTGCGACGCGTCTGACGCTCGGTTTGATCGAAACGAAGCTCAAGGAAGCCGGGTTGCTTGGCGAAACGAAGCGTAACGTCATCACAGCGGATTCCGAGCTGAAGATGGGTTCGATTACCGCGACGTTCTTCAAAACTAATCACAGTATCCCTGATTCAGTAGGCGTTTGCCTGGCCACGCCGGAGGGCAACGTGGTTCATACGGGAGACTTCAAGTTTGACCAGACGCCGGTGAACGAGCAATATGCCGATTTGCACCGGATGGCGGCGATCGGACAACAGGGCGTACTGGCCCTGCTGTCGGACAGCACCAATGCGGAGCGTCCTGGCTACACCGGTTCGGAGCGAAGCGTAGGCGTAGAGATCGAGCAAGTTTTCCGCAAGGCGAAACAGCGTGTTATTATCGCAACCTTCGCTTCCAATATTCACCGGGTGCAGCAAGTCATTGACGCTTGCCAGGCAACCCGCCGCAAGCTGACCGTCATTGGCCGCAGTATGGTTAATGTCGTGTCGATTGCAAGCGAGCTGGGTTATCTGAACATTCCGGACGGCATGCTGATTGAGCCGGAGGAAGTGAACAAGCTGGCGGCAGACCGTGTCGTCATTTTGTGCACAGGTTCGCAAGGCGAGCCGATGTCCGCGCTGACGCGGATGGCGCGTTCCACTCACCGCAAGATTGACATCTTGCCGGGGGATACCGTCATTATCGCGGCTACGCCGATTCCAGGCAATGAGCGTTACGTGGGACGGACTGTCGATGAGCTGATGCGCATCGGTGCGCATGTCATCTACGGCCCGGGTTCGATTACAGGCGTTCACGTTTCGGGTCACGGCAGCCAGGAAGAGCTGAAGCTGATGCTGAACATGATGCGGCCGAAGTATTTCATCCCGATTCACGGCGAATACCGGATGCTGCGTCATCACGGGCTGCTGGCTGAATCCGTCGGTATTCCGCGCGAGAACATCTTTATCGTGGATAACGGGGAAACGGTTGATATTACGGATGGCGTTGCCCGCAAAGGCTCCAAAGTATCGGCCGGCAACGTGCTGATTGACGGTCTTGGCGTAGGCGACGTCGGCAACATCGTGCTTCGCGACCGGAAGCTGCTGTCCCAGGATGGAATTTTGGTCGTGGTCGTCACGCTCAGCAAGCAGGACGGGAAGATTTTGTCCGGACCGGACATTATCTCCAGAGGGTTCGTGTATGTCCGGGAATCCGAAGGTCTGCTGGATGAAGCAAACCGGATCGTGACAAGCACGCTGCATCGCTTAATGAGTGAGAACGTAAATGAGTGGGCTTCGCTGAAAACCCATGTGAAAGACGCACTCGGACGATTTTTATATGAACAAACCAGAAGAAGACCGATGATTCTTCCGATTATTATGGAAGTATAGTCACTCGCATTAGTCACTTGACCCTGTACCTTATAAACCGTTTTGCTCAAAGCTTCCCGACCGGCTGCCGCCGCGTTTACGGGAAGCTTTTTGCATAGGCGCATATTCCCGGCGGGCCGACCCATACTATAGGCAGCTTTGGAACTTGGCGAGGGGGAACGTTGATGTTAAATCAGGATAAGCAGGAACAACAGCCGCAAGCGCCTGTACAGCCGCCGATGCAGCCGGCAGTGGAGGACATTCGCAAAAATGGCGCGGTAGAAGCTATTCAGCAGCTGGGACAAACCGTAGTGCCGAATGGAGAGTCCAACATCTTTTGCATGACCATTATCGGACAGGTTGAAGGGCATATTGTGCTGCCGCCCCAAAATAAAACGACGAAATATGAGCATCTGATTCCGCAGCTGGTGGCCGCTGAGCAAAATCAGAAGATTGAAGGCGTGCTGATTATTTTGAACACGGTTGGAGGCGATGTTGAGGCAGGACTTGCGATTGCCGAAATGATTGCGACCTTGTCCAAGCCGACAGTGACGCTTGTGCTGGGCGGCGGCCACAGCATCGGGGTGCCGATTGCGGTGTCTGCTACGCATTCGATTATTGCCGAGACGGCTACGATGACGATTCATCCGATCCGGCTGAACGGGCTTGTGATCGGAGTGCCGCAAACCTTTGAATATTTGGACAAAATGCAGGAGCGCGTCATCCGTTTCGTAACCCGGCATTCCCGTGTAGAGGAAGAAAAGTTTAAAGAGCTGATGTTTAAAACCGGTGAGCTGACCCGGGACATCGGCACAACCGTCATTGGGGCGGATGCCGTCCGCTACGGCTTGATAGACAGTCTAGGCGGTGTAGGCGAGGCGATCCGCACGTTAAACGAATTGATGGAGGAGCGGCGACGGCAGCAGGGCGGAGGGATGGTTCAATGAGTCATTACACAGTGCTCCCGCTTGAAGTCGTGTTCGACGGATGGGAGGAGGAGAGGCAGCAGTCTGCCGCATTGCCGCAGATGGAAATCGCCCTTCACGGCATTACGATGCAGGTACAGCCGCTGAACGCTTCGCAGGCCGCCATCGTCAGGCTGATTCATTGTGATCTGCAGCATTATTTGAACCCGCAGCTTGCTCCGGGACAGATCATTCAATTTCAGCCGGTGATCGGCGGATAAAGCGATCAAGCAGCGAGAATATCCGAAATGGAAACGTATGTTTTCACCCCAGTTTATGGTATAATGGACGGACGGGGGTGAACGGCTTTGGCCAAAAGGAAGAAAAAAGGCAAAGGGATTAAAGCGAACTTAAAATATGAGCTGTACGGCATACTCATTTTGACATTGTCTGTCATTGCGTTGTCCCGTGAAGGCTCTGTCGCCCGTTCGTTAACCTACTTATTCCGATTTGTCATCGGAACGTGGGATTTTATCGTCCCTCTTGTCTGCATTTATGTCGCGTTGTACGCGATGATGAAGCGCAAGTGGCCGGTCTGGCGTACCCGAAGGAAAGCAGGCGCATTGCTGATTCTGCTTTCACTGCTGCTGATGAGCCATATCAGCCTGTTCGCCATGCTGTTTCCCAAGGCTAATTTCGAAGCAGGGCAAATCTTGTCGCAAACGTGGACCAGCCTTATAGACGGTCTGGAAAGCAGCGAGCAGGGACAAAACATTTTAACCGACAGCGTCGGCGGAGGTATGCTTGGCGCGGTCTTGTATGCCGTATTTTTCTTTATGTTCGGCAATCTTGGCGCCCGTCTTATTCAGATTACGCTTATTTTGACGGGTCTCATTTTAATTACCGGCTGGTCGATCGGCGAGCTGGCCGAGAAGCTGCAGACGCGCAAGCCGTTTAAGGACACGCTGCTTGGCCAATATATCAGGCAGAAAATTGTCGAGCGCCGTCAAGCCAAGACTCTGGAAGCCGCTGCCCGCAAGAAAAAAGCTGCGGCCGCGGCCGCGGCGGTTCAGCTTCAGGCGGAGGACGACGAATTCAGCGAGGAAACGCATAAGCCTGCAGCTCGCAAGCCGGGCAAGCTGCGCGCCGCTTTCTTGGAGCTGCTGAGGCCCGTCGACGAAGAGGAAAACCAGTCGAAGCCGACAGGCAAGCGCAAGGCCGGCTCAAGCGCACAGCAGGCGGACGCGGATTCCAATGCGGATGAAGCCGAGGAAGTAACGGTGTATGCGGCGGAACCGAAGCTGAAGGCGGCGGAGCCGGCTTGGCGCGAAGCTGAGCCGGAGCTGGAATCGCCAATTCCGGTTATCCGTGATTTTCAGGAGCAGGTACGCCAGGAAAGCTACGCTGATACGCAGCCAGACCGTAATCGGGCTGCTGGGGGAACCGGGCTGACAGCCGGCACTGCGACCGCCGCCGCTGTGGCCGCAGATCGCGGGAGACAAGCAGCAGGCTCCGCGGATGCGGGAGAAGCGGCGGGTGCGGCGGCCGACGAGGACGGGATTCAGCAGGGCGAAGGCGATGAATTTGCGATGAAGGCGAAGCCGCTGACGATTCCTTACGAGCTGCCGTCGCTGCAGCTGCTCAGCAAGCCTGCTGCCGGCAAGGGCGGCGATTCGCTCGACTACAAAGCGGTGGCCCGCAAGCTGGAGGCGACGCTGGAGAGCTTTGGCGTACGCGCCAAGGTGCTTGAGGTGGTGCGCGGACCTGCGGTCACCCGGTACGAAATTCAACCGGATACAGGCGTGAAGGTGAGCCGGATTGTCAGCTTGACTGACGATATTGCGCTGGCGCTTGCCGCCAAGGACATTCGGATGGAGGCGCCGATTCCCGGCAAATCCGCGATCGGCATTGAGGTGCCGAATACGGAAGTGTCCATTGTTACGATGCGCGAGGTCATGGAAACGGCTGCATTCCAGGATGCGCCGTCCAGGCTGTCGATCACGCTGGGCCGCGATATTGCAGGCCAGCCGATTGTCGGCAATTTGTCCAAGATGCCGCATATGCTTGTGGCCGGGGCGACCGGCTCTGGTAAATCGGTTTGCGTGAACGGCATTATTACGAGCATTTTGTTTAAGGCGAAGCCCGACGAGGTCAAGTTTCTGATGATTGACCCGAAGATGGTTGAGCTGAATGTATACAATGGCATCCCGCATCTGCTTGCACCTGTGGTGACCGACCCGAAGCGGGCGTCGCTTGCGCTCAAAAAGGTGGTCGTGGAGATGGAGAAGCGGTATGAGCTGTTTTCCAAAAGCGGCACGCGTAATATCGAGGGCTACAACAATATGCTGGTCGAAACGCAAACCGGCGCTCCGCTGCCTTATATTGTCGTCATCGTGGATGAGCTTGCCGACTTGATGATGGTCGCGGCGAATGACGTCGAGGATGCGATCTGCCGGTTGGCCCAAATGGCGCGGGCGGCAGGCATTCATCTGCTGATCGCGACGCAGCGTCCGTCCGTTGACGTCATTACCGGTGTCATCAAGGCCAATATTCCATCCCGTATCGCCTTCGGCGTTTCGTCCCAGGTTGATTCGCGGACCATTCTCGACGCGGCCGGAGCGGAGAAGCTGCTGGGGCGCGGGGATATGCTTTATTTGCCGATGGGGGCTTCCAAGCCTGTTCGGGTGCAAGGGGCATTTTTGTCCGATTCCGAGGTCGAAGCGGTATGCAATTTTGTTCGTACGCAGCGTCAGGTGGAATACGTGGAGGACATGGTTCCGATGGTCGAAGACAAGCCGGACGAGCCGGATACGTTCGAAGACGAGCTGTACGACCAGGCGGTGCAAATTATTCTTGAGGCGAAGCAGGCATCGGTTTCCTTGCTTCAGCGGCGCATGAGAATCGGTTACACGCGCGCGGCCCGGCTGATCGACACGATGGAGGCCAAGGGCGTTGTCGGTCCTTACGAGGGCAGCAAGCCGCGCGAGGTGCTGGTGTCGCTGGAGCAATACCAGCTGAACCGGATGAGCTCCTGATTTTGGCAATTGACGGAGGACCCCTGACGTTTGCATAATCGCGCATTTCCTTTCTCATACTAATCGCAAATGAGATTGCCAAGTTCGTTTGGCGGGGAAAGGTGAGTTGCCGTTTATGAACAAACGACTGATCGTCATCACGGTTACCTTGGTTGGGCTGCTGTTTGGCGGGCTGGAGCTGAAGCATCGTCTGCCTGTCGAGCAAACCTTCAGCAAGCAGGAAATTCGTTATGGGGCTTCCGGCACAGCCGATACGTATGAGCTGCAGGGACGCTTGAAGCATCTCGGCTTCTACAAAGGGAATGTGGACGGCGATTTTGGCTACCAGACGCTGAAGTCGCTGAAATGGTTTCAATCTGAATTTGGCCTGAAGGTAGACGGAATTGCGGGCGACAAAACGAAGCTGAAGCTGTGGGAAGCAACGAAGGGCTGGAAAGCGACAGCGGCGGACTTGCCGCCATGGGTAACCGGCGGCACAGCCGGCAATCAGGGAACCGCCAATGCAGGAGCAGGCTCCGGTGCAAGCGGAGGTGGCGGCGGTGGAGCAAGTGCGGCCCCTTCCGGTATGACGAAGGCGACCAAGCTGGGCTTGTCGCAGGAGGATCTCAAGCTGATGGCCAATGCGGTCAACGGCGAAGCGCGCGGTGAGCCTTATATCGGACAGGTGGCGGTGGCGGCCGTTATTTTGAATCGGGTCAAGTCCTCCAGCTTTCCGAATACGGTATCCGGCGTTATTTTTCAACCGGGCGCATTTACGGCTGTCGCCGATGGCCAGATTTGGCTGACGCCGAATGAAACCTCCTTCAAGGCGGTGCAGGATGCGATCAACGGCTCTGATCCGACTTCCGGCTGCCTGTATTATTTTAATCCGGAGACGGCGACCTCCAAGTGGATCTGGACCCGCAAGCAAATAAAAACGATCGGCAAACATATTTTTTGCATCTAAGGCTGCTCACGCTCAGGGCTGGGCAGAGAAGAAGAAGCAACCCGTCATGCATGCGGTTGCTTCTTCGGTTTGTAGAGGAATATAATGGAATGTAAACCGGAAAGGCGGTTATGCGATGTCGAGAGGAGCTGTTGCGGCAATGAAGCAGGTGCAATTTGAACGGGGAACAGTGCGGGGAATACGTGTGCATGTTTTGCCCACCGATCAATTCAAGACGTTTGCGATTTCCGCGTACATCGGTCGTCCGCTTCAGGAGGACACGGTTACCGCAACGGCATTGGTGCCGTTTGTGCTGCGGCGCGGAAGCAGATCATTTCCTGAAACGAAGCAGTTTCGGGAGCGGCTGGACGATTTATACGGAGCCGGATTTGGCTTCGACGTGTATAAGCGCGGCGATTACCAGATGGTGCAGTTCCGGATGGATGTCATTCATGACGACTTCGTCTCCAGCCGGGAGTCGCTGCTGCGCCAAGGGCTGCAATTTCTCGGGGAGGCGGTTACGCAGCCCGCGCGGGAAGACGGCAAGCTGACGCACAAATATATCGAAGCGGAAAAAGCGACGATTCAGAAAAAGCTGGAAGCGATCGTAAACGATAAAATTCGTTATGCAGCCGAGCGCTGCCTGGAAGAAATGTGCAGTCATGAACCGTATCGGCTGCATCCGCTTGGCCGGATCGCCGATCTGGCCGGTCTGGAGGCCGAAGCGTTGACGGCAGGTTATGAGAGCTGGCTGCGCGAAGCGCCGATTGATCTGTACGTGGTCGGCAACACCTCGCTCGCGGAAGTTTTGCCGCTTGTCGCCGAATGCTTTGCGATCGACCGGGAGGCCGAGGCCGGCTATTCGCTGAAGGTGGAGCATCGCTCCGTGCAGGCCGTGAAGGAAGTGGTCGAACGGCTGGATGTGAACCAGGGCAAGCTGAATATGGGGCTGCGTATCCCGACCTCCTACGGCGACGAGTCTTATCCGGCTGCGCTGATGTACAACGGAATTCTCGGCGGCTACCCGCATGCGAAGCTGTTTACGAACGTGCGGGAAAGGGCCAGCCTGGCGTATTACGCGTCATCCCGTCTGGACGGACACAAGGGCATTCTGACGATTCAATCGGGCATCGAAATCGCCAATTATGAGAAAGCGGTCGCGATTATCAAGGAACAGCTGCTGGCCATGGAGGAAGGGCGCATCAATGAAACCGAGCTGCAGCAGACGAAAGCCATGATTACCGGTCATTTGCGCGAGCTGCAGGATTCCGCGTTCGAGCTGATCGCCTTTGATTTCAATAATCGGCTGTCCGGCGCGGAGCGGTCGGTGCCAACGTTGATTGAAGCGGTAGCAGGGACGACGCCTGAGCAGATTCAACAGATGGCGCAGCGCGTGGCGCTGGATACGATTTACTTTTTGACTGACAGCAAAGGGGGAAACTAAGTGCAAGCGATCCCTTATCCACAAGTTAAGGAAATGATTTATACCGAGCAGCTGCCGAACGGCTTGACCGTGTTCATTTTGCCGAAGGAGGGCTTTCAGAAAACGTACGCGATCTTTTCCACGAAATATGGCTCGATTGACAACCACTTCCGCGTCGAGGGTCAGCCGGAGCAGAAGGTGCCGGACGGCATCGCGCATTTTCTGGAGCATAAAATGTTTGAAGAGCCGACGGGCGACATTTTTTCCGTCTTCGCGGCCCAGGGCGCTTCGGCCAATGCGTTTACAAGCTTTGACCGAACCGCTTACTTGTTTTCGGCGACGGGGCAGATTGAGGAAAATTTGACGACGCTGATTGATTTTGTGCAAAACCCTTATTTCACCGATGAAAACGTTGAAAAGGAAAAAGGCATTATTGGCCAGGAAATCAACATGTATGCCGATAATCCGGATTGGCGCTCGTATTTTGGGCTGATCGAGACGATGTTCCATGTACATCCGGTACATATTGATATTGCCGGAACGATTGCTTCCATCACGGATATTACGAAGGAGCTGCTGTATGAGTGCTATCACACCTTCTACCATCCGACCAATATGAGCCTGTTTATCGTAGGCGGCGTTCAGCCTGAGCCGATTATGGAGCTGGTGCGTGCGAATCAGGCGGCGAAAACATTTAAGCCGCAAGGAGAAATTCACCGTTTATTTGATACGGAGCCGGGTACCGTAAAGCAGCCGCGCAAGACGATCAAGCTGCCGGTGTCGGTGCCGAAATGCTTGTTCGGCTGCAAGGAGCCGGAACAGCCGCTGCGCGGCCGCGAGCTGCTGCGGCGCGAGCTGGCGATGAAGGTGCTGCTGGATGCGCTGCTCAGCTCCAGCTCGGCGATTTATCAGAAGCTGTATGACGAACAGCTCATCTCGGATAATTTCGGTTCGGAATACAATATTGCCGAGCAGTATGCATTTTCGGTGCTTGGCGGAGACACGAAGGACCCGGATTTGCTGATCGCCCGCATTCGCGAGGAGATTGATCAGTTGAAGCTGAGCGGTATTGCCGAGGCTGACTTCGAGCGCAGCAAGCGGAAAAAAATCGGCGCCTTCCTGCGGCAGCTGAATTCCCCGGAAGCAATCGCCAATGAGTTCACGAAGTACCGGTTCAAGGATGTGGATTTGTTTGACGTGCTGCCGGTTTATGAAGAGCTGAAGCTTCATGATATCAATCGCTTGCTGGTGTCGCACTTCGATTGGAACCAGCTGGCTGTGTCGATTGTGCAGGGCGAGCCGAAATGACGTCTTCTGCCAAAGCGTTCACCGAGCAGACGGTATTAATTACAGGGGCGAGTCGCGGAATCGGAGCCGCGATCGCCCGGCGGTTCGCCTCCATCGGCATGAACGTCATTATTCACTATTTGCAGTCCCACGAGGCTGCCAATGAAACCGCGCGGCAATGTATGCGTTATGGCGCACGTGTGCTGACAGTTACGGCCGATTTGCGCTCGCGCGAGCAGATCGGACGTATGCGGGAGAAGCTGGAGCAGCATCAGATGATGCCTGATATTCTCGTAAACAATGCAGGCGTTGCCCATTACGGGCTGCTGGCGGATGTGAGCGAGGAAATCTGGGATGAAATCATGGATATTAATCTTAAAGGCATGTTTCTGATGACCCGCGAGTTTGTGCCTGGCATGGTAACCCGGAAGTATGGCCGGATCATCAATGTTTCATCCATCTGGGGCATCTCGGGAGCTTCGTGCGAAGTTGCTTATTCCACGGCGAAGGGTGGTATGAACGCCTTCACGAAGGCGCTGGCCAAGGAGCTGGCGCCCTCGGGCATTACGGTGAATGCGGTAGCCCCCGGCGCTGTCGACACGATGATGCTGGACGGCTTCGACGCAGCCGAGAAGGCGGCGCTGGAGAACGATATTCCGTTAGGCCGCTTCGGACAGCCGGACGAAATCGCTTCCTTAATTTATTTTTTGGCCTTGCCAGAATCCGGCTACATTACCGGGCAAATTATTAGTCCTAACGGGGGCTGGCTTACCTGAAGCTGCATAAGCTTGTTGCTTTGAGCGAATCCTAACCTTTGTAACGTCCAATCAGACTTCAGAGGAGGAATTCGAACATGGCAACGGTATTGAATGTTTTCGAACGCTGGAAGCAATTTCTCGGTGAACGCGTCGAGCAGGCGGAAAAAGCGGGCATGAGCGAAGACACGATTTCGAAGCTTGCTTTTCAGATCGGGGAATTTTTGTCCGATAAGGTAGACCCGGAAAACAAAGAGGAGCGAGTGCTCAAGGAGCTGTGGGATGTAGCAGACGAGCAGGAGCGCAAAGCGCTCGCTTCCACGATGGTTAAGCTGGCGAAAGTCAACAATTAGCATCCGCTCCTTTTAACGGCCTCCCTGCACAGGGAGGCTTTTCCTATGCAATGGGGCAGTCCGGCTTGGATTGGGCCACGGAAACGTTTATACTAAGAGTTAATGATCGAGGAAGAAGACTGGCTTGATCGTAACGTAAGAGGAAATGAGGGACCACAAGTTAGATGAAGTCATTGGTTCGCACATGGATGTTAGTTAGCCTGCTCACCCTGTTGTTGACGGCGTGCGGCAAGCAAATTCCGGCGATTGATCCGGTGCTTCTGCAAAGCAAGTCATCGCTGCTAGTCATTACGGAGCCTGGTTTGTCTGCTGACGCGAAGCAGCGGCTGCAAAATGCGTTGACCGAATGGGGCAACTCGAAGCAGCTAACCTCGGAATGGATGACGGATGTAACCGCGCTAAGCGAAGCGCAGCTGGAAACGATCAGGACGACGGCGTTTGACTATGTATTCGTAGCTGGGCACCAGCTTGTGCAGGCGGTGCTGCCCCAGGCCGAGCAAATGACTAACCGAAAATGGCTGATGGTGGATGATCAGGTGCTGCGGCAGACGCTGGCGGTAACGGGCACGCACATTACGCTCAAGGCGGTGCAGGAGGATCGGCTCCGTCAGGAGTGGGATGAGTGGGTGCGGCAGCAGCTCGTGTCCGACCGTGCGATGGAATGGGTGACGACCGCCGCTTATCCGGTTCCAGCGGAATGGGCGCCGGCCGAGGAGGCGGAGACTGTGCACTGGGCTGATGCCGAAGGCTGGCAGCAGCAGTTCCAGTTTGCCGTAAAGGCGCACCAGCCTGCTTGGATTGTTGCCTTTGCGCCGCTTGATACGACCCAATTGCAGCGGCTTCGTACCGCTCAGGCGCCGGTTGCCGATGTGAACAAAACAACCATTGATCTCCAGTGGAACGAGCTGCTGCTGTCGCTGCAGCAGACGATGAGCACGGGCACATGGACGCCGGGGCTGCGCCCCTATGAGGAGCGCGAATTCGTGATTCGAAAAAATTTATAATCGGTTCATATACTGCTGCGATTGCCGATTCGTCTGGCAGAGGATGCAGGCAGGATTTGCCCGAATCGTGTAGAATAGTAGTCTAGCGACAAAATCAACAGATCGGAGTCAGCCCACTTATGATAATAAACGGAACAGAAGCGTCAGAAATGAAGCAGTGGTATATGGAATACCGGATTCATAAAAACCGTCCAGGCTTGCTCGGCGACATTGCCTCGCTGATGGGGATGCTGGATATCAACATTGTGACGATCAACGGCGTCGAGGATCGGACCCGCGGCATGCTGCTGCAAACCCATGATGCAGAAAAAGTGGAACTGATGGGTAAAATGTTGAAAAAAGTGGATAATATAACAATAACAGCACTTCGCACCCCTAAGCTTGTCGATATTTTGGCTGTACGGCATGGCCGCTATATCGAACGTGATTCCGATGATAAAAAAACATTCCGGTTCACGCGCGATGAGCTTGGGTTGCTGGTTGATTTTCTGGGCGAGGTGTTCAAGCGCGAGGGCAATCATGTCGTCGGTTTGCGCGGGATGCCGCGGGTCGGCAAAACCGAATCCATTATCGCCGGCAGCGTATGCGCGAATAAACGCTGGACGTTCGTATCCTCGACGCTGCTGCGTCAGACGGTCCGCAGTCAGCTGTCCGATGATGAGATGAACCCGAACAATGTATTTATTATTGACGGCATCGTGTCAACGTTGCGCTCCAATGAGAAGCACTACGGTCTGCTGCAGGAAATTATGGCGATGCCTTCTACCAAAGTAATCGAGCATCCGGACATTTTCATCCGCGAGTCTGAATATACGTATGATGACTTCGACTGCATCGTTGAGCTGCGGACGACGCCGGAGGAAGAAATTACGTACGAAACGTTCGTCGGCGGGTTCGACGCTTATTAAAACCAGGACATGCCGGTCCTTTCGGCAAATCTAACGACACATACACATAACGGGAAGGGTGACTGGCGTGACTGATCTTGGTCTGCTATTGAGAAAAGCGAGGATGGAAAAAAAAATATCGCTTGATGATCTCCAGGAGATGACCAAAATCCGCAAACGCTATCTGGAAGCGATCGAAGAGGGAAATTACAAGGTGCTGCCCGGTAATTTTTACGTGCGTGCGTTTATTAAAAGCTACGCCGAAGCCGTCGACCTTGATCCGAACGAAGTGCTGAGCATGTACCAGACCGTCATCCCTCAGACTGAGCCTGAGCCCATCGAACCGACGATCCGGACCAAGCGGGGCGGCGTGCTGCGCAATACCGAACGAATCGGCCGGTGGGCGTCAAACATTATGGTCATCTCGTTTGTGGTGCTGATTCTCGGCATCATCTACTATTTCATGAGCGCGAATTACAAAGGAACAAGCGACGCCAGCGAAAATTTGCCGACGCAAATTACGGATAAAATCGAGCGGGAGACCCCGCCCACTGCTTCCGGAGCTACCTACCAGTCTGCCGCCGGCGGAGGAGCTGCGGCTCCGCTGCAGCCGTCGCCGCCAGTGACTCCGCCTGCGCCGCCGCCGTCCGCCAATGAGGTCAAGCTGGCCAAAACCGAACGCGGCAACGATTATTATACGGTTAGAGGAACGGACAAGCTCAAAATCGAGATTAAAGTGACCGGCGACCAATGCTGGATGAAAATTGAAACGCTGGGCAGCCCCCGCGAGCAATTGCATGAAGGGCTGATGAAAAACGGTGAAAGCAAAAGCTGGGAGCTGACGGAGTCGGCGGCCTTGCGGTTCGGCAAAGCCAGCGCGGTAGAAATTACGATTAACGGGCAAACATTTCCTGTCGGCGACCAGGCTAATGTAAAAAACATTCAGGTAGATTTACAAAAAACGTAAGGCAAGCTGAGCATTAGCGGACATGGACATGCGTTGCCTTTGTGCAGCGGGTGTCTTTTTTGTTAAACTGGATATGATGAACTTTGGAGATGGAAGGGTGCAGGAAAGATGAGTAGTGAAAGCTCGTTTGATATCGTATCGAAGCTGGACATGCAGGAAATGAACAATGCGATCAACCAGGCGGAGAAAGAAATTGCCACACGTTTTGACTTCAAAAACAGCAAAAGCAGCATCGCGCTGGAAAAGGAAGAGCTGGTTATCGTATCGGACGATGACTTCAAGCTGCAAAATGTACTGGACATTTTGCATTCCAAGATGGCCAAGCGCGGGATCGCGCTGAAAAATCTGGAATATGGCAAGGTGGAGCCGGCGGCAAACAGCACCGTGCGCCAGCGCATCAAGCTCAAGCAAGGCGTCGACCAGGACAACGCGAAAAAAATCAATGTGCTGATCCGCGATTCCAAGCTGAAGGTGAAGAGCCAAATTCAAGGCGATCAAATTCGGGTGACCGGCAAAAGCAAGGACGATCTGCAGCAGGTCATTCAATTGCTCCGCAAGGCGGATTTGCCGCTGGAGCTGCAATTTATGAATTTCCGCTAGTCTGACAGGCAGAAGTCGGGCGACGGGAGCGAGCCTTGCGGCGGTGCGCTGCAGGGTTCCTGCTGTTTTGACACTGTTCGAGCGGTTATATTATACTGTGTACAAACGTTTAGAAGCAGGGCATTGCGCCATTCTGGAGGAGCATTTATGACGGAGAAAGTGAAAGTAGTTACGCTGGGCTGCGAGAAAAATCTCGTAGATTCGGAAATTATGTCCGGCCTGGTCCATGAACGCGGCTACCAGCTGGTGGCGGATCAGGAAGACGCGACGATTATTATCGTAAATACTTGCGGATTTATCGACGCGGCGAAGGAAGAATCGGTCAATACGATTCTCGATATGGCCGAGCTGAAGGAAACGGCGAATTTGAAGGCGTTGATTGTCTCAGGCTGTCTGACCCAGCGCTATAAGAAAGAGCTTATGAATGAGATGCCTGAAATTGACGGAATTGTCGGCACCGGCGATTTTGACAAAATTAATGATATTATCGACGATGCGCTCGCCGGAAAACGGCCGATTCTGATCGGCAATCCGGTGTTTAACTATGACAAAAAGCTGCCGCGCCGCGTATCGACGCCCCGGTATACCGCTTATGTGAAAATTGCCGAAGGCTGCGACAATGCCTGTACATTCTGTAGTATCCCGCTGATGAGAGGAGGCTTCCGCAGCCGCAGCATCGAGTCAATCGTTGAGGAAGCTGCCCAATTGGCGGCGCAGGGTGTCAAAGAAATCAGCCTGATCGCACAGGATTCTACGAATTACGGCACCGATTTGTACGATGCCTTCAAGCTGCCGGAGCTGTTGAACCGGGTCAGTGAAGTTGAAGGGGTCGAATGGGTGCGGCTTCACTATGCCTATCCGGGTTTTTTCTCGGATGAGCTGATTGAGACCATCGCTTCGAATCCGAAAATCTGCAAGTACATCGACATGCCTTTGCAGCATAGCGAGGACAGCATCCTCAAGCGGATGCGCCGTCCGGGACGCCAGCGGGATACACGCGAGCTGGTGCGCAAAATTCGCGAGCGCATCCCGAACGTATCGCTGCGCACCTCGCTGATCGTCGGATTCCCCGGAGAGACGGAGCAGGATTTCGAAAATTTGAAGGCGTTTGTTCAAGACGTGCAATTTGACCGGCTTGGCGTGTTCACGTATTCGAAGGAGCAGGATACTCCGGCTGCCCGGCTGCCGGATCAAATTAAGGAGGACGTGAAGGATTACCGGGCGAATGTGTTGATGGAAATTCAGCGTCAAATTTCCAATGAGCGCAACAGCAGCAAAATCGGTCAAGTGATTGAGGTGCTTATTGAGAAGTACGACGGGCGCAACGATGTATTTGTCGGGCGCTCGCAATTCGACGCGCCGGAAATTGACGGCGAGGTGTTTGCCAGAGGCGCTGGACTTGAGATCGGGTCGATTGCCAAGGTGCGGATCACCCACTCGTTTGAGTTTGATTTATCCGGGGAGGTTGTAGCATGAATTTAGCCAACCGGATTACGGTGGCGAGAATTTTTCTAGTTCCGATTATTATGTTTTTTCTGCTCGTCAACGTGAAGTTTCCGCATGTGTCCATCGAGCAATTTACGATCACGTACAACCAGATTATTGCGGCCCTGATTTTTATTATCGCAGCCAGCACAGACAGCCTGGACGGCTATATCGCCCGCAAGCGCAAGCTGGTGACCAACCTGGGCAAGCTGCTTGATCCGCTGGCGGACAAGCTGCTTGTATCCGCTGTGCTCATCTCGCTCGTCGAGATGGGCAAGCTGGATGCGTGGATCGCCATTGTGATTATCAGCCGGGAGTTTGCCGTGACGGGGCTGCGTCAGATTGCCCTGCTCGAAGGGATCGTGATGGCGGCGAGCAAGTGGGGCAAGTGGAAAACCGGCGTCCAGATTACGGCTATTATTGCGCTGCTGATCAATAATTTCCCGTTTGCCTTCATTGACTTCCGGTTCGATCTGCTGGCGAGCTGGGTAGCGGCTGTCATTACGCTTTATTCAGGCTTTGATTACTTCATCAAAAACAAACATGTGCTGAATTTCAGCGAATAGCAGCCTCAGCGCGTCAAGCGGGCTCAAGGGCGCGGTTTGCCGTCATGCTATACATAGGATGGAAGGGGATATCCCGATGAGGGCGGAAATTATTGCCGTCGGCACGGAGCTGCTGATGGGACAGATTGCAAATACGAATGCCCAATATTTATCCGGCGCGTTGGCCGAAATCGGGATCGGCGTTTATTTCCATACGGTGGTCGGCGATAATGTCGCCCGGATCAAGGATGCGCTGGTCATTGCCAAACGCCGTGCGGATGTCATTATTTGTACCGGAGGTTTGGGCCCGACGCAGGATGATCTGACCAAGGATGTGCTTGCGGACGTGCTGGGACGCGCGCTCGTGATCCACCAGCCGTCGATGGACAGCATGACGGAGTTTTTCGCAAGCCGAGGGGCGCAGATGGTGGCGAGCAACGCCAAGCAGGCCTTGATGCTTGAAGGCAGCGATCCGCTGGCGAATACGACGGGACTGGCCGTCGGCAGCGCGCTTACCGTGGACGGGACGCATTATATCGTATTGCCGGGTCCGCCGCGCGAAATGAAGCCGATGTTTGACGACGAGGCGCGGCCTTGGCTGCAGTCCCGGTCCAGGGAGCTGCTGCCGCTGCATTCGGTCATGCTGAAGTTCGCCGGCATCGGCGAATCGCTGCTGGAAAGCCGGCTGATCGACCTGATCGACGGGCAAACGGACCCGACCATTGCTCCTTACGCCAAGGAGGGAGAAGTAGCGATACGTTTGACGACGCGAGCGGCTGACCCGGAAGCCGCCGCAGTGCGGCTGCAGCCGCTGGAAGCGGAAATTCGCCGCCGGGTCGGTGAATTTATTTATGCGGCGGCGGACATTTCGCTGGAGGAAGCAATCGTGCGCAAGCTGGGCGAGGAAGGGCGGACGCTCGCTGTCGCCGAAAGCTGCACCGGCGGGCAGCTGTCCGATCTGCTGACAGCCGTGCCAAACGGGCAGGGCGCGTTTGTAGGCGGCGTCATCTCCTATACAAATGACATTAAGCGCCGCGTGCTTGGGGTGCCTGCCGGGCTGCTGGAGGGCGAAGACGCTCCTGGCGCCGTCAGCCCGCAAACCGCTGAGGCGATGGCCGAGCGCGTCATGGAGCTGTGCGGAGCGGATTACGGCTTGTCCGTGACCGGAGTTGCCGGGCCGGCGGAAGCCGAGGGCAAGCCGGTCGGACTTGTCTATGTTGGCCTGGCGGTCCGGGGACAGTCAGCGGTCAGCGTGGAGCTGCGAATTTCCGGGACGCGGCCGATGGTCAAGCTGAGAGCAGCCAAAAGCGCGCTCTATCAGCTCTGGAAGCGGCTGAAAGATTAGTTGCCGCAGCGTGCAAGATCAAGTATAATAACGTTATGCGGAAGCACCGTAACAACCTGAACCCTTGTTACGGTTTTTGTTTGGGTTTCGATGCGAATGTATGTTCGAAAAATAGCTTGGCAAACGATGCGAAACGCGGTATGATGGTAGTATCATAGAAAATATAAGAAGAGGAAGTGAGTCTCTTGACGGATCGTAAAGCAGCTCTGGAAAATGCCCTTCGTCAAATCGAGAAGCAGTTTGGCAAAGGTTCGATTATGAAGCTGGGTGAGTCCACCCATATGCAAGTAGAGACCATTCCAAGCGGTTCGCTGGCGCTTGATATTGCACTGGGAATCGGCGGATTTCCGCGCGGACGTATTATCGAGGTGTACGGACCGGAGTCGTCCGGTAAGACGACTGTCGCGCTGCATGCGATTGCAGAGGTGCAGAAGGCGGGAGGTACGGCCGCATTTATCGACGCCGAGCATGCGCTTGATCCGCTGTACGCAAGCAAGCTTGGCATTAACATTGACGAGCTGCTGCTTTCGCAGCCGGATACGGGCGAGCAGGCGCTTGAAATCGCCGAAGCGCTCGTACGCAGCGGCGCCGTTGACATCATCGTCGTTGATTCGGTAGCGGCGCTTGTGCCGAAGGCGGAGATCGAAGGCGAGATGGGGGATTCGCACGTGGGCTTGCAGGCGCGTCTGATGTCTCAGGCGCTGCGCAAGCTGTCCGGAGCGATCAACAAGTCGAAGACGATCGCGATTTTCATCAACCAGCTGCGTGAGAAGGTTGGCGTCATGTTCGGTAATCCTGAGACGACGCCAGGCGGACGCGCCCTGAAGTTTTACTCCTCTGTACGGCTTGATGTAAGACGGATCGAAACCATCAAGCAAGGCAATGATATGGTCGGTAACCGGACTCGGATTAAAGTTGTCAAAAACAAGGTCGCTCCGCCGTTTAAACAGGCTGAGATCGACATCATGTACGGCGAAGGCATCTCGCGCGAAGGCAGCTTGGTCGATATCGCAACCGAGATGGATATTATCCAGAAAAGCGGCGCCTGGTATTCGTATAACAATGATCGCCTGGGCCAAGGGCGGGAAAATGCGAAGCAGTTCCTTAAGGAAAATGTCCATGTGGCCGATGTGATCGAGAAGAAAATTCGTGAAAATAGCAATCTGATTGCGGTATCCGGCCCGAATTCGGACGATGAGATCGAAGAGGACGAGGCGGAATTGGCAGTATTGGAATAGCGGTACCAGGCACGGGCACCTTTTCTTTCGGGAAGGGGTGCTTTTGTTTTGTTTCCGTCAAACGGCAATTTGGAGAGCGAAGGGATGAAGCGATGTTATGATGAAGGAATTTGATGAGCAGGAAACACAGCCGCCGGTGACGCTGGAAGGCATCATTACGAAGGTTGAACGCCAGCCGAGAGCCAGGCAGCGCTACAACGTTTTTTTAAACGATACGTTTGCGTTTTCCGTTCATGAGGACTTGATGATCAAGTACCGCTTGCTCAAGGGCGTTCAGATTGAAGCTGAGGAGTATACGCGGATTTTGGCTGAAGAGGAGCGGCATCGCGCGTATCTGAATGCCATTCGGCTGCTGTCCAGCAGACTGCGTTCGGAATACGAGATTCGCGAACGACTCAAGCAGAAGGAGTTCGAAGCGGATGTCATCGGGCATGCCATTGAACGGTTGCGGAATGAAGGGTATTTAAACGACGCGATGTTTGCCGAGATGCTGGCCAAGCAGCGGTCGGAGTCGCAAAAAAAAGGGCGGCATTGGATCAAGCAGGAGCTGCAGCAGAAAGGGGTCCCGAAGGAGCATATTTCATCGGCACTGGAGCAGGTGGATGAACGGACGGAAACGGAAGCGGCCTACCAGCTTGCGAGCAAACGTTATCGTAAAACCTGGGAGGAGGATGCGCAGAAGGCGCGGCGGAAAATCGCCGGATTTTTGCAGCGCCGCGGCTATTCAGGCAGTGTTGTCAGTCAAGTTATGGCTCGAATGCCACAAGCGGCAGGAGGCGGCGAGGAATGGCCGGAGCATGGCGAGGAAGGCGAATTTGACGGCGATTAAAAGGCGTACAAGCCGCTTGCTGCGGAGATTATTGAACATGCCGATGTGAACGGCTTGACAAGCTTTCTGCACAACCTATAAAATGTTGTTGTACATTCATGATTTACGGAATCGATCTTTGTCAGCCCAAAGACTCGATTCGCAAAGTAAAATCGCCAATTTTTACTTTACTAACGCAAGCTGAATGGATTAAAAAACCTGAATATCCCAAGCTTACCCCTTGGAGAAACAACGAGGGAGGTGAACTGATGCCTACGGTAATGGCCACAGTCATCTGGGTCCTAGTCGTTCTCGTTGTTGGTGCAATTTGCTTCGGGATTGGTTATTTTATCCGCAAGTCCCTTGCAGAAGCGAAAATTTCCAGTGCTGAACAAGCCGCCCAGCAAATCGTGGAAAACGCGCGCAAAGAGGCGGAAGCGCTGAAAAAAGAAACGGTTCTTGAAGCCAAAGATGAAATTCACAAGCTCCGGACCGAAGCTGAAAAAGACATTCGTGACCGTCGGAATGAAACTCAACGACAAGAAAGACGATTGTTGCAAAAAGAGGAATCGCTGGATAAAAAATTGGAATCCCTTGAACGAAAAGAAGAGCAGGTCGCCAACAAGGAGAAACGAATCGAAGAAACCCAATCGCATATTGATCAGATCTACCGTGATCAAGTATCCGAGTTGGAGCGAATTTCCGCGCTGACGATGGATGACGCGAAGCAGATCATCCTCAGCAACGTGGAGCAGGAAGTTCGCCACGAAACCGCGCAACTTATTAAAGAAATCGAACAGCAAGCCAAAGAAGAGGGCGACAAGAAGGCCAGAGACATCATTACACTTGCGATTCAGCGGTGTGCGGCGGATCATGTTGCCGAAACGACAGTATCTGTCGTGTCCTTGCCAAACGAAGAGATGAAGGGACGGATCATCGGTAGAGAGGGACGCAATATCCGGGCTTTGGAAACGCTAACCGGAATCGACCTCATTATCGACGATACGCCTGAAGCGGTTATTTTGTCCGGCTTCGACCCGATTCGCCGTGAAATTGCCCGGACGTCACTGGAGAAGCTGGTGGCAGACGGACGGATTCACCCGGCGCGGATCGAAGAAATGGTCGAGAAATCCCGCAAGGAAGTGGATGAGCGCATTCGCGAGCATGGCGAGCAGGCCACGTTCGAAACCGGTGTGCATGGGCTTCACCCGGATCTGATCAAGATTTTGGGACGTCTGAAATTCCGTACGAGCTATGGTCAGAACGTGCTGAAGCATTCCATGGAGGTCGCTTATTTGGCCGGATTGATGGCAGGGGAGCTCGGGGAAGACGTGACATTGGCGAAACGTGCCGGGCTTCTTCATGACATCGGCAAAGCGCTTGATCATGAGGTTGAAGGCTCCCATGTGGAAATTGGCGTGGAAATCGCCAAGAAATACAAGGAGCATCCGGTTGTTATCAACAGTATCGCTTCGCATCATGGCGATACGGAAGCGACCTCGGTCATTGCAATGCTCGTCGGCGCGGCGGATGCGTTGTCCGCAGCAAGACCTGGAGCGCGCAGAGAGACGCTTGAGACGTATATCAAGCGCTTGGAGAAGCTGGAGGAAATTTCGGAATCGTTTGACGGCGTTGAGAAATCATTCGCTATTCAAGCCGGACGCGAAGTTCGCGTGATGGTGCAGCCTGAAAAGGTTGACGATACGGAAGCGTTCCGCCTGGCGCGCGATATTACGAAAAAAATCGAGAGCGAGCTGGATTACCCGGGACATATCAAGGTTACGGTTATCCGCGAGACGCGTGCGGTCGAGTACGCGAAATAGGTTCACGGACGAAAAAGAAGTGGCTGAGCAGCCACTTCTTTTTCCGTCCATAGACACACATAGGAGGTTTTGAACATCAGACTGTTATTTATAGGTGATATTGTTGGGTCTGTAGGGCGTAAAGCGTTAAAGACGTGTTTGTCCAAGCTGCGGTTGAAATACAATCCCCAGTGGATTGTGGTGAACGGGGAAAATGCCGCCGCTGGCCGGGGCATCACAGCGGCGATTACGCGCGAATTTTTTGAGCAAGGCGTTCAGGCGATTACGATGGGCAATCACACATGGGATCAGAAGGATATATTTGAATTTATCGACGACGAGCCGCGGCTGATCCGTCCTGCCAATTTCCCGTCAGGCACGCCCGGGCAAGGCATGACCTTCATTAAAGCAAGGGATAAGGAGCTTGCGGTTATTAACTTGCAAGGCCGCACCTTCCTGCCGCCGCTGGATTGCCCATTTGCCAAGGCCGACGAGCTGGTGGCTGAGGCGCGCAAGCGTACGCCTTATATTTTCGTTGATTTTCACGCAGAGGCAACAAGCGAGAAGCTGGCGATGGGCTGGCATCTGGACGGCCGCGTCTCGGCTGTCGTCGGCACGCATACCCATGTCCAGACGCATGACGAACGAATTTTGCCCCAGGGAACGGCTTATTTGACCGATGTCGGTATGGTCGGTCCGCGGGACGGCATTTTGGGGATGGAGCGGGAGGCTGTCATGTACAAGTTTAAAACCTCGCTGCCGGCCCGCTTTGTCGTGGACGAGGGTACGTGGCATTTTCACGCAGTGTGCATCGACTTGAACCCTGAAACCGGTCTTGGACAAAAGATACAGCTGATCCGGCTGACGGAGGATGACCTGTTATTTGAATAGCCGGCGATTCCGCGATGAGACTATTCTGAATGGCCCGATCGCGACTTCTTGGGGTAGATGGAATTAACGGCAAATTCCTGGAATATGATGAATATTGGAAGCACTCATCATTCCCGAGGAGGTACTAGATCATGGAGGTATTAAAGGTTTCAGCAAAATCCAACCCAAATTCCGTAGCTGGCGCGCTTGCCGGTGTGTTGCGCGAACGCGGGGCAGCCGAGCTCCAGGCGATTGGCGCAGGGGCACTTAATCAAGCGATTAAAGCTGTAGCGATCGCCCGAGGATTTGTGGCTCCCAGCGGGGTTGATTTGATCTGCATACCGGCGTTTACGGACATTGTCATTGATGGGGAAGACCGGACCGCGATCAAGCTGATTGTCGAACCGCGATAAGCATCGGCTTCCATGTTTGCTTGAATGAATGCTGCCAACTGCATGTACCTCCAATGTCCGGCAATGACTTGGAAACCAAAACACCTGTTTACGTTGTAGACAGGTTTTTTTGGGTTGCATACATGTAACAACGATTTCAGGGGAGGGTGGTCTCCATGATCGTCATCGACGGGCATTGTGATGTATTACTGAAATTGTATGAAAATCCGCAGCTGGATTTTTTTTCAACGGAGCTGAACGGCTTGGATGTGACGTATGCGCGGATGTGCCGGTCCAACATCAAGGTACAGTTTTTTGCGATTTATGTGGCCGAACGTATAAAGTTGCCGCAGTTTGATCATTATTTGGAATACGCGGCGATTATGAATCACAAGCTGACAGCTGACGGCCGACTTCGTCTGATCAGGAGCCGCAGCGATCTCGAGGCGGTGATGAGCGGACCGCAGCGCGGAGCGCTGCTGACGCTGGAGGGGGCCGACGCGCTGCAGGGCAGCACGCTTTACCTGCGTACGTTATACGAGCTTGGCGTGCGGATGATCGGTCTTACCTGGAATTACGGCAACTGGGCGGCAGACGGCATCCTGGAGCCGCGACAAGGCGGGCTTACGCTGAAGGGCAAAGCATTTGTCAAGGAGTGCAACGAGCTGGGCGTTATACTGGATGCTTCTCATTTGTCTGTCCGCTCATTTTGGGAGCTGGCGGCCAGCACAAGCAAGCCGTTCGTAGCTACACATTCCAATGCGAAGGCGGTGTGCGCGCATCCGCGCAACCTTGATGACGCGCAGATTAAGGAGATCATCCGGACTGGCGGACGGATCGGCTTGACCTTTGTCCCTTGGTTTGTAGCGAGTCAAGGCGCTTCGATCAGCGGGCTGCTCAGGCATATTGACCATGTGCTGGCCCTCGGAGGGGCCGGGACACTGGCGCTTGGCTCTGACTTCGATGGCATCGACCGCTGGATTCCACAGCTGGAGCATGCCGGGCAATTCGATCGGCTGGCGTCAGAGCTGTCGAGACATTATCCCGATGATGTCGTGCAAGGTATTTTGTACGTGAACTGGCACTCCTTTTTACGGGAGCAGCTGCCCGTTCATTAATTTTTAACATCTTTTTTAGAGATACAAGAACAGTAAACTATTCTCACAGTGATATGGATATGATCTAAAATAACTATGTTTGAAATTCGCGAAAACCCTTGCATTTTACCTCGCAACATCATAGAATTTGGTGTGACAACTGAAAGAGACGAAGCTAGGGTATCTTTCGGACGATCAAGTAGGTGCAGCTGCAAGGGCAGCGAATTTCAAAAGGAGTGGACAACGGTGATTAGCCAATTATCTTGGAAAGTCGGAGGACAGCAGGGGGAAGGTGTGGAAAGTACAGACAAAATCTTTTCCACAGCTTTGACCAGACTGGGGTATTACTTGTACGGATACCGTCACTTCTCCTCGCGGATTAAAGGCGGACATACAAATAACAAAATCAGAATCAGTACAAAACCGATTCGCGCAATTTCCGACGATTTGGACATTCTTGTGGCTTTTGACCAGGAAACAATTGATGTAAATGCTCACGAGCTGCGTCCGAACGGTGTTATTATCGCTGACGCGAAAGTAAACCCGACTGTACCGGATGGAGTTCAGGCAAGACTGTTTGCTGTTCCGATTACGACGATTGCCGAGGAACTTGGTACGTCCCTATTTAAGAATATGGCTGCTTCCGGCGCATCCTGGGCTTTGCTTGGTTTGCCGCTCGAAGTGTTTAATAAAGCGGTTGAAGAGGAATTCGGACGCAAAGGTCCGGCGGTCGTTGAGAAAAACATCGAAGCGGTTCGCAAAGCGGCTGAGTTCGTGCTGGAGCTGACAGGCGGTCCGCTGCCGGAGTTCCAACTCGAGCCTGCTGACGGCAGAGAAAAGCTGTTTATTATTGGTAACGATGCCATCGGTCTCGGCTCCGTAGCTGCAGGCTGTCGTTTCATGCCTGCGTATCCGATTACGCCGGCATCGGAAGTTATGGAATACCTGATCAAAACGCTGCCGAAGTTTGGCGGTACGGTCATTCAGACCGAAGACGAGATTGCAGCATGTACGATGGCCATCGGCGCCAACTACGGAGGCGTACGGGCCCTCACGGCGTCTGCAGGTCCAGGGCTGTCGCTTATGATGGAAGCGATCGGTTTGGCCGGTATGACCGAAACGCCGGTTGTCATTGTTGATACGCAGCGCGGCGGTCCATCCACAGGCTTGCCGACGAAGCAGGAGCAATCGGACGTGCTTGCGATGATCTACGGCACACACGGTGAAATTCCGAAGGTCGTCCTGTCGCCGTCGACGATTGAAGAGTGCTTCTACGACACGATTGAGGCGTTTAACTTGGCGGAGGAGCATCAGCTGCCTGTCATTTTGCTGACAGACCTGCAGCTGTCGCTCGGTAAGCAAACAAGCGAGCTGCTGGACTACAAGCGCATCGAAGTCAAGCGCGGCAAGCTGCAGCAGGGCGAGCTGCCTCCTACCGGCGAAAACCAAATGTTCAAGCGTTATGAATTGACGGCTGACGGCGTATCGCCGCGTTCCGTACCGGGTCAAAAATATGGAATCCACCATGTGACCGGCGTAGAGCACGCAGAAGACGGACGACCATCCGAAAGCCCGATCAACCGCAAGAACATGATGGATAAGCGTCTTGGCAAAATGAAAAACATCAAAGTAACCGATCCGATCAAGGTGGATGCGCCGCATGAGACGCCTGACCTGCTGATCATCGGCATGGGCTCCACAGGCGGTACGATTGACGAAGCGCGCGGACGTTTGATCGAAAAAGGCATCAGCACGAACCATATTACGGTACGCCTGCTTCATCCGTTCCCGGTTGAAGAAATTCAGCCTTACCTGGAGAAAGCAAAGCAAGTCGTCGTTGTCGAAAATAACGCAACCGGCCAACTCGCTTCCCTGATCAAGCTGAACGTAGGTTATGCGAACAAAATCAAGAGCATGCTCAAATATGACGGCAACCCGTTCTTGCCAGCTGAAATCACAACATTTTGTCAGGAGTTGAACCTTGTATGGCAACGTTAAAAGACTTCCGTAACAATATCAAACCGAACTGGTGCCCAGGCTGTGGAGACTTCTCCATTCAAGCAGCGATCCAAAGAGCGGCAGCCGGTGTAGGTCTGGAGCCGGAACAGCTTGCGGTTGTCTCGGGGATCGGCTGTTCGGGACGGATTTCCGGTTACATCAACGCATACGGCTTCCACGGCATTCACGGACGTTCGCTGCCAATCGCGCAAGGCCTGAAAATGGCTAACCGCGAGCTGACCGTTATCGCGGCAGGCGGCGACGGAGACGGCTTCGCGATCGGGATGG
Organism: Paenibacillus sp. sg306046; assembly: GCF_059821225.1. Classification (NCBI taxonomy): domain Bacteria; kingdom Bacillati; phylum Bacillota; class Bacilli; order Caryophanales; family Paenibacillaceae; genus Paenibacillus; species Paenibacillus sp. sg306046. The sequence continues at coordinate 225,384 of NZ_JCAMRT010000004.1, forward strand.
GCCATACGGTGCATGCGATTCGCCGGAACATCAACATTACTTACATCGTTATGGACAACCAGATTTATGGCCTGACGAAGGGACAAACTTCGCCGCGCTCGGCTGAAGGCTTCAAAACAAAATCGACGCCGTCCGGCTCGATTGAGTCGGCTCTGTCTCCGCTGGAGGTGGCGCTGGCGGCTGGCGCAACGTTTGTGGCCCAATCGTTCTCCAGCAACCTGAAGCAGCTGACTGCGCTGATCGAAGCGGGGATGAAGCATGAAGGCTTCTCCTTCATCAACGTGTTCAGCCCATGTGTAACCTTCAACAAAGTCAACACGTACGAGTGGTTCAAGGAAAACATCGTGGATCTGGAAGAAACGCCGGACTATGATTCCTCCAACCGTGCGATGGCGATGAACAAAATCATGGAGACGAACAGCCTCGTAACCGGCCTGATCTATCAGGACAAAACGAGAAAAAGCTATGAAAGTCTCGTGACAGGCTTCAAAGAAGAAGGGCTGAATAAAGCTGATCTTCACCTGACTGAGCAACAATTTGATAAATTAGTGTCCGAATTTAAATAAATTTCGCACAATTCAGAAGCATACGGCCGAGGCCGTATGCTTTTTTTGCTGGATACAGGTATAATAAAGGCGTACGGTAGAGGCAATACATATAGAGCAAGAAGTATGGAGAGCGAGGAGAACGTACCGATGAAACAAGTACCTGTTGGCGTATCCGCAAGACATATTCATTTGGCTCCGCAGCATATCGAAGCTTTATTCGGCCCGGGTTACGAGCTGAAGGCAATGAAGGATTTATCGCAGCCTGGACAGTATGCAGCCGAAGAAACGGTAGCGGTTGTTGGTCCGAAGGGGCGGTTTGATAAAGTCCGGATTCTTGGTCCGGCCCGGCCCGCATCCCAGCTGGAGGTGTCCCGCACCGATGCATTCGCGCTGGGCTTGAAGCCGCCTGTCCGTGAATCCGGTCAGACAGCAGGCACGCCAGGCATTCGTGTGGTTGGCCCGGCCGGTGAAGTCGAGCTGGAGGAAGGGGTCATTGTGGCCGCGCGTCATATTCATTTCCATACCTCGGATGCCGCCAAGTGGGGAATTGCCGACAAGCAGCTGCTGACTGTGCGCGTGGAAGGCGAACGGCCGCTTGTGTTCGAGCAAGTCGTGGCCCGCGTATCGGAGCAATTCGCACTGGACATGCATATTGACACGGATGAGGCAAATGCTGCGGGCGTGAAAACCGGCGACGTGGCCACCATCCTGCTCGACTAGAAGTCATCGCTGCAGCCAAACTGTCTAAACAGGCCGCTGCGAGTCGTATGGACACCAATACCCCTGTTCAAAGGAACAGGGGTTGCTTTCGTCCGCAGCTTGCCAGCCACGGCTACACGCGTCGAATGCCTGCCCAAAATACGCTCCAGGCAACGTCCAGCGCTTGTTCAAAGGATTCGCGGGTTTCGTATACAAGCTGGACATCAAGCCCGTCCATCAGGGTGACAAAGGCGGTCGTGCAAGCCTCCGGTTCAAGCGGCAGATCCGTTTGTCCGGCGAAGGCGGCGGTTAGCTCTTTTTTTAGTGTTCCAAGGTAGATGCGATACTGCTCAAGTACAAAATCCTGCACCTCCAGCGGAGTGATAAAGGAGAGCTTGCACAGCATCGTTGCCTCGGGACTGCTCAGAAAGCGGTTTTTGTGCCCCTGCAAAAAAGCGGGCAGCCGCTGCTCCAATGGCTGTGCCGCCGTTTCCTGGAAAAAGGCGCAAACAAACAATTGCTCGCCGTGAACGGCCTCCGCGTACAACTCCAGCAGCAGCGCTTTTTTGGTCGGATAATGATAGGCTAGCGATTGATTGCTTGCGGAAGCCGGCTTCTTCGGCGATTTGCGCCATCTTGACGCCCTCGTAGCCAAGCCGGTTGAAATGCTGCACCGCAATCTCTTTAATCTGTTGTTTGCTCAATAACATCCCCTCCGTCAATCGAAGCTTTTCGTTTGCGCGACCCGCTTCCGGGAGACGCCCACATACAGCAGCACATACAACACAAGCGATGCTACAGCCACATCATACACCAGCGTGTAGGAAAATGCAGCGGCCACGATGCCGAGCAGCAACGATCCGCCGCCGATTCCAAGATCGAAGAAGTTGAAGAAGGATGACATAGCCTGTTCGTGCTCATGTTCTTCGACCAGATTGACACACCACGTTTGCAGCGCCGGGAAGTTCGCGCCAAATCCTGCCCCATATAGTGCGCCAGCGAGCAGAAAATGGACATCGTTGCGCGCAAGCGTCTGTACAAGCAGGCCTGCAATCGCCAATAAGGCGGAGGGCAGCAGTACCGAGCCGGGGCCGAGCCGATCGAACATTTTGCCGAAAAATAGCCGAACGACAAACCCGGATATCGCTACGATAAAGAAAAACCAGGCGACCTGCCCGAAGCCGCGCTCCGCTGCATACAACGCGACAATCGTGGCGAAATACGTCGTCGCCAGGCCGAAGCCGTGGATGACCCTGAACAGCAAAATCATGCCGATGCTTGTGGACAAATAGTAGGCGCCGGTCATCAGCGCGCAGATGGCGATGCCTGCCAGCAGCAAATATTTTTTGTTGAATCGCTCGGCGAGCCTCGCTGTGAACGGCCGGACGAGAATCGCCGAAAACATAGAAATGCCTGTAACAAGTCCGATTTGCGAGGCATTGCCACCAAGGTGGTTCACGAATAAGCGCAGCAGAGGATAGCCGGTTTACCCTTTTACATCAAGGGTTTGATCCGTCATTTAAGCTGCGAAAGTTGAATCAATAAACTACCACAATTTGAATTTTTTCATAAATATGGTAAAATTATAAAAATGTTACTTTAATTTGAAATGCTGGCCAGTTTTCAAAATATGATTTTATTTTGGGAGGTAACAATGTTTAAAAAACTTACATCAGTAATTCTTTCATTGACTATTCTATTGTCCGTTTCTAGCACTGGTTTTGCATCCTCAAACGATGGATTTGAACAGGCAAAACCAGGAATAAACATTACTCATACCAAGGACTACATTTTAACAAGCGAAACTAGATTAGTCACAGATAAATTGGAAATCGATAGAATATTGAATGAAGCTTATAGCGAAGAAGGAATAAAAATTCCTGGGTCAGCGCCAACCGACAAAAACTTCCAAGCTACGTCTGGAGAGACCTATAATCTTGGTGGAAATTCATGCAAAAAGGATCCATCGAACACTTATAATGGATGCGTTTATATTCAAGGTAATTATTCTAGATTCGTAGCTGGAACAAGTAAGCTATCTGCTACCATTATTGCACAAGCCACGCACCCCGCTGTAAGCAAAGCACAAGTAACAGTAACAAGGTATGGATTTGTCGGTAGTGGGGCTCTTCTTTATACAACCGATACGTATTCGTATTCTAGTTGGGAAACATTGATCACTTGGGGTCTTGAAAGAGAGTTTTCTGGGTTAACAGTTTTATCTGTAATTAAAGTTTATGGCATGTTTAAAAAGGATGGAATTGAATGGGAAGTTGTACATACTCCCTAATTATCAAGTTACATTATGAAAAGAAGGCGGACTTTCACGCCTTCTTTTTCTCTGTTTGGAGACATGTCATATGAAGTACATAATTTGATATGTAAATACGAAGTAGTTCTTATTTCTTTTTATTTCTATTAATTAAACTAACCACAATAAAGATAAGAATTAAGATTAAACAAAGTACTATAGCCAAATTGGTCCAATGAATGAACATATTTAACCTCCTTGGAAAAAAATAAAATTTATTACCTTTATATCAATAATTTAGGATATCATATCAAGCTTATTGGTTGCAAATCGCCCTAAATTTAATTGCCCATTGGCTCCAACTTAATCGACGGTTGCTCCGTTTCTCTGATCGCAAAACTGATTCAGCGTCTGGCATTTATTGCCATTCGTCCGTTTTCCATCTAGCACCTTGAAACCTTTGCATGTTGGTGAATGAAGCCTAATATCCAGCGTTTGGTAATTCAGTCCCGCCAAATATCATGGGTGTCAGCCTCTGCAACCCACAGGCGGCTCATTAATACTGCCCCATAGGCAGAGGCACTGGAGAGCGAAAAATAAGTTATAATAAGACCATGGAAAAACGGAACTGATAAACCTCAGAATTCAAGACGAAGTTAGTGCTGGAGGTGCTCCGTGAGGAGCAGACCGTCAACGAGATTGCATCGAAATACGAACTGGGCCGGGTGGTGATCAGTGGCTCAAAAAAATCTGGCCTCAAATGAATCTGTTGAAGCCCGCAAACCATATCCGGTCATAGATATATACGCGACATTTGTGCTATAATTTGATATTGGATTAAAATTTAAATCGCTGCATGTCAAATAGAGGGAAGTGGTCAAACATGTCAAAGGAGAACCAGCAACCATCGGACTTAAAATCCGCCAAGGTGAAGGACTACTCCAAATATTTCGATTTCTCGGATGCGAAGATTGTGTCGCAGGAGGAAGGCAAAACGACGTACCGGATCAAGGGCAGAAACATTCAGATCAACTCCCAGCCGGACTACGCCGAAGGCAAGCGCAGGGGCAAGGAGTCGATCGAGGTTCATTATGACTTCGGCATTCCCCGGGAAATGAGGGAGTTCGGCAAGGACAAGTATTACCAGATCGTCACGTACGGCTGCCAGATGAATGAGCATGATACGGAAACGATCAAAGGCGTGCTGGAGCAGATGGGCTACCGGGCGACCGACAACCGCAAGCAAGCCGACATCATTTTGCTCAACACCTGTGCGGTGCGTGAAAACGCGGAGGATAAAGTATTCGGCGAGCTGGGGCATCTCAAGCATCTCAAGCTGGAAAATCCATCGCTGATTCTCGGCGTCTGCGGCTGCATGTCGCAGGAGGAGGGCGTTGTCAACCGGATCATGACCAAACATCCCTTTGTCGATCTGATTTTCGGCACGCATAATATTCACAGGCTGCCGGTGCTGCTCAAGGACGTTTCGTTTAGCCGCGAGATGGTCATTGAGGTTTGGTCCAAGGAAGGCGACATCATCGAAAATGTGCCCAAAAAACGCGAGGGCGCCAAAGCGTGGGTCAATATTATGTACGGCTGCGACAAATTCTGTACGTACTGTATTGTGCCGTATACGCGGGGCAAGGAGCGGAGCCGCCGGCCGGAGGACGTGATCGGTGAAGTTCGCGAGCTGGCGCGCCAAGGCTTCAAGGAAATTATGCTGCTCGGGCAAAATGTCAACGCGTACGGCAAGGATTTCGAGGATATTACCTACCGCTTCGGCGACCTGATGAATGACGTGAGTAAAATTGATATTCCGCGTGTGCGGTTTACGACCAGCCATCCGCGTGACTTTGACGATCATTTGATCGAGGTGCTGGCGCGGAAAGGCAACCTGATGGAGCACATCCATCTGCCGGTGCAATCGGGCAGCAATGAAATTTTGAAGCGGATGAGCCGTAAATATACCCGGGAGCTGTATCTGGAGCTGGTCGGCAAAATCAAGGCGGCGATGCCGGATGTCGTGCTGACCACCGACATTATCGTCGGCTTCCCCGGCGAGACGGACGAGCAGTTCGAGGAAACGCTGGCGCTTGTGCGCGAGGTGGGGTACGACAGCGCGTATACGTTCATTTATTCCCCGCGCGAAGGAACTCCGGCGGCCGGGATGCAGGACGATATACCGCTTGAAGTCAAGAAGCAGCGCTTGTACCGGCTGAACGATACGCTGAACGAATACAGCAAAGCAAGCAATGACCGGCTCAAGGGGCAGGTGCTTGAGGTGCTGGTGGAAGGCGAAAGCAAAAACAATGAGCTGGTGCTCGCAGGCCGCTCGCGGACGAACAAGCTTGTGCATTTCGAAGGTCCGAAGGAGCTGGTCGGCCAGTTCGTGCAGGTGCGGATTACGGAAACACCGACCTTTTATATAAAGGGCGAATGGGTTCAGGAAGCAGTCAGTTCACAACTTGGAAGCTAAGGGGCGTGCCGATCAGATGGCGGAGCAGAAATATACGGATTGCGGCAGGGAATTGTACACCAATACCGAGATGATTGTCAGTGAGGACATTTTAAATAAAGCGAAGGAATTGGCCGATATGCTGGCCGGCTCGGACGAGGTGCAGTTTTTCCAGCAGGCGGAAAAGCAAATTTCCTCCAACGATCAAATCCAGACGCTGATCAGTGCGATCAAAAAGAAGCAGAAGGAAATTGTGGCGTTCGAATCGTTTCAGAATCAGAAAATGGTCGATAAAATCGAGGGTGAAATCGAGGGGCTGCAGGATCAGTTGGACGCGATCCCGATTGTCAGCCAGTTCAAGCAGTCGCAGGAAGATATTAACTACCTGCTGCAGCTGGTGATGAGTGTGATTCGTGATTCGATCTCGGAGAAGATCAATGTAGAAGAAGGCGAAGTCGTCAATTCGAGCTGCTCCGAGTAACGGGTCAGCTTCAGACGGTCAGGCAGCCGGAGCTGCGAACGGACGGAGTGTGACAAATGGAAAAGGATACGTTGACGAGGTTCGGGGTTTCTATGCCGGAGGAACTGGTCAAGCAGTTTGATCTGTATCTGACCGAGCAGGGGTACACGAACCGTTCGGAAGGCATCCGCGATCTGGTGCGCAGAGTACTGCTGGAGCCGGGCGGCTTGCAGGCGGATCGGCCCGTGGCCGGAACCATTGTGATGGTTTATGATCATCATATTGCGGATTTGCCGCTTACGCTCATTGAGCTGCAGCATGACTACCATCATCAAATTATTTCGACGATGCATGTGCATTTGAACCATCATCAGTGCCTGGAAATTTTGGTCGTCCGCGGGCTGCACGCCCAGCTGTGCGAGCTGAAGCAGCGCATTCAGGTGCTGCGGGGCGTTCACTACGCGGAGCTGTCGGTTACGTTTCTGGAGCAGCACGAGGGCGCGGCGGATAACGTATCTAGCGGCGGCGGCCCGGCCCGTCATCACCATCATGGCGGTCAGCCTGTCGTCCAATCCAGGCGCGGCACGCGGTAAGCGGGGATAGGCATAATCTAACAAATCGGGGGGAGGAACATCGGTGGCAACCATTATTATGCTTCTATGTCTGATCGTGATGGGATCGTTTTTCAGCCTGGCTTTCCTGTTCGGCTTTCAGAAAAAGAAAGCGTCCGCCCTATGGATGCTCGGCTTTGGATTTATTAGCTCGTTTCTGTTTTATTATGCGATCTATAAAGGCTGGATTGAGCTGCCCGTACAAGCTTAATTCGCTTGCTGCGACGAACCGTCTGTCATAAACACGTTTGCCTTGCGCGTAAAGTGAAAAGAAACCTTCCTTTCACTACAGCCAAAGGCGGTGTGCCAATGACAGACCCGGTCAGGGGAGCAAGTGCATCCGGACAAACCGACGATCAAGCAGGGGCTCTTGCAGCCGCTGCTTTGGCGCATGCGCATTATTTCCAGACGGTAACGGATGTGACGCTGAATCATTCGCATCCGATGGGTTTATTTACGTATGCCGTCAACGGAGCATCAACGGACGGGCATGTGCATACGTTTCAGGGGCATACTCTGATAGCAGACGGCCATTTTCACCGTTATGTCGGGACGACCGGCCCGGCGGTGCCGCTGCCGAACGGAGAGCATTATCACCGGATTATCGCGGCGGTCGAAGATGAACCCTTTAAGTTCAAGGGCAGCTATTACATTACCGTGTTGACGATTCCCCGGCATGTGCATACGTACAGCGGCGTTACCGGCCGAGGGATCGGCTACGCGCAGGATCAGGTGCCCGTCTGAAGGGGGAGTCGCCGTCTGGCAATGGAGCGGAAGACGGACAGCAAGCAGCAGACCCCGCAGACGCAGACGGCGCCGAGGCCTGCTGGATAAAAAGCGGTATAGAAGGCAGCAGACGGAGGGAAACAATGGGAAAGGAACTGCCGATTGACCGCTTGCTCCCGGACCTGCGCCTGACGCTGGAACAGCATACGCGGGCGGTGCTGGTAGCGGAGCCTGGCGCAGGCAAAACGACAAGAGTGCCGCTTGCTTTGCTGCATGAGCTTTGGCTGCAGGGCCGGAAGGTGCTGGTGCTGGAGCCACGGCGGCTGGCCGCGAAGGCGGCAGCCCGCCATATGGCGCAGGAACTGGGCGAGCAAGTTGGCGAGACCGTCGGCTACCGGGTCAGGCTGGAAACGAAGGTGAGCGCGAACACCCGCATTGAGGTGATCACCGAAGGGGTGCTGACCCGGATGCTGCAGCATGATCCTGCGCTGGAAGGCGTGGGGATCGTGCTGTTTGACGAATTTCATGAGCGCAGCCTGCAGGCTGATTTGGGGCTGGCGCTTTGTCTGGAGGCGCAGGAGGCGCTGCGCGACGATCTGCGCCTGCTGGTGATGTCGGCGACACTGGACGCGGACGCGGTGGCCGCACTGCTGGAGCAGGCGCCCGTGCTGGTCAGCGAAGGCCGCAGCTATCCGGTCGAAACCTGCTATGTGCCGAAGGCTCGGCCGGACGAGCGGATCGAGCAGGCAGCCGTGCGGGTCATTGAGCTGGCGAGCCGGGAGACGGAAGGAGATATGCTCGTTTTTTTGCCGGGCGCTCCCGAAATTCGCCGGGTGGAAGCGCTGCTTGGCGACCGGCTGCAGGCGGCCGGATTTCGAATTACGCCTTTGTACGGCATGCTTTCGCCGCAGGCGCAGGAAGCCGCCTTGCGGCCGCCAGCTGTGGGCGAGCGCAAAATTGTGCTGTCCACGCCGATCGCCGAGTCCAGCCTCACTGTGGACGGCGTGCGCGTTGTGATTGACAGCGGGCTGATGCGTACGCCTCGCTTCTCGTCGCGCACCGGGATGACTCGGCTGGAGACACAGCGCGTCTCCCGCGCTTCGGCGGACCAGCGGCGCGGCCGCGCCGGCCGGCAGGCGCCCGGCCGCTGCTATCGGCTTTGGTCCGAAGCCGAGGACCGGCTGCTGCGCGAGCATCGCACGCCGGAGCTGGCGGAAGCCGACCTTGCGCCGCTTGCGCTGGAGCTTGCGATGTGGGGCGTCGCTGATCCGGCCAGCCTTCGCTGGCTGACCCCGCCGCCTGCGCACGCGTATGAGCAGGCCCGCGAGCTGCTGCGCCAGCTCGGCGCGCTGGACGCGCAGGGCGGCCTGACCGCGCACGGCCGCGCGATGGCTGAGCTTGGCATGGAGCCGCGCCTGGCGCATATGGCGCTGCGGGCCATCCCGCTTGGCTGCGGCGAAGCCGCCTGCGAGCTGGCGGCGCTGCTGCAGGAGCGGGACTTGTTCCGCAGCCGCACGGCCGACGGCGGCGCGGACGGCGACATACGGCCGCGTTATGCCGCGCTGCGGGCGTTTATGCAGGACGTGCGCAGCGGGCGCGGGCATGATCCGGACGAAGCGGCCAAGCGCCGGGTTGTTGACGAGGCCGCGCAGTGGAAGCGCAAGCTTGGCTTGCGGGGCGACGCCGGGCCGGATGCGGAGCAGCGCTGCGGGCTGCTGCTTGCCTTAGCGTATCCGGACCGGATCGCGCAGAGCCGCGGAGACGGACGATTTCTGCTGAGCGGAGGACGCGGAGCGGTGTTTGCGAAGACGCAGCCATTGTCATTTGTGCCGTTTCTGGCTGCTGCCGAGCTGGACGATCAGGGAACGGACAGCCGCATCCAGCTGGCGGCGCCGCTGACCGAAGAGGAGCTGTACCTGCATCTGGAGGAGACGATGACCCGCGAAACCGCTGTTTATTGGGACAAGCAGGCGCGCAATGTGCGGGCCAGGCAACGGCTCAAACTGGGCGCGCTGGTGCTGAAGGCATCGGTGTGGGCGAATCCGGACCCGGAGGCGCTGTTAGCTGCGCTGCTGGAGGGTGTCCGCTCGGAAGGGCTTGGTCTGCTGAGCTGGTCCAAATCCGCCCAGCAGCTGCGGGAACGGCTGTCGTTTATGCATCGCCATACGAAGGGGGCGGACAGCGGATGGCCGGATGTATCCGACACCGCACTGCTCGCGACGCTGGAGGATTGGCTCGGTCCGCATGCGTACGGCATGAAGCAGCGTGAGGAGCTGCAAAAGCTGCAGCCGGCCGCGCTGCTCGAAGGGATGCTGTCCTGGACGCAGCGGCAAGCGCTGGAGACGCAGGCGCCTACGCATTGGACGGTGCCGAGCGGCTCGCGGATTCCGATCAATTACAGTGATCCGGACGCTCCGCTGTTGGCCGTGCGGCTGCAGGAAATGTTCGGGCTGCAGCAGACGCCGCTGCTGGCGGAAGGACGGGTGCCGCTGGTACTGCACCTGCTGTCCCCGGCGCAGCGCCCGGTGCAGGTAACTCGCGACTTGGCGAGCTTCTGGCGCGAAGCGTATTTCGAGGTCAAGAAAGACTTGAAGGGGCGTTATCCGAAGCATGTGTGGCCGGATGATCCGTTAACGGCAGCGCCGACGCACCGGGCCAAGCCGCGTGTCTGACCGCCTTGTGCCGGCTGACAGGGCGGAGCACGACTGATAAAAAGACAGCCCCGGCCATTGGCGGCGGGGCTGTCTCTGATCGGTTCAAGCAGGTTATTTGAACCGGAACGTGTAGCTTGCGCCTTGTCCGGTCCGGTACAGCCACCAGCCGCCGAGAATCATGGCGGCCGAGATGAGCAGCGCGATAAATTTCGGCAGCCAGTAAATCAGCAGCAGTACGCCTGCCAGCATGCCGAGGCCGCTGCAAATTTGCTTGAACGTACTGTCCGCTTCGCGCCAGAAGCGAAGTCCGAAGAAAAGCAGTACAAACGCCAGCGCGTAGGAGATGAGCGCCCACAGCGCTCCCCACAGAAATACGGTGCAGACGCCTAGCAGAGCCAGCGCGATGCCGCCGATCGTTCTTCCGTTCCATTTCATGTGCTGTTCACCTGTCCTTTATTCGACCATGAGATATGACCTTATTGTAAACGAAATTTCCGTTTTCGAAAACCGTCTCAAGGCTGACGGCGTGCTGGACCTTGGTCGAGGATGCCTGGCCCGCCAGCGCGAGGCCGGTGAGTCAAGGAGACTGGGGGGATACGGCGATGCGCAACGCGCTTATTGGACTGCTGCCGGGGCTGGCGACGGCTCCGGGGTTTATGGATGCCATCGGTGCGGAACTGGCGGCGCGGCTGGACAGACACGGCTTCCGGGCCGCGGTGGAGGCCGTCTTTCCTTATGGCGACTGGAGCCGGTCCGTCGTTCCGCAGCTGGCGGAAATCGCCTATGATCTGGCGCTGTCTCCGGCACGCTACAGCCGCAGCCTCGGTGCGGCAAACGTGCGGGCCGTGCTGCTGAAGCGGGCGCAGGAGCTGCTGCGCGGAGAACGCGAGCCGCTGGAGGTGCTGCTGCTGTGCCACAGCGGAGGCGGCGCAGCAGGTCTGCATGCGGCACGCTGGCTGATGGAGCGGGAGCAGGCGCTGCGGGTCCGCTGCGTGCTTGTCGGCTCGCCCAAGTGCCGGGTAACGCCGGAGGAGCGGCTGGACGTGCTTGTCATGACGGCGGCTCGCAGCAGCCGCAGTCTGAAGCCCGGTGATCCGGTCGCCTTATTCGGCGGCTGGGGCGGCTGGGAGCGTCCGTCTGCGCTGCACATACGCTGGAACCGGACGAAGCATGCGCCGGCCGTGCAGATCAGGCTGCCGATTGCGGGCGGCCACCCCGACTATTTTCGCGGATATGCTCCTTATTTCAATTCAGCGGGCGTGACCAATTTGCAGCAGACGGCCGGCTGGATTGAGCAGTGGCTGCAGCAGCGCTGGGCGGCGGCGGAGTAGCGTTATTGTCTGAGAGGCTACTGAGGCGCAGAAAAACAGCTGAGTCTGGAACAGCTTGTACAGGCGGGGTTCGAGCAAGGCCTGACCGGAATCCCTTTGTTCCGGATCATCGGCTGCGGGCGGCGGCAGGAAAAGGCAGACTTACCGCGAATAAGTAGGTTGAGGAAGTGAGCGACAGGTCGCGGAAATAGGAAGCTTCAGCAGACAACTGCCGTTGCTCGTCCTGTCGGAGCTGCATAATTTGGAGCAAACGCAATACCGATAACTATCATGTTCAAGCAAGTGGAGGTTCGATTTCAGATGAGAGTCCATGAGATTACCGTCAAGCGTTCATTCGAGTTTCAGGACTGGCAGATGTTATCTCGCAAGGCGAACGATTTTAAATCCGATATTTTGCTGCTCTCCGAGGACCCGGAGGTCAAGCTGGATGCCAAGAGCATGCTGGGGATGATGAGCATGCCGCTGCGCGAGGGCATCCGGCTGCGGATTCAAACCCGCGGCGGCGATGAGGAAGAAGCGCTAAATGCGATGTGTGAGCTGCTGGAGTAAGCAGTCGGTGGAAGCGTCAGCTTGTACAGTCATGTACGGGCGGCGCTTTTTTTGTCAGTGGAGTCGGTCGGGACGGCGGCAAGCTGCTTTCCGGGTCTGCTGGCCTGCTGTGCCGGTTCCGTTTCGTTTTTCGCCGGGTCGGCGCCCGGGAGAATGCTGGAAAAAGCTGCTCAAGACGAATGAGACGAAAAAGGCGAACAAGCTGACAAGGACGAAGGGACAGAGAGGGGACGGACAATGAAATTAGGTCTGAGCACTTACAGCATGCACCGCTTGCTGGCGTCCGAGGAATGGTCGCTGTCCGATGTGATTCGGTGGACAGCTGAGCAGGGAGGACAGCATATCGAAATCGTGCCGCTCAGCTTCAGCCTGCTGGACAATCCGCCATTGATTGAGGAAATTCGCCGCACTGCCGAGGAGGTCGGTCTGGAAGTTTCGGGCTACTGTGTCGGGGCCAACTTTATCCAGGCAACGGAGGCTGACTGCGAGCAGGAAATCGCGGCCGTGACCAGACATGTCGAGGTGGCTCATCAGCTTGGCGCGAGCAGGCTGCGTCATGATGTCGCGACCCGTCCGATTGCGGATACGACGCTCGAACATTTCGAGGCCGACTTGCCGCGGCTCGTCAGCGCCTGCCGCCGGATCGCGGATTATGCAGCACCGCTGGGCATAACGACCAGCCTGGAAAATCACGGCTTTTATGTGCAGAACAGCGAGCGTGTCCGTCGTCTCGTTATTGAAGTCAATCGTCCCAATTTTCGCACGACCGTTGATGTCGGCAACTTCCTGTGCGTGGACGAGGACCCGCTCAGCGCCGTGATGAATAATATTTCTTATGCATCCATGGTGCATCTGAAGGATTTTTACCGCCGACCTGCTGCGCGTAATCCGGGCGAAGGCTGGTTCCGCTCAAGCCATGGCGCTTATTTGCGCGGCGCGATTTTCGGGCAAGGGGACATCCCCGTGCCTGAGCTGATAGCCGTGTTGAAAAGCTCCGGGTATGACGGCTATTTCTCGCTGGAGTTCGAAGGGGTGGAGGACCCGCGGACCGGGGTGCGAATCGGATTGGACAATGCCCGCCGATTATGGGAGGGAGCTCCGAGCCGATCGGAGTAGGGTTAGCGGCAACGCTGGCGATTCGAATCGGATGTCAAAGCGACCGATATAGCTCCGCTGATCGTTTGTACACGCCTGTTTACTGAAAAAAGCGAAGCCATCGGCTTCGCTTTCGTGCGCTGTACAAAGAAATCGACCAACCAATTGCATTGGCAGCCAAGTCATGATAAAATAAAAAAATCGCGCCAAATTAGGTGTTTGGTCAGATTTTTACAAATAATAATATACCATAATGATGCTCTGCCTGTCAAGTGGGAGGTTAAGTCAAGCAAAGTCAAGTCAAGCATGATCAAGTCGATTCAGGAAAAGGAGAACAAAGCATGAGTGTGAACGTACATCCGGAATGGCAGGAGGAGCAGCAGCGCGTAAGCGAATCGGGCGCATTGATTCGCCGCCGGATTGCTGAGCTGCAGGAGCAGGTCGGGACGGTCCGATCGGACATTGTCGCCATCCGCAAGGAATTTTGGGATGATGTAACCGTCAACTTCGAGGATGCGGCCGAAGCGGCCGAGACGTTCGCCAGCATGAAGCAGCAGGCCGAGGTGCTGTCCGAGCGGGAGCGCAGCCACCGTCACGCCTTTGCACAGCTGAAGATGCTGGAGCGTCTGAAGGATTCGCCTTACTTTGGCCGGATCGACTTTCATGAGGATGGAGAGCGGCTGGCAGAGCGTATCTACATCGGAGTCGGCTCGCTGCTTGACGACACCGGGGAGACGTTTCTGATCTACGACTGGCGGGCGCCCGTCTCCGGCATGTATTATGACTTTGCGCCTGGCTCTGCCTCGTATGAGACGCCGATGGGCCGCATTGAAGGAGAGATGGAGCTCAAGCGGCAATATATCATCCGTGACGGTTCAATCCGCAGCCTGTTTGACACCGGCCTGACGATCGGCGACGAGCTGCTGCAGCAGGTGCTGGGCAAGCAGTCGGACGCCCAGATGAAAAGCATTGTAGCGACGATCCAGCGGGAGCAAAACCAGGTGATTCGCGATACGGCTCATCGCCTGCTTGTCGTGCAGGGGGCGGCGGGCAGCGGGAAAACGTCAGCCGCTCTGCAGCGGGTCGCTTATTTATTGTACCGGTACCGGGAGACGCTGAGCGCCGAGCAAATTGTGCTGTTTTCACCGAACCCGATGTTTAACAGCTACATTTCGACAGTGCTTCCTGAGCTTGGGGAAGAAAATATGCAGCAGACGACGTACCAGGATTACGTGGAGCATCGGGTCGGCGGAGCGCTGCGGGTCGAAAGTCCGTTCGAGCAGCTCGAATACGCGCTGACGGCGACGGATGATCCGGCCTATGCCGCGCGCCGGGCGGGAATCAGCTTCAAGGCGAACCCGCTGTTTCTTGAGCTAATTGAAGCTTTCGTCGAAGGCTTGCAACAAGCAGGGCTAGTTTTTCGGCCGATCCTGTTCCGCGGGAGGGAACTGGTGGGCGCTGCGGAGCTGAGCGACCGGTTTTATGCCTACGAGCCGACATGGACGATGGCTAACCGGCTGCTTGATCTGGGCGAATGGCTGCAGCAGCGGCTGCGCCAGCTTGCCAAGGCTGAACGGCGGGCGCCCTGGGTGGAAGATGAAATCGAGCTGCTGGACAGAGACGCGTACATGGAAGCTTACAACCAGCTGCGCCGCCGCAAGCAGTTTACGGAGCAAACCTTTGATGATTTCGAGCAGGAGAAGGCGGCGCTCTCCGGGATGGTCGTCAATGAGCATTTTAAACCGCTGCGGCGGGCTGTCAAGCAGCTGTCCTTCATCCATATCCCGGCGACATACGCCGGACTGTTCGCCGATCCGGGGCTGGCGGCGGCTCGTATGCCCGGCGCTTCGCTGCCGGAGCTGTGGCCGGCGATTTGCGCCGATACGGCCGAGCGGCTGGCTGCGGGCGAGCTGCCGAACGAGGATGCGACCTCATACGTGCTGCTGAAGGACCGGCTGGAGGGCAGTCACCGCAATTTGAAGGTGCGGCACGTATTTATGGATGAGGCACAGGACTACTCGCCGGTGCAGCTTGCCTACTTGCAGCGCATGTTTCCGCTGGCCAAATGGACGGTGCTGGGCGACTGGAATCAGGCCATTCACGTGCAGGCCGCCGAAAGCGAAGGCTTCCACGACTTGCTGAAGCTGTTCGGGGACCCGCAGGCGCAAACGGTGCAATTTTCCAAAAGCTACCGCTCGACGCGGCAAATTGTCGATTTTACACGCGGGATGATGGCTAACGGGGCTGATATCATGCCGTTCAACCGGCATGGCGCGAAGCCGACGGTCACGCTCGCTGCGGATCACGGACATATGCTGGAGCTGCTTGCGCGCAAGCTGGAGGAGCTGCGGGCGGAGGGACATCAGACGCTGGCTGTGATCTGCAAGTCCGTCGCAGAAAGCAAGGCCGTCTATGACTTGCTGCGGCGGCATCAAGTGCTTGTTCGGCTGATCGGGCTGGAAACGGTCACCTTTGAGCAGGGACTGGTCGTTATTCCGGCGTATTTGGCCAAAGGAGTGGAGTTTGACGCCGTGTTGCTGTACAACGCTTCACGCGACAGCTACGGACGCGAGTCGGAGCGCCGGCTGTTTTACACCGCCTGCACGAGGGCGATGCATGAGCTGCACCTGTTTGCCGCAGGCGAGCTGAGTCCGTTCATTACAGACACGGGCGACGATACGTATGAGCTGTCCCGTGCGGTGCGCTGACTGACATGACAGCCAGGCGGCTGCAGAGCCGGTTCCTCGCAGAACCGGCTTTCTTTGCGTCAGCGAGGATGAAATCGGTTAGTTTTGAATAAAATCAACGATAACGACGATGCTGGTAGAAAACGTGCTGTGCTGGCGGAGAAGGGAAGTGCGCCGTTGAAAGCGATCCAATTTGTACAAACGCTCTTGTGCCGATTTGAAGATGACGACCTCCCGGCGCTATCGGCCCAACTGACGTATTATTTGATCTTATCGTTTTTTCCGTTTCTGATTTTTGCCGGGGCCGTGCTCAGCTTTACGGATTTCAGCGCAGCGGATGCGATTCATCGGCTGGCTGTCCTGCTGCCGGATTTGTCCAACCGGACCATTGCCGGGGTGCTGGATGAAATTGAAGGCGCGCGCAGCGGCTCCTTGTTGTCTTTTGGCCTGATTGCCGCGTTGTGGTCGGCCTCGAATGGCGTTAATGCGATTATCAAGGGCATCAACAAAGCGTACAACCAGGAGGAGAACCGGCCGTTTTGGCTCGTCAGACTGCTCTCCGTGCTGGCGACGGTCGGGCTGGTGGCGGTTATTGTGCTCAGCTTTATTACGCTTGTATTCGGCCGCCTGCTGCTGGATTGGCTGTCTGCAGCCGTGCCGGGCGGTGTCGAGCTTTCACGGCTAGGAGCGCTGCTGCAATTCGTTGTGCCGCTTATTGTGCTGTGGGTGCTGTTTGTGCTCGTCTACGCGTATTTGCCGAATCTCCGCCTGACGTTCCGGGCCGTCATACCTGGCGCTCTGTTTGCTACGCTGGCGTGGATTACAGCCTCGCTGCTGTTTTCGTTTTATGTCAATCAATTTGACAGCTATACGAAAACCTACGGCAGCCTGGGCGGAATCATGGTGCTGCTGGTTTGGCTGTACTTGTCGAGCATGATCATTTTATTGGGCGGGGAAATCAACGCGACGCTGCATTTTATCCGGACAGGCCAGACGAAGCCGCCCTGCAAGTCATTCGCGCTATCGCTGCCCTTTCTGGGCAAAAAAAAGAAGGACGCCCGTTCCTGACGCTGAGCCGGCTGTTGTGAATCCGGGCATGAGATTGCCGAGTTTGTGCATGGACAATCCGACCGCTCTCCCGTATTCTTTTATAAGAATAATAATCATTATCACTGATACGGGAGGCTTTATTTTATGTTCGCAACAGGATTTGGCAACTATCGGAAAAGCTGGGGCAAGCTCGCGGCTGCGCTGCTCGTCGTCGGGTTGATCTCCGGCTGCGGAGCGGCTGCTCCGAAAGAAACGGCAACTACGGCAGCGAAGGAGCCGGCCGGCTCAGCGGCGAAGGAAACAACCCGCACCGTCAAGGATGCTTACGGCGAAGTCAAGGTGCCGGCCAATCCGTCCCGCGTCGTCGTGCTGGATATCGGGGCGCTGGATAACCTGCTGAAGCTGGGCGTCAAGCCGGTCGGCGCGCCGTCGATTGTAGCGCCGGGCGACCCTTACCCCGCTTATTTGATGGGCACGGACGGAATTGACAACGTCGGTACGGTCAACGAGCCGAATATGGAGACGATCGACCGTCTGAAGCCTGATCTCATCATTGGAAATAAGGATACGCACGATAAAATTTACAAGCAGCTCGGCCAAATCGCGCCTACGGTATTCGTCGAGACGCTGGGCGTTACGTGGAAATCCAACCTGAACGTGCATGCGGAAGCTGTCGGCAAGACGGCTGAAGGCCAGAAGCTGCTGGACGATTATAACAAGCGGATCGGCGAGCTGAAAGCGAAGCTGGCCAGCCAGCCTAAGAGTCCTGAGGTATCGGTTCTCCGGACCCGCAAGGACAAGGTGCAGGCTTACTTGCCAGAAACGTTCAGCGGCGTCATTCTTGCCGATGCCGGGATCAAGCGGCCTGGCGCGCAAAGCGGCAAAGGCTTCTCCAAGGACTTGACGGACGAGCAGCTCGCCGATGCGGACGGTGATTTCATCTTCTGGTTCACCCGGGACAAAGGCAGCTTCGAACGGCTGCAGGCGCTGCCGCTGTGGAAGCCTTTGAAGGCTGTCCAGCAAAACAAGGTGCAGGAAGTGAACTGGGAAACGTGGATGAGCGGTCTTGGCATCCAGGCGGTGCATCAGGTTGTCGATGACCTGAACCAGTATTTGGCCAAATAGCCGAACCGGGTGCGGATAGCAAGCTTAATCGGGGTGGGGTGTCTGCGAGAGATCGGGACAGCCCTCCCTTTGTGCGTAAATCGACATCTGAGTTGAAAGTCAAAGACCATCCGGGGAGGCGCATATGTTCAAGTTAAAGCTGGCGGGAGCGGGTGTACTGCTCCTGCTTGTTATCGCCGCATGCTGGGCTAGCCTGGCCTTCGGCATCGTAGGCGTGCGGCCGCAGGCCGTTACGGAAGCCTTGTTTGCCTTTAACGGCTCGACAGAGCACCTGGTCATCCGCTCGGTCCGGCTGCCGCGGGCGTTGATCGCCGGGCTCGTCGGCAGCTCGCTGGCGGTGGCAGGCGCGATCATGCAGGCGCTGAGCCGCAATGCGCTGGCCGGACCGGAGCTGTTCGGCGTTAATTATGGAGCGGCGCTGGCGACGGTGCTTGGCTTGTTTTGGCTGACGGGCTCCGGCTCGTCGCTGCACAGCCAGGTCTGGTACGCCTTTGTCGGGGCTGGCTTCGTCGGAGCCATCGTGTTTCTGCTCGGCTCCTGGGGGCGGGAAAAGCTGACGCCGCTGAAGCTTGTGCTCGTCGGAGCGACGATGAATCTGCTGCTGGCGTCCGTCACGCAGGGGATGCTGATCTTGAATCAGCAGTCGCTGGATACGATGCGCTTCTGGCTGGCGGGCTCGCTGACCGGACGTGATCTGAAGCTGCTCGCCATCGTGCTGCCCTATATGGCTGCAGGACTGGCGGGAGCGCTGCTGATGGGGAAGCAGCTCAGCCTGATCAGTTTGGGCGATGAAATCGCCCAAGGGCTGGGTCAGCGTCTGCTCGTGACGAAGGCAGCGCTGATCGGACTGATTTTGCTGCTGGCCGGCAGCGCTGTCGCCCTGGCAGGCCCGATCGGGTTCGTCGGCCTGGCGGTGCCGCATCTGGCGCGGCTGCTGGTCGGCGTCGACTACCGTTGGATTGTGCCGTATTCGGCGCTGCTAGGGGCGCTTTTGCTCATTGCCGCCGACATTGGCGCACGCTTCGTGCTGCCGGAGCAAGAGCTTCCCGTCGGCGTTGTGACTGCCTTTCTGGGCGCTCCGTTTCTGATTTATTTGGCGCAGAGGAGGGGCACCTCGTTATGATATCTAACCTGACACGCAGACGCTGGCTGCTCTGGCTCGTTCTGCTTGGAGCGGCCAATGCGCTGCTGATGCTCGTAAACCTGACGACGGGCGATCGGCAAATTCCGGTCGATGAGGCGGTGGCGACGGTCTTCGGCCTGGGCAGCGGCGAATACCGCTTTACGGTGATGAGCCTGCGGCTGCCGCGTATCGCGGCCGCATTTCTGGTCGGCGGCGGACTGGCGCTGGCAGGTGTGATCCTGCAGGCGGTGACCGGCAACCCGCTCGCTTCGCCTGGCGTGATCGGCCTGAATGCCGGAGCGGCCGCTGCGGCCGTGGCGGTCATCGTGCTGGCGCCGTCATTTCCGGCCGCAGGCTTGCCGTTTGTTGCCTTCGGCGGCGCGTTAACGGCGGCGGGCCTGATTTATTGGCTGTCCTGGCGCAAGGGCAGCTCACCGGTGCGCATGCTGCTGGTCGGCATCGGTATCTCGGCGATGGCCGGCGCGCTCATTACGTATCTGATGACCGTCGGCGGTATTTTTCGCGTATCCCAGGCGTCCACGTGGATGGCGGGCAGCCTGTACGGCAGCTCCTGGGAGCAGGTGTGGCCGCTGCTGCCCTGGCTGGCCGTGTTGTATCCGCTTGCCCGGCTCGGCGCCTTCTCCCTGGACGCGCTCCAGCTCGGCGACGCGGCGGCAGCCGGGCTTGGGGTACCGGTGGAGCGGACTCGCGGCTGGCTGATCGTGATCAGCGTCGGCTTGGCCGGCGCGGCGGTGTCGGTGGCCGGGACCGTGTCCTTTGTTGGCCTGATGGCTCCGCATCTGGCTCGCAGCCTAGTCGGCAATCGAAGCGCGAGACTGCTTCCGACGGCCGCCTTGATGGGCGGAATGCTTGTCCTGCTGTCTGATCTGATCGGCCGCAATGCTTTCCCCCCTTATGAAATTCCGGTCGGCCTAGTGACTGCCATGATCGGAGCGCCGTTTATGATCTACTTGCTGCTTCGCCGTAAACCTATATAATGAACAATAGGTTCAGGCAAGAGGAAGGTAGGTGCCGGCAGCTATGTCTTCGCATCGCAGGGAAGTCGATACCCTCTATGTATTTTCATCGGTGCGCAAGCGCACATTTCCACATACACCGGCGGCGCGGGCTTACCGCGTTCCGGTGTATATGCTTTGTTTGGTGACAAAAGGCGAGGCGGTGCTGCTGCTGGACGGCGAGGTGCGCCGTATTCGGCCGCTGGAGCTGTATCTGCTCGCGCCCGGCATGACGATCGAAACAGCCCCCGACTGCGGTCCGATTCAGTATACAGCCGTGTTATTTAAACCGGTGACGCTCGTTCGGCAGCGAGGCCGTCTTGTCGTGCGTGAGGCCGGCGGGCTGATCGGGCCGTTGAAGCCCGGACCTGTGCCGCTTCACCGGCCGCAGCTGGCGCTCAGCCGGATCAACCGGCTGGAGCTGGACAGCAGGCGGCCGCCGGGGCAGGCCGACGCGCTGTCGCTGCGGCAGCAGCTGGAGCGGCTGATGAGTGAGCTGACGGAAGGTCAGGACACGGACACGACGCGCGGCGATCCGCGAATCGACCGCAGCATTGCTTTTATGAAGGAGCACTATACGAGCAAGCTCAGTGTAGAAATGCTCGCTCATTGCGCGGACATGACGTCGGCTGCTTACTCCCGGCTGTTCCGCAAGGCGACTGGCCTGCTGCCGCTTGATTACGTGAATCAGCTGCGGCTGGACAAGGCCAAGCAGCTGCTCCGCCAGGAGGACAGCCGGGTGAAGGAGGTTTCGGCCGCCGTCGGGTTTCAGAGCGAATTTTACTTCAGCCGTCTGTTCCAGCGGAAGATCGGCATTGCGCCGACGCTTTACATGAAACGGGACAAGCTCCGGGTCGCGGTTGTCTCCTCGCTTGGCTTTGGGGATTATTTGCTGTCGGTCGGCATCGAGCCGGTGTGCGTTGCTGATCTGTTCAGGTACCCGGGAATGAACACGCAGGAATATGAGTCGCTGCAGCAGCAGCAGCTGGAGGCGCTTGCGGCGAGCAGCCCTGATCTGATTATGGGCGATCATTACCATACCGATTTTCAGGAGCAGCTGAAAGCGGTCGCTCCGAATGTCATTGTGGACTTCCAGGTGTGGGATTGGCGAACCAACTTTAGAAAAATCGCCGAGCTGGTGGACCGGCGGCGCGAAGCGGAGCAGGCGCTGGCGCGGCTGGAGCTGCGGGCAGCTGATGTGCGGAGCCGATTGAAGGCTTCTCTCGGCGACGCACGCGTGACGGTGATGCAGGTGCGGCAGTCGGTCGTAGGCATCCAGGGCAGGGTGCATCATCCTCTAAACGAGCTGCTGTACGGAGAACTGGAGCTTCCTCCTGGCGCGCAGGTGCCGGAGGACGCATGGCGGCTGGAGCTTCCGCCGGAATCGCTGCCGCTGCTGGAAACGGAGCATTTGTTTGTTCAGAAGCACCACGTTCGCGCAGGCAGTGAAGCGACGTTCGAACGGCTGCGGCAAACGGCGGCTTGGCTCGATAGTCCCGCGGTGCGTCTCAATCAGGTAAGCATGATTCCCAATTGGTTTGTCATGAGCTGGACGCCTGCCGGCCGTCACCGGATTATGGATTTCCTGACCGGGAAACGATGAGCATTCCCATCGGCGGCCAATCCCTGCTATACTGGGAAAGCGGCAGGGCCAGCGCCGAAATCCGAAAATTCGTTCGCCAATTTGGGCGAATGTTGTCCGGACGATTGCGCATTGGAGATGAGCGGCTCAGGCTGGAAGAGGAAAGGGGACCTGGATTGTGATTGTAGTTGGCGGTATGATCGGGCTTGGCAAAACCTCGGTAGCGACGCTGCTGGGCGATGCATTGAGCTCGCAAGTTTTTTTGGAAAGTGTGGAGGACAATCCGATATTGCCCTTATTTTATACGGCTACGCCGGAAGAAATTGAACGAAACCGGTACCCGTTTCTGCTGCAAATGCATTTTCTGAAAACACGGTTTGCTGCGATCCGGCAAGCGATGGCGCATCCGCTGCATGTGCTCGACCGCAGTATTTACGAGGACTGGTATTTTGCCAAAGTGAATGTGGAGCTTGGACGCATTAACGAGCAGGAGTTCGCCGAATATGAGGCGCTTGCCGACCGGATGATGGCCGAGCTGGCGCTGCTGCCCCGGACTGCTCCCGATCTGATGGTTTATTTAAAGGCGTCATTTGAGACGGTGCTGCACCGGATCGGCTTGCGGGGTCGCAGCTTCGAGCAGGACCAGTCGCTGGTCGACTACTACCGGCTGCTGTGGTCCGGTTATGACGCTTGGGTCAGCAAGCATTACACGTCTGCCGACATGCTGGTTGTCGATATGGACAAGACGGATGTAGTCAACCGGCCGGACGATGCACGCAGACTGGTGAACGACATCCGGAGCAAGCTGCACAGCATGCAGGTTCAACAGGTGTAAGCATCCAACCGAGGAGGACTCATCATGATCAACCTTTTAAAACATCGGACTGCATGGACGGCGGCCCTGGTCGGCGCGCTACTGGCCTCGGCTATAGCCGTACCTGACACCGCTGCGGCAGCTCCGACTGTCAGTTCGGCGGCCAAAGTTGCGGCAGCAGGCAAGACGTTTACCGTCAATACCGTGACCGTGGACGTGGCCGATCCGTCGCTGGAGGTGGTGCCGGTGCTGGCGGCGGGGGGAGTGGGCCATGACGAGCCGCTTGCTGCGATGGTGGAGAGGGAGCAGGCTGTTGCGGCGGTGAACGGTACATTTTTCAACGCTTACGAAAAAAATGCGTATATCCGTTACCCGAATGGCGCACTGCTGGCTGACGGCGAGTTGCTGCATTCCGGCGACAACCAGATGCTGGTGATCGGACCGGACAAGGTTCCTGCGATCAGGCAGCTAAGTATCGGCGTCACCGTAGAGGTGACCCACGATAAGAACACGTACACGGTACGTCCGTGGGGGGTAAATAAATATTACGGCCCGGATAACGACGATCAGACAATCTGGTTCACTGATGCGTTCGGCGGCTGGATTGGCTTTGAGCGCGGGATGAAAATCGTGGTGGAGGAAGGCCGCATTACGCGTATCACCCCGGATGCGGTTGCGGTTCCGGCTGGCGGCTATGTGTTGTTTCTTGGCGATAGCGCGAACAATCGGACGCATGTGCTGCCGCATCTTCATGTCGGGGACGCTGTCGTTGTGCAGCAGCAAGTATCCGGAGAGACGGCGGCCGGTTCGCCTGCGACTTGGCTGGCTGCGCTTGGAGCGGGTCCCAGGCTGGTCACAGCGGGTACGGCGGATGTTGACTTCGCCCGCGACGGCTTCGATGATCCGCGTATTACGCAAAATGCAGCCGTTCGCAGCTTTGTCGGCGTGGACGGGCAGTCGCGCCTTGTATTCGGCACCGTTTCGGCGGCGACGATCCGCGAGCTGGCCGAGGTCGCGGTCCAGCTTGGCCTGCGGGAAGCGATGAATCTGGACGGGGGAGCCAGCTCCGGGCTGTATGCGAACGGCACGATGCTGACGAAGCCGGGCCGCAGTCTGAGCAACGCGCTGATCGTGCGCCGCACGGCATCGCCGAAGGTGCAGATTGAGCTGGACGGCAAGCTGCTGCCTGATTTCAAGGGCCGGCTCGTCGGTGAAACGACGATGGTCCCGGTTCGGCCGCTGATTTCGGCGCTGCAAGCAGAGTTCCAGTGGGATACGCAAGCTCGCGAGGCTTCGATCACGTACGGAAGCACGACGCTGAAGCTGCCCGACGGGCAAACGGAGGCGCTGGTTAACGGCAAGCCGTTCGCGTTGCCTGCGCCGCTGTCGATTTTCGAGGACAGCCGAATGTACGTGCCGCTGCGGTTTGTCTCGGAAGCGCTGCACGGGCAAGTGGAGTGGGACGGAGAGCTGTACCGGGCGCTCATTCAGCTGCCCCGCTAGAAGCGAGGGCTGGTGCCTTTTCGACAAGTGTCTGCCCAAGCTGGACGAGTGGTCCGCAATCTGAATCGCGGGCATGCGGTCATACGTGTCATCACTGGTATCCCTGGCTGACAAGTCCATGCGCGACAACGAGCCGCCTTCGCAGAAGAAGGCGGCTCGTTGTCGCGTGGTGGAGCGCATACATGCAGGAACATAAGAAACGTTTGCAGGGCTAGGTGCGGCGGCGGTTCAAGTGAATGAAGGTAATGGCGAGCGCAAGCACCAGCACCGTTCCTTTGATGATGTCGAAGGCATAATAAGGCAGATTGAGCATCGTAAGCCCGTTGAGCAGCACGCCGATCAGCACGGCTCCGAAGAAGGTGCCGATAACGTTCGGCTTGCCGGCTCCGAGCACGGAGTAGCCGACGAAGACGGCGGCCACCGCTTCCATCAGCAGCGGAGCGCCGGCGTCAATCTGGCCGGAGCCGACGCGGGCGGCAAACAGGATGCCTCCCAAGGCGGCGAACAGGCCCGACAGCATGTAAGCGGCGGTGCGCACCCGGTTAACGGAAATACCCGACAATCGGGCAGCCTCCCGGTTGCCGCCGGTTACGTACATTTGCCGCCCCCAGCGGGTGTACGTGAGAAATATATGCACAAGAATGACAGCAACGATCATAAGGAGGACGGGGACGGGCACGCCCAGCAGCTTGCCTTGTCCGATCCACAGGTAGGACGGGTCAAACTTGCCCGGAGCTTTGCTGCCGTCGGTCATCTGCATGTTGTTGTAGATGGAGAAGCCTTTGGTGTACGTTTTGTGGACACCATTGATGATATACATGACAGCCAGCGTGGCCAGCAGGTCGGGTATACGTACCTTCACGATCAGGAGGGCGTTCAGCAGGCCGATCCCGATCCCGATGAGCAGCGGCACGGTCAGCACGACGATGAGGGGCAGCTCGTACCAGACCATCATCGTTGCGACGACAACGGTGGTCAGCGAGACGGTCGAGCCGACCGACAGGTCGAAGCCATCGACGATTTGCGATAACGTAACGCCGATCGCGACGAAGGTGACAATGGAAATCGAGCGAAGAATATCCGTCATATTGTCATAGGACAAGAAGTTTTCGTTGACAAAGGAAAAGGCGGTGATCACGATGGCAATCACCGCAAGCGCCCCGTATTTATAAGAATAGTCCAGCAATTTATCTTTCACCGTAGATTAGGCCTCCCCGCTACTTGCGTAGTACAAGATCAGTTCCTGCGTTGCTTCCTCGCGCGACAGCTCCTTCACGATGCGGCCGTAGCTCATCACGAGAATCCGATCGGCGATGCCGAGAATTTCGGCAATTTCGCAGGAAAAGTACACGATTCCTTTGCCCTCCTGAGCTAGCTTTCCGATCAGCCGGAAAATATCGCTTTTCGCTCCGACATCGACGCCCTTGGTCGGCTCGTCAAACAAATAGACGTCGGCGCTGGTAGGCAGCCATTTGCCGACGGCAACCTTTTGCTGATTGCCGCCGCTTAAATATTTGACCAGCTGGTGTTTGTTCGGCGGTTGAATGCCGAGCTCGGCGATGCGTGCATCCGCGTTGGCGGCTTCCTGACGGCGGCTGACGAAGCCGAGGCGGCTGAGCGGCTTCAGAATCGGAAGCGCCAGATTGGCGAGAATCGGCAGCTCGACAAGCACGCCCTGCTTGCGCCGCTCTTCCGGCACGAGCGCCAGGCCTGCCTTCACCGCATCGGACGGAGCGGTCAGCTTCAGCTTTTTACCGAGCAGCCGCAGCTCGCCGGCGTCGAGCGGGTCGGCGCCGAACAGCACGCGCGACAGCTCCGTTTTTCCTGCGCCGACGAGGCCGACGATCCCGACGATCTCACCGCGCCGCACGCTAAGCGATACGTCGCGAACCTTGGTGCCCGATGTCAGTGAACGAGCCTCCAGCAGCGTGTCGCCAATCGTCGCCGCCGCCTTCGGGAATTCCTCCTCGAACTTCTTGCCGAGCATTTCCTCCACCACGACCTGGGCTGACGTCTCCGCCGCCTGCCTGGTCGAGATGTGCTGCCCATCGCGCATAACCGTCACACGGTCGCTGATTCGAAATACTTCCGCCAGACGGTGTGAGATGAAGATGCAGCCGACGCCGTCGGCCTTCAGTCGATTCATAATGCGGAAGAGCTGGTCGGCTTCCTCATTGCTGAGCGGGGCGGTCGGTTCGTCAAAAATGATGAACTTCGCCTTCTGGGCCAGCGCGCGTCCGATCAGCACGAGCTGCTTCTGGGCGATGGACAGCTCCGCCGCCTGCCGTCGTACGTCGATGCCGGTCAGGCCAAGCTCGGCCAGCACCTGAGCCGCTTCCTTCAGCAGCCCGCTCCAATTGATCCAGCGCTTGCCGGCGGTCAGCCGGTCCAGCATGATGTTTTCTCCTACGGTCAGGGAGGGAACGAGGGCGGTATCCACTTCCTGATAAACGCATTGGATGCCGCTGCGAATGGCATCGAGCGGCCTTGTAAACGTATGGGGAGCGCCGTTGATGACGAGGGCTCCTTCATCGGCGGTGTAGGCGCCGGACAGCACCTTCATCAGCGTGCTTTTGCCCGCGCCGTTGGCTCCAAGCAGCGCATGGATTTCGCCTCCGCGCACGTCAAAGTTGACCTGCTGGAGCGCCTTCACGCCAGGAAATGACTTGACGATGCCTTTCATTTGCAACAGGCTGGCAGGACTGGACATAAGACGGTTCTCACGCTCCTTCAATGGAAAATCCCATCGCACCTGCACGGGCGATGGGATTGTCGTTATTCAGTGCCTGGCCTTACTTGGCTTCGGCTTTTTTCATCCAATCCGTGTAGCCTTGCTCGCTGCCGCCCCAGCCTTTGACATGCTTGCTCAGCTCAGCCGTAGAGATTTGCTCCTTCGGCAGCTGATCGCGGGAGACGAACACCGGCTCCAATACGACCTTCTCCGGCGTCTGATCGCCGTGCAGCTTCTGATACAGGTAGCGGACCTGAATGCGTCCGATATCCTTCGGATCAACCGCAGCGGAAGCGACCCAGGACGTTTTCGGATCTTGAATCAGCTGCAAATCCTCATCGCTCATGTCGATGCCGTAGATTTTGATCTCCGTACGTCCAGCCTGCTGAATGGCGCGTGCTGCGCCCTTGGCGAACTCGTCCCAGGAAGCCCAAACCGCGGCGATATCGCCTTTGTTCGGATATTTCTTCAGGATGGCTTCCATTTGCGCTTGCGTATCAAGCGCCGTGTTCTGCGTCGCTGCGCCGAAAGCAGCCACTTCTTTAATGTCCGGATATTTCGCCTGGAACGCTTTGTAAGCAATTTGACGGCGCTCCATCGGAGCAAAGCCGGCTACCCAGATTTTAACGATATTACCTTTGCCGCCGATGTCCTTGGCAAGCTGCTCAAGCGTTTGCTCGGCCATTTTCTGGTCGCCTTGCTCCAGCACGGTAACGCCAGGAAGGTTCAGGTCCGCGTCAAACGCGACGACCGGAATTTTTTTCTCCAGCGCTCTTTGCACGCCTGCCTGGAGCGCTTCGGCTGTACCATGGTCGATCAGGATGCCATCCACCTTCTGGTTGATCGCGGCGTCCAGGTTGGAGGCCATCTTCGCGAGGTCGCCGTCAGCCGGGCTTACAGTTACCGTACCACCCAGCTTCTGCACCTGCTCCTTCACGCCTTCAATATATTGGGCAGAGAAGGTTCCCAGATTAATTTGCATAATAAGTGCAAGCTTCTTGCCTGCGAGCGGGTTGTCCGCCGCCGCTCCGCTGCCGCTTGTCGTTCCGCTTGCCGTGCCTGTGCTCGCTGTTTGTGCCTGAGGCTTCGTTCCGCAGGCGACCAGGGCGATCGACAACACGAACACCAATACGAACAAAGCGCTTCTTTTCCAACTAGCCATTGATTTGTTTCTCCCCTATCTTCCTCTATGATTTAATCCCAACTGAATTACTAGGTGATAACACTGTACCATGATAAAATGCATGAGGTCAATATGCAACTGTTAATTTTACGTTGAATGTCGTCATCATCTTACATAAATCGACAAAATCTCGAAGGATGAATGGGAAGGCAGGACGCTGGCGGCAGCTCGCGCCTGCTGCCAGGAGGAGCTGCCGCCAGCGACATAGCCTTTTATATAGAAAGCGGAGCCGGCGAGCAACCTTCGCTTGGAAGCTGCGTCTCATAGTAAGGAGTTCATTTTGAAGGAGTGATTGCATGCTGCGTCAAGAAATCGTCAGCAGGGCGAAGCAATTGTCGGTCCAGGCACTGCGCGAGGCAGGCCGATTGGCCAAGGAGCGCTTTGACCGGCTTGACCAGATCGAGGATAAGGATGGACACGGCGACCTGGTAACCGAAGTCGACCGGGCGGCGGAAGCGGTAATTTTGGAAGCGATCCGCAAGCAATTTCCCGATCATCGCATCGACAGTGAGGAATCCGGCGATAACGGAGCGGACAGCGATTGGCTGTGGCTGGTCGATCCGCTGGACGGAACGAACAATTATGCGATCGGCCTGTCTGTGTTTGCCGCCTCCATTACGCTGGTGTACAAACGCGAGCCGCTGCTGGGTGTCATTTATGAAGCGATGACGGATCGCATGTTTGTAGCTGTCAAGGGCGAGGGTGCCACCTGCAACGGCGTCAGACTGGCGATTTGTAACCGCCGGGAGCTGGCTAAAGGAA
Organism: Paenibacillus sp. sg306046; assembly: GCF_059821225.1. Taxonomy (NCBI): domain Bacteria; kingdom Bacillati; phylum Bacillota; class Bacilli; order Caryophanales; family Paenibacillaceae; genus Paenibacillus; species Paenibacillus sp. sg306046. The sequence continues at coordinate 254,339 of NZ_JCAMRT010000004.1, forward strand.
CGGTCGGCTGGATTCAGGGGCATCAGGTGCGGCGCGAGGCAGCGGCCGTGAAGCTGCGGCATCATCTGGATGTGTCCTTCAAGCGGATGATGCGTTTGTGGGCGCCGACCATTCAATGGTGTATGCTGGCCAAGGGCGATATTGAAGGCATTGTGCTGTACAATTCGGAGGGCAATGATTTGTACGCAGGCGTGCTGATGGTGCAGGAGGCGGGAGGACTGGTGCTTGATTATGCCGGACGACCGTTCGAGGGGATGTCTCCGCAGCCGTATCTGGTCGCTTGTCATCCCGATCACCGGGAGGAGCTGCTGGCTGTTGTCCGCGAGGGGCTGGACGTTCCTCCCTCCTGAGGACCTGTTTGAGAACCTATGTGTTCCTTGACGCTCCAAGTGCGAGCAGGGGAGGGAAGAAGCTTGCTGGATACGCTGTTGATGGTTTGTTTGCTGACTTTGGCGATCCATACGGCGGAGACGTTGTCTTATGCGATTCGTCTGGCGGGCGTACGGGCAGGCAAGCTGGCGGTAGCGCTGTCGCTCACCGGCATCGTCGTCCTGGTCTCGCGGACGGCCAATATGGTTCAGGCGCCGCTGACTGCTAATCTGATCGACCAGGCCAGACAGGATGCTGCATTTCCGCTGGCCACGTATTTTCGTTACATTCTCGGCGCTTCCTCGGTCGGGACGCTGCTCGCCTTGCTGCTGTTTCCGACATTTGTTTTTTTGTTCGCACGGGTGATCGTCCATCTGGAAATCGAAGGCTCCATCCCCCGGCTGCTGACCAGCGTGACGGTGGACAAGCTGAAGCATGCCGCTTACCATGTGCGCAAGCCCAGGCTGGCGATGCTCTGGAGCTTGCGTTATTACGGCATCCCGAAACGGCTGCTGCTGCTGAATGCCGTCGTGACCGCCGTCTATACGGTAGGCGTGCTGGCAGCGCTGTACGCCGCCTACCTCGTTCCGGCCGTCAGTCTGACGGCTTCCCAGTCCTCAGGTTTGATTAACGGCGTCGCGACGATTTTACTGACGATCTTCGTCGATCCCCGGCTTGCGCTGATTACGGACAGCGCCATTGCCCGGCAGGAGGAGCGGAGCAAGCTGGGTCGCATATTCGGCCTGCTGATGATCTCCAGATTTGCCGGCACGCTGCTTGCTCAAGCGATCTTTCTTCCGGCGGCCTACTGGGTCAGTCTGGTGGCGCAATGGCTGTAATGGAAAACTATATTTTTCAAGTGCAGGCGAATAAGGTATACTGAGGTATGTCTTGTCTGCATCACATCTATTTTTTCCACCTTGGGGGTTGAGCCATTTATGAATCAAACAGCGGATTACGGCGCAATGGGACGCCATTACCTGCAAACGGACTCTTACGGCGTCGCGGCATTTTGCCTGTATCGCGCGCTCGTGGAAAATAAGCATAATGCGGGCGCATGGAACGGCCTGATTTTGGCCTTGACGTTTATGCGCAAGGAATACGACGTGCAAACCGTGCTGGCCCGCTTCGCGCTGCAGCCGGAGCTGCCGTATGACCCGGATATGATTACTTTTGCGATGATGATGTGGCAGCAAAACCCGCGCGCGCTCAGCCAGTGGGTACACGGCGTGTCGCAGATGCAAAATGTCGGCAACCATGAAGAAATGCTCAGAGAGCTGCATATCGACCTGACGAAGGGCTACGAGGCGCTGGTTGCGGAGCATGGGGAAGAAAAGCTGACGGAGCAGGGTATGCTTCCGCTGGAGCAATATGCCGGACGCCGCATCGAGCTGGACTGGATTCATGAGAGCGGCGCGGTTGATACGATCTATGAAAATGCCCAGGAATGGATCACGGACCCGGAGCATGCGTTGTCCTGCGTTCGTCTGCTTTGCATGCTGCCTGATCAGCGCAGCGAGAAGCTGCTCCGTCGCGTATGCCGCAATGAGGAGCTGGACAGCAAGGTGAGGACGCATGCGCTGCTGGCGCTGCGCTGGCTTGGTGTGCGCGGCAATGCGAAGTTTAACAACTTTGGCGAGTCGTTTGTCATTGACCTGGACAACCCGCAGCCGGAGCTTACCGTATCTGTGCCTGTGGCGTTTAAGCCTGCGCTGAACCGGATGCTGCTCTGGGTCGCCAAGGAGCAAAACCATGTGACTGCCGAGGAATACGAAGCATGGGCGTCTAACGACGACCCGGAATTTCCGGAGGATATCGCAGCCAAGGTGAAGCAAGCGGAGATGCCTTCGCTGCTGCAGGAGGTTGTTCACACCCTGATTCGCGCCGCCTACGATAAATATTACCCGCTGGTACCGACAGTTAAGGGGACGCGGGAATGGGCGGCCGGATTTCTGATGCTGAGCAAGGATTATGCGATTGGTGTAGGCATGGGTTGGCCGCTGGGCGAGCCTGAGCAGCATGAGCAGGCGGTGCTGCACCGGAACTGGCTGCTAAGCGGGTCCCCGGATTTTTATGAGGTGCTGCAGCCTGCGGAGCAGCAATCGTAGCACGGTAGATAGGAAAAGCGGATGGTCATTTTGTCGCCCCGGATGCGGGCGAGGCCAGCCGCTTTTTTGTGCCGTCAGGCGATGGCTGGCGTCTGTGGACTTGAGCCGGTGAGCCCGGCTCCGGATACACGGTGTCTCCGAAGCGGTTGATCAAAGTCGGTTGACGGCGTCAGGCAGGTTACTGGATCTGACTTTAAGCAGGGAGGAAAACGAAATGAGCGGTTGGCATCACGATGGATCAGAGGCGGCATTGGCGCAAGCGCTGGCTGACGCCAGGCAGGCCGCGCTGCAGGCGCTGCAGCGGTATGAGCTGGAATGGACCGCTGTATGCTTTCAACAGCTGTCCGAAACCTGTACCTTCAGGATCGACACCAGCGCCGGGGACGTTTTCCTGTTGCGAATTCATGCGGAGGCGAATCCTGAAGAGCTGGCCTCCGAGCTGGATTGGCTGGAATGGTTAAGCCGTCAGCTCGATGTGCCGGTGCCGACCGGGGTGACTTGCCGGGATGGCTCCCGGGTAGCTAAACTCCGGTTGGACAATGGTCGGCAGTATGCGGCATCCCTGATGCGTTGGGTCAAAGGAGAGCTGCTGGAGCGATCTCCTACGGATGAGGAGCTGTATAGGGAAGGCGTGCTGCTGGCGAAGCTGCATCAAGCCGCAGCGGCTGCACAGCCTACGGGTTTTGTCCGACCGGTCTGGGATGGGGCGAGCTTCCAGCGGGCGATGGACCGCTTGGTCCAATATGCGGATCATTTTCTGACGGCTTCGGAGCTGCAATTGTACCAAGCGGCGGCGGCCAAGGTCAGCTTGTTGCTGGCCAGCTTGCCCAAAGACAGCGGCAGCTTCGGCATCATCCACGGTGACCTGCATCAGGGCAACCTGATCTTTGAGCACGGCGAGCCCCGGCCCATTGATTTTGGGCGCTGCGGGTTCGGGTATTTTTTGTATGACGTGGCCCACACTTTGCTGGGCGTCCATCCGCGGCGGCGGGGCAAGGTGCTGGAGGGCTACAAGAGCCGCAGGCCGCTTGAAGGGGACTGGCTGCTCCGCTTGGAAGGCTTTGTCGTCATGGTTCTGATCGAAACCTACAGCCACCACGCGCCGGACCCGAGGGAAACCGAGGGGCTGAAGCAGGAGCAGCATGATGCGCAAGCGATGCTGCGGCGTTATGTGGAGAACGCCCCCTTTTTATTCGATGCCAGTTCATTGGCGGATTTTCCGGCCGGTTCGACGTAAACAATCTGCGCTGCGGGCCGTTCATTTCATTTTGGACGCATGACCAGCGAAGCAAACCAGAGAACGCCCCCAGCGGACTGTTCTCCGGTTTGTTGGCGTTGACCACGAGCTAAAAAATTTAGACTTGTTAAAACTAATAATATTAGTTATATTAGTACTAATCATATTAGTTTTAGGAGTGAGCCTGCGATGCGAATTATTCGAGTGGAGCATTTGCTGCAATTGACTTTTTTTCCTGTGTTGTTTCCGGTCAACGTTTACCTGATTGAGGAAGAAAGGGAGCTTACCTTGCTTGATACTGGTATCCCGCTTAGCGCCAAAGGCATTCTTCGCACAGCGAAGGCGCTTGGCAAGCCGATTACGCGAATTGTGCTGACGCATGCCCATGACGATCATGTCGGATCGCTCGACCTGTTGAAACGAGAGCTGCCGGCGGCGAAGGTTTATATCTCCAGCCGCGATGCCCGGCTGCTGGCGGGTGACCGCGGGCTGGAGCAGGGCGAGCCGGATACCCCAATCCGGGGCGGCGTGCCTAAGCAAGTGCAGACGCGAGCGGATGTGCTGCTGCAGGACGGCGATCGGATCGGATCGCTGCTGGCGGTCGCTGCGCCGGGTCATACGCCGGGGTCGATGGCTTTCCTTGATACGCGAAACCGTCACCTGATTGCGGGAGATGCGCTGCAGACGCGTGGAGGGATAGCCGTGAGCGGCCGGTTTGTGCCCGGTTTTCCATTTCCCGCCTGGGCGACCTGGCATAAGCCGTCTGCGCTGGAAAGCGCACGGCGATTGCGGGCCTTGCAGCCGTCGCTGCTGGCAGTCGGACACGGCCGTCTGCTCCATGATCCGGGCAGCCTGATGGATCAGGCGATTCGGCAGGCCGAAGTGTCTTTCCACGAGAAGGGAGTGTGAAGAGTCGATGTCACCCCGAATCAGACTTGATTTGCCTGCTGTGCTGCAGGCTGCGATAGAGCTTGCCGATCAGCACGGCTACAAGGAGCTGAGCTTGGCGGCACTGGCCCAGAAGCTGAAGGTGCGCCCGCCTTCCCTGTACAATCACATCCATGGCCTGCCCGGCCTGCGGCGCGCGCTTGCGCTGCACGGGCTGGGCCTGCTGGCCGCCGAGCTGCGACAGGCTGGCGTCGGACGCGCCGGAGCTGACGCCATCCGGGCGATGAGCTTCGCTTATGTTGCTTTTGCCCGCAGGCACCCGGGATTATATGAAGCTACGCTGGCTGCGCCGCAGCCGGACGATGACGAGCACCGGCGCGCAGGCGAGGAAACGCTGGAGCTGCTGCGGCTTGTGCTGGCGTCGTACCGGCTCTCTGACACGATGGAGCTGCATGCGATTCGCAGCTTCCGCAGCTTGCTGCATGGCTTTGCTTCGCTGGAGCAGCAGGGGGCGTTTCGCCTGCCGCTTGATCTGGATGTGACGCTTGAGTTGTTGATCGACACGTTTCTAGCGGGCATCGAGCGGATGCAGGAAACTCAAGGAGAAGCCTGAGCTTCAGCCATGTATGGCGATATAGACTGCATGTAATCATCTATTGTTTGTGGTAAACTATACATGAGGTTAATCAAGTGTGATCCTCAATTTGGCATCCATAAAGTTGTAAAGGACTTGAACGGATTTACTTCACGTATACGGATAAGCGAATACCGTCAATTAACTTCCCGCCTACCTTCCCTTTGAACAAATTCCTATTTCGTAGCTACTGCTCGAAGTGTTTCTTTAGAGACGGTAAAGCAGTACCTTGAAAATCAGAAAGAAAGGTAGGTGTCGTACATGCTAATGACGTTCAAGTACCGACTTTACCCAACCAAAAAGCAACGTGAAACGATCCATTTTACGCTTGAGCGTTGTAGGCTGCTTTACAATCGTCTGCTCGAAGAACGGATTCTTGCTTACAGAAATGAAGGAAAGAATGTAAACTACTATGCGCAAGCTAATACGTTCAATGAGCGAAAACAACACATCTCTACATTAAAGCAGGTGCATTCCCAAGTTCTTCAAGATGTAGCGAAAAGGTAGGCTTGATAAGGCCTTTCAAGCCTTCTTCCGCCGTGTTAAAAGTGGCGAAATGCCTGAATTTCCGAGATTTAAACCTGAGCAGCAATATGATTCATTTACATATCCGCAAGGCGGTCACGCGATCCTAGGCAGCAAGGTTCGTCTCTCTAAAATTGGGGATGTAAAGATCAAACTGCACCGGCAGCCACAAGGAATCGTGAAGACATGTACGATTGCCATTAAAAATGGGAATTACTACGCATGCTTCTCATGCGAAGTTAGTGTACAGCCCTTACCTCCAACAACGAATCAGGCAGGTATTGATCTTGGGTTGAAGCATTTAGCCATACCCTCAGAAGGTAAGCCATTTGATGCTCCAAAGCATCTACGTGAAAATGAAAAGCGTCTTAAAGAATTACAGTGTTCGGTATCACGCAAAGCGCGTAATTCTAATCGTAGAAAAAAGGCTGTTAGCATCTTGGCTAGACTTCATGAAAGAGTAGCCAATCAGCGTAAGGACTACGCGCACAAAGTATCAAGGAAGCTGGTGAACCGATACGAGTTCATTGCTTTTGAAAAACTCAATGTGCAAGGAATGATAAAAAATCATCGTCTAGCCAAAAGCATTGCAGACGCTGGCTGGAGCCAGCTTGTTCAATTCACCACGTACAAGGCTGAGAGCGCCGGTCGTGTTGTTGTTCAAGTTGACCCACGGCATACGTCTCAACGATGCTCTAATTGCGGTGAAATGGTTAAAAAGGCGTTGTCTGTACGTGTACACGAATGCCCACATTGCGGATATATAGCGGATCGAGACGTGAATGCGGCGATTAATATACTCAACCGCGCCTTCGAATCAGCGTAACCAAATAATCACCAACCAGGCTCGGGCGGAGCCTTCAAGGAGAGACGAGGTTGCGAGTCTCGATGATCTGAGAAGCCCTTGCTTTAGGCATGGGGAGTCGTCACACTGATAGGAAAGAACGGAGTGAATGCCAGATGTTAGTGTCATTGAAGGAACGAATTCAGGAGGAAGCGGTTCAGGAGCTGCTTGGTTATTCGGTGTTTCCCGAACCGGAGGAGCTGCAGGCGGCAAGCGATGACTACTCGCATAACCCGGAGCTGGAGCTGTACGGGCATGAGGAGGAAGGCGAGGTACTTGGTATTATCGGATTCTCCATGACGCCGGAGCGGCTGTTGACCGTGCGGCATGTGGCGGTTCGGGCGGATTTGCGGGGGCAGGGCTACGGCCGGGGGCAAATACTGGAGCTGATTGAGTTAAAGCAGCCGCTGCACATCGTAGCTGAAACGGATGAGGATGCCGTTAATTTTTACCGGAATATTGGCTTCACAATTATTAGCTTGGGTGAGCTGTATCCAGGCGTTGAGCGGTTCCGCTGCGTGTATGAGGTTGAACCGGCTGAATAGCGGATTAAGCGTGGACAGCCCGCCCGCAAATCAGGCGTGGAGCACGTTGTCCGACGCTGGCAGTCAGTTGGTTGGCGATACAGGAGGTGGAATCAAGGATGTGGCAATGGCTGGCGATGCTGACGATGACGATCGACCATATCGGTTACGCCTTTTACCCTGATGAACCGTTTTGGCGCGTGGTGGGCCGGATTGCTTTCCCAATTTATGCTTATTTGGTTGTTCAAGGGTATAAGCACACGCGAAATATGGGCAATTATATGCTGCGGCTGCTGTTGCTGTTTGCCGTCTCCCAGCTCCCCTACATGGCGCTGTTCCAGACGCAGGAGCTGAATGTCATCGCAACCCTGCTGCTTTCCGTCGCCGTTTTATGGGCAATTGACCATCTGAGCTGGTGGTTGAAGCTTCTGCTGATTGCCGTTTCCGTAGCCGGGTTCATTGTGCTTGAGCCGGATTACGGACTGTACGGACTGGCGCTTGTTCTCATTTACCGGTATGTGAATTCCTTGTGGGCTGTCGTATTGCATGGGGCGGCGACCTGGATCTGGTTCAATGAGGTGCCGATTCAATACTACAGTGTGCCGGTGACGGCGCTGCTGGTGACCGAGGGCGTAGCCCCGCAGGTCAGGCGGGTGCCGGCGTGGCTGTGGCGCAGCTTTTATCCGCTGCATCTGACGGTGCTGTGGCTGATTGATACGTGGCCTTTGTCCTTAAGCTAAATGCAGTCCGCTGCCCGGCGGGATGTTTTCCATGTCGTCATGTATCCATTCCGTGAACGCCGCTGCTCCAGCGGCGGTTTATTTATGTTTTGTCCCGTAAAGCGGGCAGAAGCTCTTTGTTGCGGCGAACATGCAGAGGGCATTAGCATTTTAGGGGAGATGCACTCGCGGCTGCTGAGCAAAATGATAGAATCCTCCTATAGGCATCCGATCAACCCGTTTCGTTGTGCTGAAGTTGGTGAACTAACCTATGAAATCCGTTAATGAAAGCGATTACGACCTATATTTTACCTTTAATGTTCTGTGTTACGATGAAATCGCTTGTGATCCGACGCGCATGCGCTGGTTGGCTGGCCGTTTGACTGTACTCAATTTCATGAGATGAAGAAAGGGATGCTGCTGATGAAATGGTTTGCCAAGAAAAAACGCTCGATGTCCGCCCTGCTGATTGCCGCTTCTTTGTTTGTCGCTGCGATGCCGGTCAATGCCCAATGGATTTTTGTTACCCCGACAAGTCCGAATGAGGTTACGTCAACGTTCAAGGCAGGATCGACGGTTAACGTGCAAATCTGGAATACAGGCAATACCGCTTACGCCCCTGATTTGGAATGGTATATTATCGACAACTCCAATCAAATTCTCGACAGTGGTACGTTGATTTCATGGTATGATGAATACAATGATGTCCGGTCTGGCCGCGCGTATTTCGAGCAGCAGTATAATGTGCCTTACGCGAACTATCAGCTGGTGCTGTATTGCAGTGGCTGCAAAGCCGAAGCGGATTTTAACGTAAACTAACAACCCTTGCATAAACCGTCGCTGCGCTATGAACTGACCCCCCAATCGTTAGAGGATGTCTAACAATTGGAAGACAGTTCGCGCTAGCGGCGGTTTATTTGCTTTGCGGCGAAACGGGGCATCCGATGGATTAGACGCTCATTTAATGGGAACGGCGTGGCAGCAGAAGATGCAATCCTCCTATAGCCATCTAATCAACCAGCTTTGTCCCGATCAACTTGGTAATGCTCAACTGGATGTCCTCGATGAGAGTATTCCTAACCTATATTTTCCTGTAATGTGTCATGATACCATGAAGTTGCTTGTGATCCAGAGCAGGTAAGGGTAAGCTGGTTGCGCTGTTAGTTCGTTTTACCCAGGATGAAAAGATGAAAGGGATGTTGAGGATGAAATGGTTTGCCAAGAAGAAACGTACGATGTCTGCCTTGCTGATTGCCGCATCTTTGTTTGTTGCCGCAATGCCGGCCAATGCTCAGTGGATTTATGTGACTCCAACGGGGTCGAATGAGGTTACATCCAGCATGTTGGAAGGCTCGAATGTTACTGTGCAGATCTGGAATACGGTCAACACACCGTACGGTAACGAATTGGAGTGGTATATTCGCGATCTTTCCGGTCAAATCATCGACAGCGGTACGTTAATTCCATGGTATGATGAGTATTACGATGTCCGGTCAGGCAGCTCGTATTTCGAGCGGCAGTACACCTTGCCAAACTATCGCTACCAGTTGGTGCTCAATTGCAGCGGCTGCACGGCTGAAGCCGATTTTAACGTCAACTGAAATTTTAACTTCAACTAAATAGAAGTTCCGGATGAACACCTGCAAGCCTCTGAAGCTGCAGCCCTCGCGGCTGCCATCAGAGGTTTTTTTGGATATTTTGCTCCGAAGCAGCGGGGCTCGGCCTGATGTACTTTGGCTCAAATCGAGGTCAGACAGTGCTACGCGCAAGCCAGCGGATGGAGGCGACCGCAGCAGGAAATCGTAATTGCGCCATTATTCGTTGGCTCATTGCGTATGCTCAGCATTGGAAGTACTGTTGTTCCGTGTTATGATAATGACGGACAAGGCCGCAGCGAGCTGTCTGCGCGCTCCTATACTACCTGACAGGTGATGACAATGAGTAAAACATTGCCCATTTTGGGCGTTCCCTTTTCAACAAGGACGATGAATGAAACGATTGAAGAGTTGAAGCGAGTCGTCGGCCAGCCGAGCGACAAGCCGTTTCATCTGATTACCGCCAACCCGGAAATTGTGATGAAAGCACAGGACGATGCGCCTTTGCGGCAAATCGTAAACGAAGCCGATCTGATCACACCGGACGGTATTGGCATTATTATAGCTTCCCGCTGGAAAGGAGCTCCGCTGCCGGAGCGCGTTACCGGCTATGAGCTGCTCCTCAAGCTGCTGGAGCTTGGCCAGGAGAAGGGCTGGTCGTTTTATTTTCTGGGCGCAGATGAGGCGACGAATGAGAAGGCGGTTCAGACGATTAACGCGCAGTATCCGAATGTGCGGGTGGCTGGCCGGCATCACGGCTTTTTCACGCGAGAGGATGAGCAGCGGATCGTCGCAGAGGTGCAGGCTACGGCTCCGGATTTCCTGATCGTTGCCTTGGGCGCTCCGGGGGCGGAGCGGTGGATTTATAAGCATAAGGCGAAGCTGAATGCGAAAATTGCTTTCGGCGTAGGCGGCAGCCTGGATGTCATCGCGGGCAAAGTAAAGCGTGCGCCTGTCATCTGGCAGAAGCTTAATCTGGAATGGCTGTATCGGCTGCTGGCCCAGCCTTCCCGCTGGAGACGACAGCTGGTGCTGCCGCTTTTTGCCGTGAAGGCGTTTCGGGACCGTTCCAAGTAGCGGCGAATGGCTCGACCGTTGCACAAGCGATGCATCTAAAGGATAACTGGAGGCAGAAGCGCACATGAGCGAGTATTCCAGTGAAACATCCGGCCATCGGCCGGAGGCAGACCCATGTCCGCTGTGCGGGCAAGCTCCTTCCTGTGCGCTGCAGCGTGGTGAAGCCATCGGAGCTTGCTGGTGTGTGGGTGTTACGTTTCCGCAGGAGCTGCTGCAGCGGATTCCGGAGCGACTGCGCGGGCAAGCGTGCGTTTGCTTGTGTTGTGTGAGGCAGGCGCAAGCTGAGCTCCCACGATCAGGACCATGAGGACTTGAGCGCGCAGACAGGTTGTACAGCTCGCGCTTCCTACATATAGTGTAAGAGGGTGTCCTGACTAGGGCGGACATGTTTTGGTATACCCCTTCGGAAGCAGGTTTGCGGACCGGCAAGTCATGAGGAAGGAGCAACGCTATGGAAGGCTTGCTGCTGGGCAGCGTCCTATCGGCTATGTCCACGGGCCTAGGCGCCGTTCCAATTTTATTTTTCAAAAAGCTGACGCATCGCTGGCGCGATTTGCTGCTTGCTTTTACGGCAGGAGTGATGGTATCGGCTTCGATGTTCGGTCTCATCCCCCAGGCGCTCGACGTTTCGGATACGCTTGTTGTGTCCATCGGCGTTATATTGGGCGTGACCGTGCTGAGCTTGATGGAGAAAATGATTCCGCATATTGATCTGGAGCGGCAGCAGAAGGTGATGTCAGAAAAAGCATTTCTAATCGTCGCGGCGCTGTTTCTCCACAATATTCCGGAAGGCCTGTCGGTTGGCGTCAGCTATGCGCATGTCAATTCGGAGCTGGGTGCGGCTGTGGCGATCGGCATCGGGCTGCAAAATATGCCTGAGGGGCTGCTGGTCGCTTTGTTTTTGTCGCATCAAACGATGAGCAGGTGGAAAGCATTTCTGATTGCCACCATGACCGGCGTAGTCGAAATTTTCGCCGCCTTGCTCGGCTACGGCTTGACGCATTACGTCGAAGGGCTTGTCCCGTACGGGCTTGCGTTCGCTGCAGGCGCAATGATGTTTATCGTCTATAAGGAGCTGATTCCGGAGAGTCACGGGGACGGCCACGAGCGGGTCGCGACGTTTTCGTTTATTTTCGGGCTGCTGGCGATGATTATTTTGATGGATATGTTCAGCGGCTGACCTGAATGGTTTCTGGACTGGGGAGGAGAAGGTGACGATGCAAAACTGGGAACGAACGTATGCACACGCGGCGTGGGCGAATGCGCGGATATTAAAGGCATTGCAGGCCGAGGAAAAGGCTTCTGAACAAGCCGTGCGGCTGTTCACCCATATTCTCGCTGCGGAGCGGGTATGGCTGACCCGAATCCACGGCGAGGATGCGACAGGATTGGCGATCTGGCCGGAGGCCGATCTTCAGCTGTGCACTGAACTGACAGCAAGCAACGCTGCCGGCTTTGAACAGCTGCTGAGCGGGTTGACTGAGCGGCAGCTGGGCGAGGTGATCGTGTACCGCAATTCAGCGGGTACCGAATACCAGACGGTGCTTATGGATATTTTGACGCATGTCGCTCTGCACGGGATGTACCATCGCGGGCAAATTAATTTGCAGCTGCGGCTGGAAAATATGGAGTCGGCGGCCCTCGATTATATTGTGTTTGCGCGGGAGCGGGAGGCAGGAACGGAATAAAGGCGGTATTCTGGCAGCCAAGGGCGGCCTCCAGATTATTTTCGTTGGGGGGACGGAGATGGTTCGCAGGGTTATGCAGGCGTTTTTAGTTGCAAGTGCGCTGCTGGTTGTGGTTGTCGCCGCTCAGATCGGCTGGGGCATATACAGGACGAAGCGGCATGTGCCCGCTATCGTGGAGGCGTATTCCTCAACGCAGATACTGGAACACAAAGTAAGCTTCGGTGTCGCTGCATCAGCAGGCGGCGTCATGTGGCTGGCGCTGCTGTTTGTAGCGGCAATGGCTTTGTTTATCGCAGGCCATCTGTTGCTTCGCAAGCGGAGAGCCCAGTCGTAAACAGGCTCCCCGTCCCAAATCGAATGGAACATAAGCCAAGCAACTGAACGAACAGCCATTCCAGCGCAGGAGTGGCTGTTTGCTTTTCACGAAGCGAATCCGGATGCTTGCCGGCAGCCATTCCTGTCGAACGGACATGTTGTCCAACAGTCCCTGGAAGCGGAGCGCACACTTGGCCAGCGAAGCCGCTATTCAGGCTGCCTGTGGTTAACATTAGACGCGGCAGCTCACCCGGCAGCGAATGCCTCGTCAGCTCTGCGTAGCCCTCCTCGTCGACAAAGTCATCCTCTCATTGAAAAATACGCGTTGACTTCCTGATCATGCATCCTCTATGATAGGCCAGAAGACCCCATTATGGAGACGGATCGGTGATACGGTCCTGTACAACGAGGATGAAGACATGATGAACATTACGAGACACAGTTATGGAACCGAACGTCTCTTTTTGGAAGTGCTGGATGAAGGAAGCGCGGACCGGGTGCTGGACTATGTTCAGCGAAACCGGAGCTTTCTGGCACCATGGGAGCCAGTGCGAGCGGAGAGTTATTATACGTTGGAGCAGCAGAGGCAGCAGCTTCGCGAGGAAGCGAAGCAAATGGACGCAGGCAGCTTGCTGAAGCTGTGGCTGCGCAAAGCGGGCCCGGCAGCAGAGGATCGACTAATTGGCTCAGTGAGCCTGAGCAATATTGTTCGTGGATGCTTTCATTCCTGTCATCTTGGCTACAGGCTGGATGAGTCTGAGCTTAATCAAGGCTATATGACCGAGGCGCTGCGTGAGGTCATCCGAATTGCGTTTGAGGAGCTGAAGCTGCACCGGATCGAAGCGAATGTGATGCCGCGTAACCAGTCCTCCTTGCAGGTGGTCGGCAACCTGGGCTTTAAGCCCGAAGGGCTGGCGAAGCAGTATTTATACATCAACGGCAAGTGGGAGGATCACATCCACATGACGCTGCTGAACGAGGCTTGGCAGACGTAGGCCAGGCTGTTACCGCTGGAATGCTTGGACCGGGCCATTGCTCGTACTGGACGTTTGGCAGCAGCCAGGCGCCGGTTGATGGCCGCTCAAGCCTAGCAGTCGGGACAGCTGCGTACACATAGGCAATAGACGGATCTGGATCGGCAAAGGAGAGGAATTTACTTGCTTCGCTATAATATTTGTTTCGTCCGGCGCGGGCAGGAGCTGCTGCTGCTCAACCGGGAGCGTTCCTCCTGGATGGGCCGCTGGAACGGCGTCGGCGGCAAGCTTGAGCCGGGCGAATCCCCCCGCGCAGCGATGCGCCGGGAGCTGATCGAGGAAACCGGAATCGCGTTGCCGGAGGAAGACATTTGCTTCAAGGGTTTCGTCACCTGGCAAAGCGAAGCATGGCCATCCGGCGGCATGTACTTGTATACCGTCTCGCTGGAGCCTGAGTTCCGGTATCCTACACCAGTCAAGATGGAGGAAGGCATCCTCGACTGGAAGACTGTGGACTGGATTCTACACCCGGATAATACCGGGGTGGCGGCGAATTTGCCTGGCTTTATTCCGCTAATGCTCAGTGATGACTGCTGTTACGAGCATCGCTGCCAGTTTCGCGATGGCGTTTTCCAGTCGATGGAGTCGCGTGAGATAACGGCTGCTTGCGAGCTGCTGTCTGGCGATGAGGTTTTAAATCAGGCTAGACTCTAGCAGGTAGCTCGACAGGGATACATGGAGAGCCTTCTTTTTCAGAAAAATGACCCGTGAGCCGTATTGCTGCCGGGTCATTTTTCTAGTTAAGAGCCGACGAAGGGCTGAGTAAGCTTGTTTTTTCTGTAAAGTGCAGCCGTCCTCGGCTTGTCATTAATCCTCATGGTCTCTTCCACCTTTTCTAATCAGAGTTAGAAGGCGGTTAACTGAGCAACGTGTCCGTTTAATGACCGAAAATGTTCAATCACTTTAAAAGCAATGAGTTAATTGTTGGCTCTATTTCAAATGGCTCCGTCGTTGTTTCGTATCTTCCGCAAACTTGACCGTTTTGATCAATCAGAAACTTTGTGAAATTCCACTTGATCCCATCACCAGCGTATAGGTCAGGATATTTTTCTTGCAGAAAGTTCTGCATCTTTTGACCGTCTGAAGTTTGGATAGGGCACCCTTGAAATGGAGCTTGCTCTGTCAAAAATTGAAATAATGGGAGCGTTTTTTGACCTCTAGTCTCGATTTTTTCAAATAAGGGAAACGTCACTCCAAAGTTATTCTCACAATATTCCTGCACTTCCGAGTTGCTACCTGGCTCTTTCTCGTTGAATTGGTTACAAGGAAAACCGAGAATGTCGAACCCTCGCTCATTATGACATTCGTAAAGCTTTTGAAGACCAGCGAATTGTCGAGAGTAACCGCACCTACTGGCAGTGTTGACAATTAGGAGAACTTTTCCACGGTAAATGGACAGTTCAATGAGATTACCATTAATTGTGTTAACTTGAAAATCATAGATAGACATAAAAGGATTCCACCCCGCTTCGATTACTATAACTATAAAAGTAACACATGGACTTCTATTTACGAAATGTATAATAAAAATAATATTTATAGGTATAACCAATAAGTATACGTTCGTCAAAATGAATTTACCGTTCTGCCGAAACCGTTTTTGCGGATCTGGGATGACCGATTCTATCAAATAATAGATTTGGTTTAGCCTACACCCGAACGAGATATCGGCATCGCGTGTCGGACTGACAAATATCTGGGCTAAGCTGGAAAAATGTTTAGTAGCAAAATAACGGGGCAATTTGCAGGGGCCCATTAGGTAATAAAAACTGATCATGTATTCGGCCTACCCAAATTTTAAAAGGATGGAATACCTTATGAAAAGCTGTTCAGCTTGTCAAAGTGCTAATGTTAAGCAAATAGACTCTATTTTAACTAGATTTTTACTTTGTACTTATTTTTTAGGGATGTACTTTTTTTTCGTTGGAAGTATAGATTACAGCGCGCTGCTTATGTTAATAGCTCTATCTTTTCCGTATATATATACCTGCTATAGCTGTAAAAGGTTCTTTTTCCGATTACCCCAATTTAATAATGTGAGGATCTATGGTGCTAAAAGTAAATTGGATCTGTATGTTCTAATGATGCTACCTTCAATGCTTACAATTTTCCTATTAATAATCAACTTTCCTTACACAGGTCTAGGTCGAATTTTGTATTTACCGAATATCTTTTTCGTAAATAATATAATTATAATTTTGAGTTTATTTATAACTTGCAAAAGGAACAAAATTTTTAGTTTTATGTCGTGGCTAGTAATTGTAATAGTAACCTCAGTATTATCCGTCATTTTTTATCCTCAGGAATCCGGGGAAAAGATATGGAGACTATTATTCATTTCACTTTAAAGACATGAAATTTTGGTGATCTGTAAAGTGCAGCCGTTCTCGGCTTGTCATTAGACCGATTGCCTTTCCCGAAAGGGTTCCGTTGCGAAGCTCTACAATGCTTTTGCAAATCGCCAGTCCCAATTCTGTACAGGTAGCATATCATCAGGCAGCATTGCAGGTAATCTCATCGCAAGCAATCGTGTGGAGGAAGGAGCCCTGAGGGGAGATACTTGGAAGTAGCAGCCAAGAGTGGCGGATGAAGTATATTAATGATGTTCTTTAGAAAGAAGGTCTACTCATGACGGAAAAAATGAATTTAATTCCAAAAGACAAATTTGATATGGATACCATCAAAAAATTAAAAACATACAATCCAGATGCAATAGGACCCATCTTGCCAGCATTGTTTGAGTGGATTCAAGATAGTAATTGGCCAATTGCTATAGAACTATGCGAAATATTAGCTGCATGTAATTCAGAAGACATACTTCCACAGATAGAACGGATTTTGAGCAGCGGAGATGAGGGATGCCAGTTTTCTTGTCTAAACTTTGTGATTCCTAAGTTGTCCATCGAAGCACTAGGAGCAATAAAGCCGCACATTATCAGAATTATTAGTAACCCAACAAAAAATGAAGTTTTAACAGACATACATGACAATGCAAAATTAATTTTTGAAAGTGTTTACCCGCAGTAAGGTGCTTTTTATCATAAGTAATAGCCCTGCATCAGAAGAAACTCATGAGAACTTGGAGGCTTCCGCTCGTATGCATGAATTCAAGGATACAGAACGTTTATTGTTTCAGCATACTGTCTATACCCCGTGTAAAGAGATCTTTCAAAACGTATGTGATTGTATTGGAGAGCACTATGCGGCAAGGGGATTCAAATATTCGGGTTCACGGCCTAAGCTTGTCTATAAAGATACAGATATAAAATTCGAAATTTCATTCTGGTCAAGTCGATCTAATACACTAGGGGATTATGTGAGTTTTGAAATTGTTCGGTATTTCTATTCACTTGAGGTGATTAAAAAAATAAAGGCAAGAGGAGGCAGTAATGAAAAAAGAAATGGCCTTTTCTTCGGGTATCCTGTTATGTTCAGAAATCAATTGGAAAACGTTGTTGAGGGAACAGTAACGGTTAAACAAATGTACGGAGATGTGGATGAAATCATTAGTCTGCTGACTATGAAGAATTAAGAAGCGCGGGTAACTCTCGCTCATATGGAGTTGATCGCAGAAGGGAAAATGAAATAAAGCTGCAGGTTTGTCCAGGTTACTAAGCCAGACAAATGTGAGCAGGCACTTATAGAAGCTTGACGCCGAAATATATAGGAGTTATTATAGATACATAAAGTCTTTTATTTGGTGAGAATAACGGCAAGCGAATTCTTCCGAGCTGTGAGTGATGTTTCCATTCGTTTCCTGACACCTTTTTATGATGGAAACGAGCCTGATCGGGTGGAACGTATCCAGATTACGTTATCAAGCCATTTTTTTACCACAATTAAAGATATAATGAGTCTTTAAAATCTTTTAACGAAGGGGATTCAAATGATGACAAATGAACTTTTTCATGCTGAAGTATGGGAGAAGGCGTGGAAGGAAGATTGGCATACGACAGTAAAGAAAATGAAGAGAGCCGGAATTGATCCCACAAGCTCGTTTGACCAGAAGGCGAAGCCGTTCAACGAGGAAGTTTTTAGCCAGGAAGGGAGACAAAGAGCCAAACGAATTATGAACTGGCTGGAGGACCAAGGAGTCGTTTTTAAGGGCACATCCATTCTGGACGTTGGTGCGGCATCGGGCGGGTTTACCGTACCCTTTGCTGAGAGGGGCGCTGATGTTACAGCAATAGAGCCTTCTCTTCCTCTGGTCGAATTGATGAAAAAAAATGTTTCCCACCTTACCAACGAAACGGTTACGATCGTCAATGAGCCGTTTGAGGACATCGACCTGCGGGCCAGGGGGTGGGAGCGAGCCTTTGACCTCGTATTTGTCTCCATGTGTCCAGTTATTGGCGATTGGGAAAGTGTGGAGAGGCTGCTGAGCTGTGCGCGACAGTTTTGTTATATGAGCATGTCGGTAGGTCCCAAAGAGCACAGCCTGATTGATGAGATTTGGCCGCTTATTACTGACCGCCCGCGGAAGACCAACCATTTGGAGATGGCTTACCTGCAGCATTTGCTGCTGCTCAAGGGATATGCCTATCAGTCGCTGATCACTCGGGAAATGAAGACGACGACGGTATCCAGGGCAACGGCATTTGAAGAGGTGATCAGCATGCTTGTTATGTTTGGCTTGTCTGTGGATCAGCGAATCCATGACCTCGTCTCCGACCATGTGGAGCGAAATTATCCGTCAGATCAGGTGACAATTCGGCAGGGAGGCCGATTCGGTAAGGTACTGGTCCGATTGCAGAGCCAGAACATGTACAGCCGGGATGATCACAGATAAACAGAAGCCAAGTGCCTGTCCCAAGGTGAGGGCAAGCACTTGGTTTCCTAAGCACGTTTGGAAATTTATTTGCCAAAAACAAGCGTTGATTTGGATGAGCCGGCGTATTTGGTCACAAATTCACGTGCATAGCTTGCGGTATTTACTTCGTAGCTGTAGTTACTGCTCGGTCTCCAACTCGTTTTGGGTGACCTCGGAGCGGTCAAGGCCGGCGTGCTGCCCGTATCGGTAAATTCGCCGTTGGCCTTATCATCGAGGGTGCCTCCTTTTTCCGCACCGGCGCCAAAGTAGTTATTTTCCGAATAAATGCGGGCTTTTTCACCAATCGTAATAGCCTGGTTGAAATTGTTAGCATAGTTGTTTTTGATATGGAAGTATCCGTATCTCAGGAGCCCCGGACCGCGAACGTACAGGTTCTCAAAATAATTGTTGGCCATGGTCACATGCGGCACACCGTTATAGCTGCTGTTGCCATCATTCGGATGACCCAGAATAACTCCGTATTTGTGATTGGCGAATTTGGAATTACTGATGGTAATATAATCGGCTCTGTCTCCAATATAAAGCAGCTTGTCCAAATCGTTACCGCTAGCGTTGTAGCTGTGGCCCGAGAACGTCACATGATCAATCCAATAGTTGGACCCGGAGGTGATATACATCTGGATATCGTCGTTTCCGTTGATGCTGGCAGAGTGCTCGAAGGTTAGATTCTGAAAAATGACATTGCTCGAGGAGGAAGTGGAACGGAAGTGAATATTCGTTAGAGTGTGGTTGTCAAATGAACCGACGATCGTTTTGTTCGCGCCGAAATTGACTTTTTGCAAGGTGGACGATGAGATGTTTCGTTCAATGACAAGAATTTTGGGAGTCGTGTCCGCAACTTGCGTTCGCAGATCATTAAGATTATTAATGTAGATGATTTGGCCATTTTTCCCACCTGTGACCGCAGACTTCGAAACACCATTTTCATTTTTGGCATTCCCTGCAAACCCGGTGAGGCCCGTCGTGCCTGTGTTCGGAAAACTGGCTGCCCCATAAGAAGGGGAGATGGAGGAGAAAGTCAGTACTAAGAGTGTGACAGCAAGCATCCATGATGAAAGCCTTTTCAAAATAATTCACCATCCTTTTGGGTTATTATTACATAAATATGTTATATTGGGATTATTGTATCTGTCAACTTAATATTATACGATTTAACTATTTTTTTAGTTTATATCAGAAAAATGACTCAAAGAACATTTAGAAGCAAGCATAAACAAACCATGGAATTAGAGCATTATTACAAATTAATTCCGCACGATTATACAACTTATGGATGGCTTACTTGGTAAAGCCAATGTCTAGGAGAGGGCTGATTGCTCTCTCTTTTTTTTCTGCGGGTGAAAGGTCCGTGATGTATTAAAAATATTGAAAATTTTAAAACGTCTGTGTTAAGATTGCCATTAATTACAGAGAGGATGGATGTAAATGGAAACCAATACAAGTGAAATTTTTATATCGAGTGATAAGGCGAAATTAAACCTGGAAACTATCATTGAGTTCTTATCCAAAAGCTATTGGGCCAATAAGCGCTCACAGGAAACGATTAAGAAATCAATCGAAAACTCGATTTGTTATGGAGCCTATGCTGGTGAAAAACAAGTAGGCTTTGCTCGAATCGTGACCGATGGCGCTACGATGTACTGGCTTTGCGATGTGTTTATTGATGAGGAGTATAGAGGCAGAAGTGTAGGTAAGCAGCTGATCGAGACTATCATTAAATCGAGTGAGTTCAAGGACCTGATGGGCATACTTGGAACGAAAGATGCGCATGGGCTGTATGAACAATATCATTTTGAATTGGATCAAGAAAAAATGATGAGAAGAATGCCGGATTATATACGAAACATGAATGAAGGGAAATGAATACAATGTCGGTTCGTAAAACCATTGAAGTAATCAGAACAGAGTTAACGAATACTTGGGCGGAATTATTCCAATGGTTTGATCAAGATGAAGACAAACTGAATTTTAAACCGGAGGGCTGCTGGAGCATTGAACAAATATTGGAGCATATAGCATTAACCAATTATTTTTTACTTATTCTTATAAGAAAAGGAAAGGACAAAGCGCTTCAAAGAGCACTGGAAAAGGAAGTATTGGAGAAGGAGTTTGACAGCTACGCCTACAACCTTGAGAAGCTCGAAAATATAGCTGTTTATAGGTCGTTTACCTGGATTCGGCCCGCTCATATGGAGCCAAAGGGAGAACTGAATGTAGCAGAAACGAAGCTAAACCTTCAAGCTCAATTTGAAGCTTGCATGAGCATGCTGGATGAATTAAAGGGTGGGGAAGGCATTTTATGCAAAACAACAATGACTGTTGACAATTTGGGCAAGCTGGATGTGTACCAATACATTTATTTTTTATGTCGGCATGCGAAGAGGCATGTCGTACAGATACAACGTGTGGAAGAGGAATATCTTCAATTCAAGCAAATGGAGTAGGCATGGAATGTCGGATTACTTTGTATAAGATTCAATGAGGTGAAGCGTGACTTCCGTACAAGTTTAATGGATTTACGGTATGACAAATATGAGTTGGGTTAATCTTGAAAACAAACGATTCACTTGATCGACTTCCGCATATGATTTTTGAACTCTCTTGGAGACATCCCGTATTTGGCATGAAATACGCGGTTAAACGTGCGCTGGCTGTCGAAGCCGGCGCTGCTGCTGATTGTCGTTAAGGCGGAATCTGTCGTACGAATCAATTTGGCCGCGAATTCGGCGCGGAGAAATCCGAGGTAATTTCTGAAATTCATGTGTAAACGGTCTGAAAATATATGAGAGATGTAATATTTGCTGACGCAAAACTCAGCAGCAAGGCATTCGATTGTAAGCGGTTCCGTGAAGTTTTTGGCTAAATACTCCATCATTTTTTGCGGCAAATCTTGAATGGGAACTCGCGGGCGCTGCTTCAGCTCAAGCTGGCGAAGAAGATGAGACAAAATAACATAAATCCAGCCAAGCTTGACGGCGAAATCATCCTTTTTCTTGAAATGTCTGAGCGCATAGAGGGCCTCCTCATGAATTTTTTCTTTAATGATTACAGGAGTAACGGGCTGGAAGCTTTCAAAGTTCGGAAAAATTCCTCCAAACAACTGAGGGTTACATAGGATCAGTAGGGCATCGGCAGCATCCTTTCCTTGCTTATGGTAGCTGTGAACAAGATCCGGGAAAATGACGGCTGCTTCGCCCTCACGGACTTCATACCTGGTCGTGCCAATTTCAAGATATTGAACACCGGAAAAGACGTACAGAATTTCGATATTTTTATGCAGGTGCGCAGGAAAGCTCAGTTGATCCTTAAGACGGAACATTCTTAAATCCTTCGTTTGCACCTCATAGAATGGCAGCATCCTGATCCCACCCTGTTCAATTTTTGGCTAATTTTAGTTCTGTTTTGTCTAAATTAATAGCATGGTCTATGCTATAATTCAAGTAAGTAATTCCCATTTTCGATCGTTTTGTGCGAGAATTGGAAGCGCTTTAAATGAGAGGGCAGTATACTTCACATAGTATTCAATGAAACATTCACATTTTAAGGAGGAATGTTTTTCATGATTAAAAAGGTAGTAAGCGGTTTCGTATTTGGAACTTTATTGGTAACGTCATCGCTCGTCGCTCCTGGCAGCACAGTAGAGGCAGCCGTGATTAATTCACTGCCGAACACGACTAAGGTCGAGAAGAACTATGAGAGCAGCTTTTTATCGGTTCCTGGCTATGCATCTTTGGGGGTAAATAATCGCAGCAGCTATGTGGGAACCTCTTATTACCGGACCGTTAGCAATGGAAGAGAGTTTCTGCAGGCCATCAAGGATGCAGGTAATGGTACTGTTAAAGTCATTGAAATTACAAATAACATTAATTTGGGCTGGACGGAATTAGCTCTTACTCCTGCAGAAATTACACAATACAGCTTCATTAGCAAATATCCGAACCCGACGAATGGCTTTACGAATCCTCTGCTGGCTGCTTCCGGGGTATCCAAATTAAACATTTCAAATGTAAATGGCTTGACCATTTTCTCGACGTCAGGCAAAGCCATCAAGCATGCTGAACTGAAGCTGCAGACTTCCGTCAATGATATCGTCATTCGAAACCTTAGCTTTGATGAAATGTGGCAATGGGACGACTCCGGCCAACATAAGGAAGTAGGCTGGACATTTATCAAGGTGAATGGAGCTAATAATGTTTGGATTGACCACTGCAAGTTTTCCATGGCCGCGGATGGAATGATTGATCTGGAAAATGGATCAACCAATGTGACCTTGTCCTGGAATGAATTTGGCTTAGCAGCTAATCAAAATCCGGCTACGAGCAGCTCGATTTACAAGTCGATTGACTTTATGGAGCAAAAATATGCGGCCGGCACTTTGAATTCGTCAACAAGCGTCTATTATAAGATGAGAAATGGGGGCGCTTCCAAAAATCAAATTATGGCTTATGCAGCTTATCACTCCAAGGTTCACCTGGTTGGCTCCGGCGATAAAGACTATACGAATTACGTCGGCTCGAACGGAGTTGAAGTGAAGGACGGGAATCAAAGACTGAGGCTTACGCTGGCATATAATCGCTATACAAATGTCGGGCAACGCTTGCCTATGATTCGCCAAGGAACAGGACATGTATTTAACAATTACTTCGATAATTCCACGCATAAAAATTCAATCGACAGTGTTCCAGCAATCGCTACACATGGCGGCGATAAATTAGCGCGTGGCTTAAACGCGAGAAACGGCGCTTCCATCGGAGCGGATACGAACGTTTACAATGCATTTAATGAACCGCTGATTGGCGCCGAACGTCAGGGTGATGATACAGGCAATATGAATGCTCCATTTGATTCCTTGTTTCAACATGCATTAAACCGCAGCTTGATTGTAAATTCGTCTGTAACAAATAATAGCGGCACTTATACAGGCAGCAGTTGGGATAATAATGGGGTTAATGCATTTACAAGCGGCATGAATTGGTATAACAAATCAACGATCGGGAATTGGGCTTGGTCTTCACGCATCGTCGGGGTCGAAAATATGAGCAAATCGAATCCGCCGACTACCCCATTTACGTTCACTTATGCGACAAATGAGCAACTGCCTTATGCTTATCAAACCTTCCCTCTGTCCAGCGTGGTGTCAACGGTCAGCCAGTACGCCGGTGTATCAAAAATTAGTCTGAGTGCGGCCGATTGGCTGAAAGTGAATTATGGCTCTTGAGGCGCATTTTATCCGACGGTCGAAGCCGAAAGCTACTCCAGCATGTCGGGCGTCCAAACAGAAGCCGGCTCGGAAGGCGGGCAAAACGTAGGATTTATTCATAATGGCGATTATCTCGTATTCAATAATATCAACTTTGGAAATCTCGGACGGACAAAATTTGATGCACGAGTCGCGACGACAGCGGGAGGAAACATCGAGATCAGACTGGGCAGCCTGACGGGAACGCAATAAAAGGCAGCCGATCCGCAAGCGGACAGTTTGAAGACTCGAAAGCAACGGGACAGTCCCTTCATTGGCGGCTGTCCCGTTTGGTTGGATAAAAATATGCAAGCATGCAGGGATATTTTGGGATGTATTGAATAAAGAAAGGGGGAGCCAGGCTTATAAGTCAACGGAGTTCAAATTGTTCAGTCGATTTACGAGATTTTCAGACAAAGGAGTATAATATAGTTATGTTCAATTCATTTATTTTTGATATGGATGGAGTCATTATAGATAGTGAGCCGCTCCATTTTAAAGTTGACAAATATGTAATGAATAAGCTCGGAGTTGACATTAGCAATGAGGAGCTTGAAGAATATGTTGGAATGACAAATCCGGAAATGTGGTCGAAGTTAATTGTTAAATATGGTTTAAACGAAACGGTTGAAGAAATCATAAACATTCAATTGGATATGAAGCTGACACTACTTGGCGAGTCTAATGAACAACCTATAGAAGGAATAACGGAGCTGCTCGAAATGCTGCAACGGAATGATATGAAGATCGGACTGGCCTCTTCATCGCCAAGGGTGTTTATTAAGGCTGTATTAGAAAAGTTTCAGATTCAACATTTTTTCAGTCAAATCATTAGCGGAGAAGAAGTAGTGAAAGGAAAACCGGCGCCAGACGTTTATTTACGAATAGCAGAACTTCTAGGCGTTGAAGCTGACACATGCGTCGTGCTTGAGGATTCTAGGAACGGAATAGCCGCAGCCCAAGCTGCTGGGATGAAGTGCATCGGTTATATGAATATCAATTCTGGCAATCAGGACCTTTCGGCTTCGGATTATATAGTAAACAGTATTAAAAATATTAAATTTGAGTCTCTGCAAAATTTGTGGCAGTATTCCCCCAGGAAAGAAGTGTAGACAAATGAGTGAATTCAGTGCAGGCTACCATTTGAAGTCTAGCAACAAAGAGAGTGCAGTTAAGTTAATCCAAAACGCTGGCCATAGCGGGACGTGATTGAGATAGAAAAGCACAACCAGTTGCAGATTGAGCTGAGCTGCATGAAATTATTATTCACATTTAGTGCAGGTCAAGTTTTAGGCTACATAACTTACCTTGTAATCATCGGGATTTTCAATTTTATATCTGGGAAATCATCAATTGAACCTGTTTGAATCGGCTCTTTGGATCAATTGGGCATATTCATTGATCACAGGTTGGGGACTGAGGGTCTTGTACGCGTTCGTTTTGTTAATAGGGCAATAGAGTTTGGCTACGGGAAAGTCAATCAAATCGAGGGGTGAGTCATTGTGAAGGAAACTGACATTATTGCATTCGGCCGAACTGCTGAAATCATGGAGTTGGACAGCGAGCATATCGTAAAGCTGTTTAGATCTGAAATGTCCGTTGATATAATTGTAGCAGAATTTAATAACAGCAAGGCTGTTTATGAACTCGGGCTACAGACTCCGCAGGCTAAGGAGTTAATTGATTTTGCAGGTCGAAAAGGGATCGTATATGCCCGCGTTCATGGACATACGATGCTCCGCTCCATGTGTACCCGTTCTATAAGGGTGGATCAAGAGGCGTCCAATCTGGCGGCTGTGCATTCCAGTATTCATCAGTTTTCCGTAGACAATTTCCCAAAGCAAAAGATCGTCTTAGCAGAGCAGATTAAACGTGCTCCTTATTTAATGAATGATGAGAAGGACCTGATTTATAAGAAATTAGATGCTCTCCCGGATGACAATAAGCTGTGCCATAACGATTTTCATCCTGATAATATCATGCAAAGTGAGGGAAAGAACTGGGTCATTGATTGGATGACGGGGAGGCAGGGAAGCCCCGCGGGAGATGTGGCAAGAACTTATCTGCTGCTTACATATGGGCAATTGCCAGAAGAAGCGCCCGATTCTGTCAGAGCTTTTCTGGCTGAGAACAGGGAGCAGCTTGTGGGCTGTTATATGAATGCATACTTGCAGAGAGCCATGTATTCCGTTGATGACATTAAGGCGTGGATCGTTCCCGTTGCAGCAGCCCGGTTGCATGAATGGATTCCTGAGTCAGAGAAACGAACGTTAGTTCAGGTTATTCGAGATCGTTTATGACTATGTTGCAATTTTCGACAAGAACTTTTGACTGTCCCGAAGGAAGGATATCATTACAAAGGAGATACCAAACATGGACATAACTCTTGGACAAAAGTTTGCTGAAGGGGGATGCTCTGAAGTTTTTGAGTTAGAGGATCACACCAAGGTAATCAAGCTGGCAAAGCCAAATACAAATGCGGACGCTATGAGAAAAGAGTACCTTAACAATCGAATTGCGTGGGACTGCGGACTTCCTGTTCCGCAACCGTTTGATTTGTTGCATGTAGAGGGTCGTTTCGGAATTGTTGTGGAACGGGTTTCAGGAGAAACCTTAATGCAGCGTTTCTTGAAACAAGCCTTGCATGAAGACAACGGTCCGGCCAGCTTTAATGGGGATGATTTTCGCCTTTTGGCACGATTACTGAGTCAAATTCATCAAACAACGAATGTAAGCCAGCTTACTGGTCAAAGGGTTCAGATTAAAGGTGGAATACGTAGTGCTCGCTATTTAACATCAGCTGAAAAGGAAGCGGTCATTTCTGCCCTGGATGCTTTGCCTGCCAAGCACGTGTTATGCCACGGAGATCCGAATCCCAATAATATTTTGTTCAAGTCGGATCGTGATGCTGTCATGATTGATTGGATGAATGCCTCCATTGGGAATCCGGAAGCAGACTTGGCTGAGTTTGTGATCATGATCAGATACGCGATTTTACCAGCGAATCTCTCCGGCAGAGTGTCGGCTTACTTGGATTCCATCCGAGAGCTGATCATTGATCTGTTTATGGACGAATATACAAAATTAACGGGCGTTACTTATCGCGAGGTCGAGCCTTGGATCATACCTACTGCAGCGAGAAAATTAGCAGCGGATGGAATTTCGGAGGATGAGAAAAAGGTATTGATCCAAGTCATTAAGAGTTATCTGGATGAGCAAAAAGTATAATCAAATAATGTTGGCTGTGGCGTTGGACTTAGCGATACAGATTGGAGAACTGCCAGCGAAAGGAAACGAACATGAATATAGCGCTGCATCTTGTAGGTGGGATTTTATTGGCGATTTCTGCTGTATATGTTAAGTACAGGTACAATGCGCTGGTTGCCGCCCTCGTAACTTCGATTATTTTAATGGCCTATTTTTATGCTTGGGGAGCTTCAATCAGGGATATTGTCAAGGCAATGGGTTTGCTATTAAAAATCTTGCTGAAATGAATAAAGAAGCAGTGACTGTCGTATAGAGCTTGCAGTAAGACCGGCAGTAACAAGGATGCGTTTGTCAAATACATCGCCGGAGCGGAGCTGTTGGAACGGTATGCTGCGGAATAAAAAATAACCTGAACCACCCAGCCCGGCCGCTCGTGAGAGCGCCGGGTTTTTGGCGTTGCCGAGCTGGAATATCGTGACAGCCCCCCTTAAATCAACGCTCTCCTCAGAATAGTATAGAGATTGGCTGGACAAATCCGCTTCCATCCCGGCCCGGATTTACCTAACCAAGGAGGAGAGAAGCTTATGTTCAAAAAGTTTGAATGTATACGGCATTGATCTGGGAACGTCGAATACGGTTATTTTTCAACGGGGAAAAGGCATTGTGCTGAACGAGCCGTCAGTTGTCGCACGCGATCAGGGCACCGGCGAGCTGATCGCGGTCGGCGCGGAAGCGCAAGCGATGATCGGGCGGGCTCCCGCGCATGTTGAGATTACATATCCACTGCGCAACGGCGTTATCGCGAATTTCGAGATGACCAGCGCGATGCTGCAGCAATTTATTCGCAAGGTGCAGGGGCGCAAGTCGCTGCTGCGCGGTTCGCAGGTCTATATATCGGTTCCGAGCGGCATTACGAATGTGCAGAAGCGGGCTGTCGAGGAAACGATTATTCATAAAGGCGCGCGCAAGGCGGTCGCGGTGGAGGAGCCGCTGGCTGCGGCGCTTGGGGCGGGGCTTCCGATTGAGGAACCGGCCGGTTATCTGGTGCTTGATATCGGTGGCGGCACCTGCCAGGTCGCGGTGCTGTCCTTGGGCGGCATCGTCGCCAGCCACACGATCCCGCAGGCGGGCATGTCGATTGACCGCGATATTATCGACTATGTGAAGCGGCAGTACAACCTGGAAATCGGGGAGCGCACCGCCGAGCATATCAAGAAAACGATTGGTACGGCCAGCCCGACTTCGCCGGAAAAAACGATCGACATTCGCGGTCGCGATGTCGTCGCCGGATTGCCGCGGTCGATCCAACTGAGCTCTCGCGAAATTCATACGGTAGTCGCCGACTTTCTCGGCATGCTGATCGATGCGATCCGCGCGACGCTGGAACGGTGTCCGCCTGAGCTGGCCGGGGACGTTGTCGAAAATGGCATCATGCTGTGCGGCGGCGGCGCGCTGCTGGAAGGGCTCGATGAGCGGATTCGCGCGGAGACAGGCGTTCCGGTGCATACCGCGGAGCAGCCATTGGCCTGCACAGCGCTGGGCACCGGGATGCTGCTGACGGACAAGGAAAGCCGCCGTCTGCAGGTGTGGTCGCAGCCAGTCCCAATGATGGCTGCGGGGGAAGCCGACGGTGAAAGGATGCAGTCGAATGCTTGAGACAACAACCGGCAGCAGCCGATGCCTTGTGGCGAGATAAGGATGAGGCAGCAGGCTTGGAGACACAGTAGGAAGGAGTCTGACAGACCGATCGGCCGGACAGGCAGCTTGTCCCGATCTTCAGTTGGGAGATCTGATCTCCCACTTTGCATACAGATGTTGCACTAAGAAAAGCTATAGCGCTTTCGATGTTACAAAATGACCTTGTCCTTCACCTAGCTGTGGAGGCTAAGGTCATTTTTTTGGAATAATGAGGCGCCTCCCCGTGCAATCCTTTCATCGGATACATGCGAATGCGTCCTGAAAATCGTAGTTGATTCAGCATGAAACAAGGATTTCGGGTTAAGCGGGACGGCTCTCATTTCCTTGATGGAACCGGCTGACAATTTGTCGCAACAAACATGACTTTAAAGGATAGTTGCTGGGGAATAAAGCAAAAGCAATAGCTGCATCCTGTGGTATAATAGATGGAAGCAAGTGACATTGGAGGGATAACGGATGGCTAAGAAAAAAGGAAGACATACGGCTGCGACGCCAGCTGCTGCTGATAAACCGGCAACGCTGAAGGATTTGCTGAATCCGGCTATTGTGGACAAGCTCAAGGCACAAGCCGATGCGATGAAGGCCGATGAGCAGCAGCAGCGCGAGGTGCAGCGTCAGCAGGCGGAGGCAGCTCGTAAGGCGGAGCAGAAGCGCCTGGAAAACGACTTTGAATATTTGCTGAACAACAGCGCGGATTGGAAGCATCACAAGTCGTGATGCCAGCTTTGTTGGTTACGAGGTAACATTTCCGCGCGGACGCGGAATCTTTGTTGTGTGCAGCAGACGATGCCGAGAGGCTAGCTCGGGGTGAACGCGGTACGGAAGGCCCGGCTGGCGTGCCGGAGCTTCGCTGCAAATTACTGCGCAGACTCCGGCCGCCGCTCTGAGTCAAATTGGGCATCCGTATCGGATCGGTGCGGCCCAAGCTAGCCCGGGTCGGAACGTTGAGCGCTCCTGGCCCGGTCAGCAGGCTAAGGCAGCTCAGGCCTGGCACCTGGAGCCTGCTCCCTGCTGCTGTCGACGCGGTTAGCGGCTCGACGGCTTGCGTTTTGCGATTTCTTCCGTAACGACGAAGGCGAGATCATCGTTGCCGAACAGCGCCAGCACGCCAAGCAGCGTTTCGTCAGGAATAAGGGAGGATTCCTCCCTCGGAACTGTCAGCTCCAAAGCTTGCTGCAGCCGGACGCTTGGCTCCTGCGCCGGATAAGCGCGGGCGTACAGCGTGGCCGGGTCAAGTCCATGGTTAATAGACCATTGCGCAAAGATGAGAATCATCATCTCTTCATCGCGCTGGTAGTTGCGGATAACTTCCTCTTCGATTTCTTTACGGCTCATTAGAAAACTCCTCGGGTGATTTGTCTTGAGTGGCAGGTCGGTCATACGGGATATTATAACGAAAATGCAGGAGTGTTCACAATGATAAAAAATGAAAAAATTAAAGCCTCCGAGGTACAGCTGACGGGTATCAACGGTGAGGATCTCGGCATCGTCCCGACCGCCGAGGCGCTGGCCATGGCCCGCAAGCTCAAGGTTGATCTTGTCTGCTCCTCGCTGCTCAGCAGCCCGCCGCCTTGTCGGCTAATCGGAGCGGCAGCGGCCAAGGAAAGCGCGCAGCAAGCACGCAAGCAGGAGCGTCCGGCCAAGGTGAAGGAGATCCGGCTTACACCGGCCATTGAGGAGCATGATCTCGACACGAAACGCCAGCAGGCGGAGCGGCTGCTGCGGGGCGGGGATGCCGTCTTGTTCGTCATTCGTCTGCAGGGGAAGGCCGACGGCGAGCGGGCCAAGCGACTACTGGAGGAGCTGTCCGCGGGTCTGAGCGGGCTGGGCCGGAAGAAAACGGGCATTCAACTGAGCGGCAAGCAAGCCGCCGTCCAGTTGGACCCGCTGCTGTCGGGGCAGTGACAGCGCGGCAGGTGAGCAAACGTTTGAAAAGCGCGCCGCAGCGGATCGCAGGGGATGTTTGCTGAAAAGGATACTTTTCTTAAATTAGGGAGCTTCTGTCCTGGAATGCTCCATCGAGCAGCCGTTGTTCATGGAGCTGATGCGGCGCAGGACGATATACGTGCGAGGTTATGCATGAGAGATATGAATTTCCAGAGCAGCTGGAAGAGTCAGCGGGACATGGACCGCAAACCAACTGGCCAAACCTTAGGCCGTGGCCTTTGCTCCCGCTTCAAGGCTTCCACACGACTTCGTTTCCGTAATTTTTACCCCATTCGTACATGAGGCGAAGCACAGGCATCAGGCTTGTCCCGTAGGCGGTCAACGAATATTCCACCTTGGGCGGCACCTCGGCGTATACTTTACGCTCAACCAGCAGATCGTCCTCCAGCTCGCGGAGCTGGTTCGTCAGCATCTTCTGGGTAATATGAGGAATCATCTTTTTCAGCTCGCTGAACCGCTTGGTGCCTTCCAGGCCGAGATGCCAAAGGATGATCAGCTTCCACTTGCCGCCGATTACCGCCAGCGTCAGCTCTTTCTCGCAGTTGATTTCCTTCAAATTGATACGTGAATTCAGTTGCTGCACCACGCTGCATTCCCCCTATTTCCCCAGTATACACGACAAACCGCTTTTTTTCACATCAGCTGGGCTTCGCTCAAGCCAATCGAGACGTGGGCTACTCCAGGTTGGCGTGGCTGCCGTACATGGTGCCGGAATCAAGCCCCTTCATGTCCATCAGCTTCAAAATAACCGCATCGTAGAAGAGCAGCAGACTTTGCTCGAACAGAGAAGCCATCGGCTGAATCGTGCCGCGCTGGCCTTCGTTTTGCTCTTTGGCGGTGGCGGTCAGCCGGACGGTAACATCGGCAAGCTGACCCAGCGTCGAATGCGGCTGAACCGTAACGACCCCGATGCCTGCGCCCAGCGCAGCAGCCTTGCGCGCCATGACGATCAGGCTGCCCGTTTCTCCGGAGCCGGAGCCAAGCACCAGCAGATCGTCCTGGCCGATGCCCGGCGTTACCGTTTCACCGACGACATAAGCTTGCAGGCCCAGATGCATCAGCCGCATCGCAAACGCTTTGCCCATCAGCCCGGAGCGACCCGCGCCCGCTACAAATACTTTGCCTGCGGCAGCGACCCGCTCCGCAAACTGTTCCGCTTCCTCTACGGCATAGCGGCTGCCAGCCGCGGATAGTTCCTCGGCGACAGCCACGTAGTAATCATGAACACGCATAAGTTACGCCTGCCGGACGAGCTTCTGCATCGCCGCCGCTGCAGCCGCCATGTCAGGCGCTCCTGTAATGCCGCCGCCTACAATGACGAGGTCGGGATTCGCTTGAATGGCTGCCGGAAGCGTGTCCAGCTTGATGCCGCCGGCTACCGCTGTTTTGGCCTGCTTGACGACTTGCTTAATGGTTGCCAAATCCTCGAATGAGTTTTTGCCTTCAGCCTGGTGGTCGTAGCCGGAATGTACGCAAATGTAATCAACGCCAAGCGCATCAATTTCAGCAGCGCGAGCGGCAATGTCTGCTACGTTAATCATGTCAACCATGACCTTGCGGCCTTGCTTGCGGGCTTCTTCGACCGCTCCGCTGATCGTCGAGTTTGCGGAAACGCCCAGCACGGTAATAATGTCTGCGCCTGCTTCGGAGGCTTTCATGACTTCGTAGCCGCCTGCGTCCATAACCTTGAGGTCGGCCAGCACGGTCAGGCCCGGATACGCTTCCTTCAAGGCTTTGACGGCGTGCAGCCCTTCATTAATGACGATCGGCGTGCCGATCTCCACGATATCGACATACGGCTCCACCGCTTTTACGACTTCAATAGCTCCCTGAATATCTACCAGATCCAATGCCAGCTGCAATTGCATCATGTATCGCCCCTTATCGTTGATTGTTGGTTGTTTATTGCACAGCCCTATTGTAGAGGCAACAGGCGAATCGCGGAAGTACGCACTTTCGCGTGGTGTAGTTACCTGTAGGAAACTATTGGAGCCTAAGAAGGGGCGAATCCACGTGCTGACAGCAGCTTGTGACGCGAAACACCCCGTTCCGTTTTAACGGATGACGGGGTGTTGGGGCGGATTTTTCTGGGAGCGCCAGACGGCGCTACATGAGAGCTTGAGCTTCCGTAGCGCGTATCCCGCCATCCGGTATACCTGAGTTCTGCTCAACGGTCGGCGTGCAGCCGTTATCCCCGGTAGCTGTCCTGCCAGCGTAGCAGCCGCTGCTCAAGCAACCGAACAAGCGAGTCGGACAGCTTGCCGACGGCGGCAAATAACAGGATGCCGAGGAAGGGGAGGCCTTGCTGAAGTATTTGTTCGCCCAGGCTCATCTGCCGGAATATCAGGTCCGGTTCCGCTGGTCCAAGGATTCGGTCGCTTCCTGGGATAAACGGGCTACGCAGCATTATGCCGTGTCGGATTACTTCCCGAACCGACGTGTCGTGGAGCGGGTGTCTATTGTCGGCGATGCGCTATTCTAAAGTACAACAACAGGAGCGAGGAGCCTTCATGATTAAACGAACTGCCAAACGAGCTTTGCTGGCGAGCGTGGTGCTGCTAGTGAGCGCGGCGCTGGCCGCCGGCCGTGTGGATGTATCGTTTCTGGGAGACGGCGCGACGCTTAACGGGCTTTCCTCCGGCCTGCCGTTCCCGATTATCGGGCTGATGTCCGAGGGGAACCGGGCGGACGCACTGCTCGTGCCGCCCGCAAGTCCGATTACCCGCGTCGAAGAGCCGAAGGGCAAGAAGGTTGGCTTGGCCAAGGGGACGACGGCCCACGTGTATTTGCTCAAGCTGCTGAAAGCCCGCGGCCTGCAGCCCAAGGATGTGGAGGTCATCAATCTGCAGCAGGATGATGCGGCGGCGGCGTTCTCCAGCGGTCAGCTCAATGCCTGGATTGTATGGGACCCGAACATCACCGTGCATGTGGACGGCGGCAAAGCCCGCGCGGTGACCTGGGACCAGGAGGGCATCCTTGCTCCCGGCTCGCTGATTGCCCAGACACAGTTCGCGGCCAAGCATCCGGAGCTGGTGACAGCCAATCTCAAGGAATACAATAAAGCGGCGGATTGGATCAAAGCGAACCAGGACGAGGCGGCGCAATTATTTGCAGAGCAGAAGAAAATTCCGGTGGCCACGCTGAAAAGCTTGCTGACCAACTCAAGTCCCATTATGCAGCCTTATACGGACAAGACCATTCAAGCTCAGCAGGAGACGGCCGACTTGCTGCTGGTGAACGGATTTTGAAGAAAAGGGTTGATTTCAAGACAGCGGTGCATAATCAGTTTGCGGAGGCTGCTTTGAAATAAAACAAGGCTTGAATTTATATAGATATCTATATATAATGGGCGTATGCCAAATTTCAACGCCGCGTCCCTGATCGGGAAAATTAAATCAGCTGTTAACGCCAAAATTATGCTGGAGCTGGAGCAGCGCGGAATTGCTGACCTCGTGCCCTCGCATGGTGATATTCTCGTCTTTCTGTTTCAGCAGGACGGCTTGTCGATCAAGGAGCTGACGGAGAAAATTAACCGCACCCAGCCGACGGTTACGGTTCTGGTGAACAAGCTGGAGAAGCTTGGCTACGTCGAGCGGGTGAAAAGCAGCGAGGACGGACGTCTGATCCGAATCCGCCTGACGGCAAAAGGCCGACAGCTCCAGCCCGTGTTTGAAGCCGTGTCGCATACGCTGAATGAAGCTATTTATGGCGGTCTATCGGCCGCCGAGCAGCAGCAGCTGGAGCAGCTGCTGGAGCATGTTGTTCGCCGATTTTAGCCCTTGAGCTGGAATCTGATTTTTTTCCGGGACATACATAGATGTCTATGTATATCGTCGTTGAATCGGCAAATTCTAGGATGTGGCTTTACTCAAATTCACCTAAAACTTGGAGGTTTGATACCATGAATCATCTGATTGTGTACGCTCACCCGAATCCGGACAGCTTTAACCACGCCATTCTTGAAACAGCGAAAGCCGCGCTGGAGCAGCAAGGACATGAAGTGACCGTGCGCGACTTGTACGCGCTTGACTTTCAGCCGGTGCTGAAGCCGGAGGACACGGCCGCTATGCGCGCCGGACAGACGCCGGCGGATATTCAGGCGGAGCAGGAGCTGGTGGCGAAAGCCGATCTGGTTACGTTTATTTATCCTGTCTGGTGGACCGGGATGCCCGCGATTCTGAAAGGTTATGTGGACCGCGTGTTTTCCTACGGCTTTGCTTATGCGTATGAGGAAGCAGGCATTGACAAGCTGCTGACTGGCAAAAAGGGCTTCATCATCAACACACATGGAACGCCGGCTGAAATTTACGACCAAATCGGCATGACAGCCGCGATGAAGCTGACCTCGGACACCGGGATTTTCGAATTTACCGGGATTGAGCCGGTAGGCCATCTGTTTTTCGGCAATGTGCCGGGTGTGGGCGAGGCCGGTTTGAAGGAAGTTCTCAAGCAGGTTGAGGCGACAGTCAGCTCGCTTGGCTAATCGTAATCGGCTGCGCCTGCTGGTTGCTTCCTGCCCGTCTTTCGGGGTAAGATAGGAAGGATGCGCAGAGAGGGTGATTGGATGTTTCAAATAACGGAATACCAGGTCGATTTCGTGAAGGACCCGTTTCAAATTTTGGAGGGAGCCCGTTACGAATTCATCATTGATATCGAAGTGCCGGAGGATGACGAGCTGTACTCGGAGCAGGGCTTATACATCCGGGTGGTGTACCGGGTGGTCGGCGAGCAGGGCGATATCGTGAAATACGATATTTATGAGCGGACGACGGAGCAGCTGCTTGACTTTGATCTGGAGGACGATGAGTTGGTTGTGCTGCAAACGTTTTGCCGGGAGCATTGGTCCGAAGGAAACGAGTAGTACGGAACGCAGCCCAGGGCCGGGATGGCTGGCGTGATTGTTGGCGCCCTCGCCCTCGGCGTTTCTGGCACTGAAGTTACGATAAGCAAACATACGTAAATGAAAGAAGCAGCCGCTGCCATCCTGACGATGGGGCGGGTGCTTCTTTGCTAGCTTCAACTCAGCCGTAAACAACACCTGGCGCGCCTCGCCTGGCGTAATAAACCGATAGGCCGCACAAGCGATGTGCCCCCGATTGAGTCAAGTTAAGAGGGCAAAGCCTGCTCGGCATACAGCACCCGGGCCAGCAGGTCCTGGTTGTAGTTGCCGAAGCTTTTGCCGTACAACGTGAAGCCGCGTTTGTTGCGTGCTTTGTCGCCGACCTCAATCCGCAGCACGATATCGCTTTTGTGATCAAGCTTGAGGTCGGACAGGCTGATATCCGACAGGCGGCTGCCGTCGATGTAACAGCCGTCGTCATTGATGCGAACCAGCTTGAACATGCCGTATTGGTTCAGGTAAGGCGGCCACCAGTCGGGATTAAACGTGCCGCGGACATCGCCGAAATCGCCGGGGCTGGTCCAGTAGCCCAGCTCGACGCCGTTGACGTAAAAGTAGATGTCGGACGGGTAGTTATTGCAGTAGCCCGGAGCCTCCGAGCCAAGCTCCATTGCAAATTGCAGCTCGCGGAAAACTTGATTTTGCTTGATATAATTCGGAATCCGGTATTCAACGAACCCTTCGGACAGCCATAAAATTTGCGCGTCAATCCGCTGCGGATCGGCAAAAAAACGGGGGTCGTCAAACTCGCCGATAATGCTGTCGCGGGTCGCCAGACCGCAGGTCGGAGCCGCCTGAAAGTGGCTGTAGTGGCCGATTTTGATCTCAACCTCGTACAGGTTGTCCGTGTCTGCGCTGCGCAGGTCCACGATCAGCTTGTCTTCGTTTAAATAGCACATTTTCTGAATGCCGTGTTTGCCGACGGCGGTTGTGATGCGAATGAGCCCGCTGTCCTCCAGCTTCTTGATGTGCATCGTGATGGCGCCATTGGTTAGTTTAAGATGTGTAGCCAAATCGTTGAGGTTCAGACTGTGGTGCTTGACCAGCAGCTCCAAAATTTCAATCCGTATGTCCGAGCCGAGTGCTTTGAATATAGACAGGCCGGAGCGAAGTTCTTTGATATGCAGCATGAACGCCGATCCTCCTCAGGTGTAAGTGCTTCCTGGCCCTTGTGCGAAGCCGTTGCTTAATTATAAAGGATTATCGCCTGTCCGCATAGGGAGGACGCTTGGCGCATTTACACGACGGCGGTATTTCCACAATTGCCGCTTGACAATCGCCGGCCGCGTGTTTAAGATGATAACCATTCATACCCAAGCAGGCGTTGACCAAAGACATGATCCCCATGCAGGACTGCCCAGAGAGAGAAGCGATAGCTGAAAGCTTCTTCTGTGCCGCATGCCGGATTACCCCTTTGCAGCCGCAGCGTTGAACCCGCAGTCCGAATGATCCGGAGCTGTCTGCGGCAGTAAGCGTGGCCGGTTTATCCCCGATACCGGATACCGAATAAGGACCTTGCAGCCGTAACGCTGCTCTTGCGCTTCGGCGGGAGAGCGAGCCGGAGGCGCAGGTCGAATGAGGGTGGAACCACGAGCTGAACGCACTCGTCCCTTGGCGGGATGAGGCGTTTTTTTGCGTTCAATTTGAACCATTCATAATTATTCGGAGAAGGAGGCTGTGCAGGATGCATATTCAGATTAAAGGGGCAGACGGGACGATTCGGGAGGTCGCGCAGGGGACGACAGTCGGGCAGGTCGCCGCGTTGCTGAGTGTCAGCTTGCGCAAGCAGACGGTCGCCGGGCGGATGAACGGCCAGCTCGTCGATCTGGATCGCCCGCTGCATGAGGACGTACAACTGGAGCTGGTGACGCTGGACAGCGAGGCCGGTCTGGAGGTGTACCGGCACAGCACGGCGCATCTGATGGCGCAGGCGATTCGCCGCCTGTACGGGCAGTCTGTGAAGCTGGGCATCGGACCTGTCATCGCGGACGGTTTTTATTACGACCTGGACATGGCTGAGCCGCTGTCGACGGAGCAGCTTGACGAAATTGAACAGGAGATGCGCCGGATCGCGCAGGAAAATTGGCCGATTGTGCGCCGTACGGTGAGCCGCGAGGAAGCGCTGGAGCTGTTTGCGAGGCTGGCGGAGCCGCTCAAGCTGGAGCTGATCAGCGACCTGCCGGACGATGCGGAGATCAGCTTGTATGAGCAGGGCGAATTTGTCGACTTGTGCCGCGGGCCGCATCTGCCCTCCACAGGCTGGATCAAGGCGTTTAAGCTGACAGGCGTTGCCGGAGCTTACTGGCGCGGCGATTCGCGCAACCGGATGCTGCAGCGCATCTATGGCACGGCGTTTCCGAAGCAGTCCCGGCTGGAGGAGCATCTGCGGCTGCTGGAAGAGGCGCGGCAGCGCGACCATCGCAAGCTCGGCAAGGAGCTGGGGCTGTTTATGTTTTCGGAGGAAGCGCCCGGCATGCCGTTTTATTTGCCCAAAGGGATGGCGATCCGCAATGAGCTGGAAGCGTTCGAGCGCGAGCTGCAGCGCCGGAGCGGCTATGATGAGGTACGCACGCCGCTGATGATGAACAACCGGCTGTGGGAGCAATCCGGTCATTGGGATCACTACAAGGACAATATGTATTTTACGGATGTGGACCATACGACGTTTGCGCTCAAGCCGATGAATTGTCCGGGCCATATGCTTATTTTCAAGGACAGTCTGCATTCGTACCGCGAGCTGCCGATCCGGATCGCCGAATACGGTCAGGTGCACCGGCATGAAATGTCCGGCGCGCTGAACGGCATGATGCGGGTTCGCACGTTTTGCCAGGACGACGCGCACTTGTTTGTGCGTCCCGACCAGATTGAGGAGGAAATCGGCCGGGTGCTGGAGCTGATCGACCGGATGTATGCGGTGTTTGGCTTCGAATACCGGCTGGAGCTGTCCACGCGCCCCGACGATTCGATGGGCTCGCAGGAGCTATGGGATCAGGCGGAAGCATCGCTTAGCCGGGTGCTGGACAGCCGGGGCGTCCCGTACCGGATCAATGAAGGGGACGGGGCGTTTTACGGGCCGAAAATCGACTTCCATATTTCCGATGCGCTCAAGCGCAGCTGGCAATGCGGCACGATTCAGCTCGATTTTCAAATGCCCGAGAAGTTTGACCTGACGTACATCGGCGATGACAACCAGAAGCATCGGCCGGTCGTCATTCACCGCGCGGTATACGGCTCGATTGACCGTTTTATCGGCATGCTGACAGAGCATTACGCGGGCGCGTTTCCGCTATGGCTGGCGCCGGTGCAGGCGAAGGTGCTGCCGGTGTCGGATCATTACGTGGAAGAGGCGCTGCGGGTGAAACGGGAGCTGGAGCAGGCGGGCATCCGCGTTCAGACAGACAGCCGCAACGAAAAGCTCGGCTACAAAATCCGCGAGGCGCAGCTGGAAAAAATTCCGTATGTGCTCGTCATTGGCGAAAAGGAGCGGTTATCCGGCACGGCATCGGTCCGGAAGAGGGGAGAAGGCGACCTCGGCGCGATGCCGCTGGAGGCGCTGACGGATCGGATGCTGGACGAAATTCGCGAGAAACGGTAATGATGCAGGCAGATGATTCGCGAGAAACGGTAAATATGCGGGGCAGATGGACGCACGCGACAAGCGTTACACACGTTACACACAAACGGAGGGGGACGCCAAGATGATCAGAGTGATGGCGAGGGCGCAGCTGCTGGCTGGCGACCAGGCGGGAGATGCCTATATACGGACCGGAGGAGAGGCCGCGCGGCTGATCCGGGAAGGACGTCTGATGACGGCGGCCGGCTTCCGCTGGCAGGAGCATGTGTTTCTGTATTACGAATGTATGGAGGAAGCACTGTCTCCGGAGATGCTGCTGCCGCAAGCAGCGGCTTGCTTGCAGGACTGGCCGGGGCAGGCGGAGCCGCGCAAGTGGATTTCGCTGATCGACGTGTTTCATTTCAACGCGCCCCGGGATGCCGACCATTGGCGGCGCAAGACGCCGGCTGAGCGTCAGGTCGGCCGGGTTGCGCATCTGAAGCCGGAGATGGCGGCGAGCTATATTTATTATCATTATCAGCTGCAGGAGGAGCACGCGTTCCACGGGCCGAAATATGAGATCATCGGGCTGCACGAAAATCTGCTGTTCGGCTACCAGGAGTTTCCGAAGGTCGTGGAGGAGCCTGTGCTTCCCCGGAAGCTCGCTACGTCCGGCACGCCGGAGGACTGGAGTACCTCGCGCATGGACCTTCATTTTCAGCCATGGCCGGACGGGCATCTGTTTTTCAAGCCGATTGAGACGTTATTTGCTTATCAGGAGCAGGATATACTCGGATAATCGGAGCGCAGAAAAGAACCTTCAGCTTCCAGGCAACTGGACTGAAGGTTCTTGTGCATGTTACCGCTTGCGGCATATGTAGACGAACGCGGGGGGGAAATTCATCCAGGTCAGTTGAACCGCTTCCAGCTCCAGATAGCGGGAAAATTGCTCCTTCATCTGCAGCGAATATTGGAAGGCAATAAATTGGCCGCCCGGCTTCAGCGCCAGGACGATTTGCTCCAGCAGCGCGTCCCGCAAATGCTGCGGGAAATTAAAGTAAGGGAGCCCGCTGATGATGCAGTCCAGCTCCTGCACGCCTTTTTCACGGATGGCCGCGACCAGCGTGGTCGCTTCCGCACAGTGATGGTAGCAGGGGAAATGCTTCATCAGATCCATCCGCAGCCGGTAATCCTTTTCAAACAAAAACACATTGGAGGCCGCGGTCGTAACGCGAGGCAAATGGCGGGTGATTGCCCCGGTGCCGGCGCCAAGCTCGGCGATATTCAGGGTTTGCTCCGAGTCGACGGCTTGCAGCATGCTCAGGGCAAGCTGTCTGGAGCTCGGGATGACGCTGCCGATTTGCTTGGGGGATTGGATAAATTTTTGCAGAAACAGCAATTTGTCTTGGACAAACGTATACATGAAAAAGAAACCTCCCAGGGGCGCGGGTCTATGATGTGAAGCATGAAGCTTGCGGCCGCCGAATTTTTTAATGGATTGACACTATCATAATGGAGATGACGTGCTAGCGATACGCACCAGCGGTCTGTTTTCGACTGGACCAAAGTCCTGAAGCCGCCGAGACTTTAGTCCAGTGCTGTCGGAACCTGCTGCCCGCTGACGCCGGCAGGAAGACTATGACATAGATGACGAAGGAAGCCCGCTAAAAGTTTCATAGAACCTTATGCGGAAAGCGGCAGACAGCAGTTGTCTGCGCTTTATTTTTTCGATATGCTAAGCTCAAAGCGATAAACAGATTGGACCTACAGGTGGTGACAGCTAGACATGGCGCAGGAAGTGGACTGGGATGAGATGGCGGACGATATCGCGGCCGCTCTGGACAGCTGGCTGGAGCAAGTCAGAGAGAAGGACGCGGAGGCGATCATCGGCCGCACAACGCTGCAGGCTGGATTGTATGATTTTGTTCGTTTTGAGTATAAACAAGGAAGCATGGAAATATTCTCGACCGATGACGGATTCAGCTTGCCCGAGGTGATTACGCGGGGCGCGCCGCAGCCTGACTCGCTGACGGCCGAGCAGCTTGCGCTGGAGCTGCGTCCGCGGCTGGAGCAGCGGCTGACGCCCCGAATTGCCGCCCTGCAGCAGACGGCGCTGCTCGACTTTACGTTTACGGTCGAGGGCTTGTGCTGGACAAGCGAAGGGCCGAGCCGGATGCGGCTGACGACGGTTGTC
The DNA here is from genome assembly GCF_059821225.1 of Paenibacillus sp. sg306046. Taxonomy (NCBI): domain Bacteria; kingdom Bacillati; phylum Bacillota; class Bacilli; order Caryophanales; family Paenibacillaceae; genus Paenibacillus; species Paenibacillus sp. sg306046. Next base: position 295,465 of record NZ_JCAMRT010000004.1, read on the forward strand.
GATTCCGCCAAGCAGCGGCAGCTGCTGCAGCGCATGGAGGATTACCGGCAGCGGCTGATGAAGGAGTTGGAGCCGACGCAGGAGCTGGAGACGTTTTTTCTGATCCGCAACCTGCTCCATCCGGAGCTGTATCCCGCGATGACGGCGCAGGAGCTCATCCGGCTTTGCGAGCGGGTCATGGAGGTGAACAAGCGCAGTCCTGACAAGCTGCTGCAGCATCGAAGCTACGTGATCAGCGCGTTGAGGAGCTGGGTGGAGCAGCGTGTGCTGCCCTGTTATTATGAGGTCGAGACGCTGGAATGGCCCCGCAAGGCTTACCGCCTCCGGGAGCGGGACGGGCAGCCGATGAGGACGGATGCCGACACGCTGGAGCTGCTGCTGTATACGGCTGTGCTGATGCTGAAATACGAGCCTGCCTATAGCCGCAGCGCTGCGCTTGGTTATGTGGACAGAGCCCGCGAGCTTGGCAGCGTCAAGGCGGAGCATGTGCTGCAGGTCGGCTGGGGCGACTGGCGGGCGGAGGACGTGTCCTATGAGGATGCCGATGTCACCTGCAAGGCGCTGGACATTCAGTCGACCATTACGATTCGGATTCATCGCGAAACGTCCGCCAGCTACGGCAAGGCGCTGGACTTTATTGTGCAGCTGCTGAAGCGCGGCTTTCCGGGCAGCTACCGGATTCGCTGCCAAGCCTCCCGCAGGCTGCTGCTGCCGGTCAAGGGGCTGGGCCGAAGCCAGACGCACAGCTTCTTCGCCAACGCGCTGCAGTACCCGGAGCTGTACCCCCGGCTGGAGGCGTATGCACGGGCGGCAATGCGTGAATTTGAATGGTATACGGATACGGACGCGGCGCATCGCTGCATGCCGGGCAGCTATGCCGTATTTGGCCTTGGGCTGGCAAGCTTGCACTACGCGCCTCTCGTACAGTCGTATATGGAGCGGCTGGACGGCGCGCAGCAGTCGGTTCAGCAAGGGTTCGCGGCGGCCTGGCTCGCCGCTCATCGCAGCAGTGCGGCGGCTGTGCCTGCGCTGGTCGGCTGTTTGCTCAGCTGTCCGCGGCCGCTCAGGCTAAAGCCTAAGGAGCGCGCGGCGTGGGAGAAAACAGGGCTGCTGCCCGCGCTGCTGGCTGAGCTGCAGACGAAAGAAACAGGCCAGGTGCGGCATGTGCTCGACTGCGTGTGGGGCGGAGCGGACAAGCTGAAGGCGGGAGCGGCGAAGGAGAAGCAGCGGCGGCGGAAAGCGCTGCTGGAGGAGCTGCTGCGGCTGGCGCTTCCGGGTTAAGGCAGCGAGGGCTGCAGCGCCTGTTCGGCGGAAAATGGCGGTTGATACGGACAAAGGGAGGTAGAAAGCTATGCGGCATCGTGCGCACCTGCTGTTCCGGTCGCTTCGCTTCCGGCTGCTGGCGGGGCTGTTCATCATTGTGATTCCGCCGATCGCGATCATGATTTATAACAATTTGTACGCAATCGAGGTTGTCCGCAATCAGGTGGCGCATTCCAATAAAAGCCTGGTCAGCTTGTACATGGGACAGCTTGATCAAAATTTGGACGAGGTCAACAAATATTTATTTACGATTGCGGCCCAGGAAATTGCGCTGCTGACTCTGGAATTGCCGCGCGAGCAGATGCCGGATCAATACGCTTACGCTAAAATTCAACTGAACAACAAGCTGCTCAAGGATTTGCCGAACTATAAGCCGATGGATTTGTTTTTCATCTACTCTGCGACCAATCGCGATCTGATGGCCGTGATGAACGGTCAGGTCAATTACGAGGAGCAGACGGCGATAGAGCGCCGGGTGAGCAGCTTGTTTACGCCGCAGGGGGAGGCGGAAGAAGCGACCGATTTGAAGGAATGGTTCGTGCAGAAACGGGACGGCAGCTATTGGCTGACACGGATCATCCGTTACGGCAGCGTATTTATCGGCGCGCAGGTAGATGCAAGTAAGCTTATGACACCGCTTAATTTAGTTGAGATGGGAAATGAAGGAAGATCTCTGCTGGCGATGGATACGTTCGAGCCGATGTCTGACCACGAGTTCGTCGCGAGCAATCAGCTTGATTTGAATAACAACGGGCGGGAATATGTGCTGACCGGCAGCAGGCAAAACTATGTGGTGACAGGCGAACGGTCGCAAAACGGCCAATTCAGCCTCATTGCCATCGTGCCGGACAAGACGATTTTGGAAAATTTGCCGCTGCTGCGGCGGATGGTGACGTTCATTGTGTGCGGGTCGCTGGTGCTGGTGCCGCTGATCTTCTACTGGCTGCGGAGGCTGATCCTGCTCCCGATCAACCGGATCATGACGGCGATGCGCAGAGCCGAGGACGGGAATCTGGATGTCCGGATTACGATTCAGCCGACCGCGATCGAATTTGAAATGATGAATCACACGTTCAACCGGATGATTTCGCAAATTCAGGAGCTGAAGGTTAACGTGCTGAAGGAAAAGCTAAACCATCAGAAGGCGGTGCTGAAGCATTTGCAGCTGCAGATCAACCCGCATTTTTTTCTGAATTCGTTGAATATCGTCTATAACCTGGCCCAGGTGAAAAATTATGCGCTGATTCAGGACATGGCGATGTGTCTCGTGCAGTATTTCCGCTTCATGTTCCGCAGCAATCTGACCTTCGTCGCGCTGCGCGATGAAATCGAGCATACGGTTAACTATTTGCGTATTCAGGAAATGCGTTTTCCCGAGCATCTGACCTACCGGCTTGATGTGGAGGAGCCACTGCTGGAGCAGGAGGTTCCGCCGCTGGTCATCCAGACCTTCGTCGAAAATACGATCAAGCATGCGGTCAGTATGGACCGGAATATTGAAATTGACATTGTCGTCAAGCAGCAGGACGGGCGGCTGCTCATTCGCATCTGCGATACGGGCCGCGGGTTTCCGCAGGAGGTGCTGAACCGGCTTCGCCTGGAGGCGGAAGCGGGCAGCGAGGACGGACAGCATATCGGGATCTGGAATGTGCAGCGGCGGCTGAAGCTGCTTTACCAGGACGAGGCGAAGCTTCTCTTCGCCAATGGAGCCGCTGGAGGAGCTGTCGTGGACATCTGCTTGCCCTATGGCGCTGTCGCGACAAAGGAAACGGAGGGAGGCAGCGCGTATGCTGCACTTGCTGATCGTAGATGATGAAGTTCATGCGGTCCGCGGCATCCAGGCCGGTGTGGACTGGGAGAGCCTGGGCTTTGTCCGGGTGCATGAAGCGTTTAATATTCGTCAAGCCAAGGAAATATTTCAGGGGCACAGCATTGACGTGCTGCTTTGCGATATCGAGATGCCGGAGGGAAACGGCTTTGAGCTGCTGGCCTGGGTGAAGGAGCACGCTCCCGGGACAGAGTCGATTTTTCTGACCTGCCACGCCGATTTTGAGTATGCGCAAAAAGCGATTCAGCTCGGCAGTCTCGACTATATGCTCAAGCCGGTACGGTTTGCGGAGCTGGAGCGGACGGTTCGCAAGGCGATCGGGAAGCTGGAGAAGGACCGGGAGCTGTCGCGCTTTCAGGAGACGTACAGGCACTACAGCCAGCTGTGGGAATCGTCCCAGCCAGTGGTTGTCGAACGGTTCTGGCAGGACCTGCTTCACCGCTCGATTCCATCCGGCCTTGCGCAGCTGGAGCCGCTGCTGGCCAAGCAGAGCATTCCATACACCGCCGCCTCGCTGTTTCTGCCTGTCCTTGTCGCTGTCCAGCGCTGGCATAAGCCGCTGACGCTGCGGGAAGAAAAAATATTGGATTATGCGCTGCGCAACGCGCTGGAGGAGGTGTTCCGCCAGAGCGGCTGGGAGGGACAGGTCGTGCAGGTGCGGAACGGCTCGCTGCTCGCGCTGCTTGCTGTCGGACACACCGGGCGTTCGACAGCAGGCGGCCCCGGCAAGGCGGCGCTGCAGCAGCAATGGCGGCGCTACATTGCGACCTGCAACGACTACTTCTATTGCGACTTGTGCTGCTATGTCGGCTATACGGTCGGTTTGGCCGACGTGCTGAAAGCCTATGAAGATTTGACCGCTCTTGAAGCGCGTAATGTGACCCAGACGAACAAGCTGCTGTTTTTGTGCGAGGAGCTTTCGCCGTACGATACGGTCCCGCTGCCGCCGATGACGGGCTGGGCGGAGCTGCTCAGGCAAGGCTGCGAGAAGGAGCTGCTGGCCGAGCTGGAGCAGCTGCTGCAGACCTTCGGACAGAAGGAGCGGCTGGATGCGCGGCTGCTGCGGGAGTTTTACGAGGACTTCCTGCAGATGCTGTACCGGGTGCTGCATGACAAAGGCTTGCGGGCGCACCAGGTGTTTGCCGAGGCGAGCCTGCCGCTGCAGGCTTCGATGGCGACTCGCTCGGTGAAGGATCTCCGCAGCTGGGCGGAGGCGCTCGTCAAGGCGGCGATCAAGGCGATTTGCGGCGTGACGGAAGGGCAGTCGCCGGTGGATAAGGCCAAGCGGTATATTGCCCGGCATATCCGCGACGACTTGTCGCGGGAGGATGTGGCCGAGTATGTCAAGCTGAACCCGGACTACTTGACGCGGATGTTCAAGAAGGAAACGGGCTTGACGATTTCGGATTATGTGCTGCAGGAGCGGGTGGAGCTGGCGAAGGATATGCTGGCGAAAACCGAGCTGGCGGTGGGCAGCATTGCCAGCTCGGTCGGCTACAGCAATTTTTCCCATTTTTCGAAAATGTTCAAAAGGGCGACAGCGCTGAACCCCCAGGATTACCGCAAGCAGCATCAGTCTTGAGCCTTGAATAGCCAGCTCGGCGAGAAGTGAGAGGCAGTTCCCGGACAGGCGACGGGAGCTGTCTTTTTTGCGCATGCCGCCTTCCGGAAGGTCGGAATAATCATAATACAAAGTCGTGAAAGAGGTAGATGAAGCCGGACGAATTTTCTATGATAAGGACATCAAGAGCTAAGGGAGGACGCACAATGGCAACGATGGCAACGACAGCCGCAGCGCAGACAGCGACCAAGGTCGCAGCCCGGAAGAAGCTAAGGAAATTAGCGAGGTATGCGCCCTTATGGATCATGATGGTCCCAATGCTGGTGTATTTGCTGATCAACAACTACTTGCCGATGTTTGGTTTGGTAATCGCTTTCAAGGATGTAAACTTTGCCAAAGGCATTTGGGCAAGCGACTGGGTCGGCTTTAAAAACTTTGAATATTTGTTTACAACCTCGGATGCCTGGCTCATCACGCGCAATACGATTTTGTACAACGGAGCGTTTATCGTCATCAATCTGGTTATTGCGGTCGCGGTGGCGATTTTGCTCAATGAGGTGAAGCATAAGCTGGCGGCCCGTTTTTACCAAAGCGTGATCCTGCTGCCGTATCTGATCTCGATGGTAATCGTAGGTTATCTCGTTCTGGCGATGCTGAGCGGTGAAACCGGGTACTTGAACAAGCAATTACTGCCGATGCTTGGGATGGAGGCGATTTCCTGGTACAGCGAACCCAAGTATTGGCCGTTTATTTTGACCATTGTGAACATCTGGAAGCATGTCGGCTACCTGTGTGTCATTTATTTGGCGGCGATCATCGGCATTGATCCGGAGTATTACGAAGCGGCCACCATTGACGGCGCCAGCAAATGGCAGCAAATCCTGCAAATTACGGTGCCGCTCATCATGCCTGTGATCACGATCATGACGCTGCTGCAGATCGGCCGCATTTTTTACTCCGAGTTCGGCTTGTTTTACCAGGTGCCGCTTGATACAGGCGCGCTTATGCCGACAACGAACGTAATCGACACGTATGTATACCGGGCGCTGCTGAGACTTGGCGATATCGGCATGTCGTCGGCCGCAGGCTTGTACCAGTCCGTTGTCGGGTTCGTGCTTGTTGTCATCTCCAACTATGTCGTGAGCAAGCGGAACAAGGACAACGCGTTATTTTAAATCGGGAGGTCGGTCAGCTATGCAAGCCAAGCTCTATCAATGGAGCATGCACACCTTTTTCATCGCCGTCGTCGCCATGTGCTTGCTTCCGTTTTTTCTGCTTATCATGACTTCGCTGACGGATGAGATGGCTATTCTCAAGCACGGCTATACGTTTTTTCCTTCCGAGTTCAGCCTGGAGGCTTACAAGTTTCTGTGGCGGGATTCCGAAAATATTTTACGGGCTTACGGGATCACGATTTTCGTAACCATCGTCGGTACGTTTGTCGGCTTGTCGATCACGGCGCTTTGCTCGTACCCGCTGTCACGCCGGGATATGCCGCTGCGCAAGTCGCTGGGCTTCATCGTTTTTTTCACCCTGCTGTTTAACGGCGGCCTTGTTCCGACTTATCTTGTGTACACACAATGGTTCGAGCTGAAAAACACGCTGCTCGCGCTGCTTATTCCCGGCCTGCTGTCCAACGGCTTCTACGTCCTGATTATGCGAACGTTTTTCTCCACCTCGGTTCCTGTACCGGTTATTGAATCCGCTTCCATGGACGGTGCGGGCGAGTTCAGAATCTTTTTCGGGATCGTGCTGCCGTTGTCGTTGCCGATTCTCGCTACGGTCGGGCTGATGCAGACGATCGGCTACTGGAATGACTGGTTTAACGGACTCATTTATGTCACGGACAGCAAGCTGTTCAGCTTGCAGAACCTGTTGAACCGCATTTTGCTAAATGCCCAGTTTATCGCCAACAATACGATGAATACGACAGAGGTCAGCGAAAGCTCGAAGGTGCCGATGGAGTCGGTACGGATGGCGATGGCCGCAATCGGCACGATTCCGCTGCTGTGCGCGTATCCGTTTTTCCAGAAATATTTCGTCAAAGGGCTTGTCATCGGAGCTGTCAAAGGATAAGGCTGATCCCGGCTCCGGCCGGTATGGCATAGATGAAGCGATACGGCAAGCCAGTTTCAAGCTATAGTTTCAAGCTATATTGACGGGGAGGTTTAATGAATGAAGCCAGGGATGAAACGAACACGGGGCGCGATGGCAGGCATGATCGGATTATCGCTCGTCTTGACAGCATGCGGAGGAAATAGCGGGGAAACGCCTGCGGCCAGCTCGAACACCGGTACAACGGGACAAGCCGGCAGCCAGGCGGAGCTGAAGCCGTACGAATTAACGGTCGCTTATCTGAATATCGGCGTGGCGAAGGATTTGCCGGAGGTTCAGGCGGCGGTCAACAAAATTACCCAGAGCAAAATTAATGCCACGGTCAAGTTTATGCCGATTGACGTGGCGGCTTACTCCCAGCAGATGAACCTGATGCTTGCCAGCAACGAGAAGCTGGATCTGCTCGTCACGCTTACTTCGATGGGCTACGGGACCCAGGCGGCGAAGGGACAGCTGGTGGCGATGGAGGAGCTGCTGCAGAAGCACGGCCAGGAGATCACGAAGGTCGTGCCGCCGGAGGCGCTCAAGGCGACCACGACAAGCGGCAAGCTGTACGGCCTGCCGAGCGTGCGCGACTGGGCGGCGGATTACGGCGTCCTTATGCGCAAGGATTTGGTGGACAAGTATAACATTGATCTGAGCAAGGTGAAAACGTACAATGATCTGGACGCGGTGTTCAAGGTCATCAAGGACAATGAGCCGACGATGGCTCCGCTTGTGCCGGAAGGCTCCGGGCAATCCATCCTGCAGTCACAGGTGCCGGGCATGATTGATCCGCTGAACGACGATAACGGCGTTCTGATGGACCATGACGGCAATTTGAAGGTGACCAACTGGTTCGAGTCCAAGGAATACGCCGACCTGCTGAAAATGGTCAGAAGATGGTATTTGGCTGAATATATCCCGAAGGATATCGCGACCAACAAAATTTCCGCCGAGCAGCTGGTCAAGGCGGGCAAAGCGTTCTCCTTTGTCGCGCATATGAAGCCCGGCTATGAAAATAAAGAGTCCACGCTGACCGGAACGCCGATGGTAGCCGTACGTCTGCTGCCGCCGGTGACGACGACCTCATCCATTTCGAATATTATGTTCAGTATCGCCAAAAATTCGAAGGACCCTGAGCGGGCCATGATGTTCCTGAATTTGCTCTACTCCGACCAAGAGCTGATCAACCTGATTGATTTCGGGATCGAGGGCAAGCATTACGTGAAGAAAGCGAATAATCTGATCGGCTTCCCGGACGGCGTGACTTCGGAAAACTCGACGTACAACCCGCAATACGGCTGGATGTGGGGCAACCAATTTCTGTCGCATGTGTGGGAGAATGACGACCCGAACGTGTACAAGCTGCAGGCGGAATTCAACAAGTCTGCGAAGAAGTCGAAAGCGCTCGGCTTCAGCTTTACCGTCGATCCGGTGAAAACGGAGGCGGCCGCGGTTCAGAGTGTGAAGGATCAGTACAAAATCGGGCTGGAAACCGGTTCGCTGGACCCGGATAAATATTTGCCGGAGTTTATAAGCAAGCTCAAGGCTTCCGGTCTGGATAAAATTATCGCGGAAAAACAAAAGCAGCTGGACGCGTGGGCCAAGACGGCGAAGTAACGAAAGTATCAGCTACACGAAACATGTGGAGTGCTGTGTGCTGCTCATAAGAAATACGTAAATAAAGCCACATTTAATCATAAAGCTCAAGCAGCAGCATAGCTTGGGCTTTTTGTTATAGGTTAAAACATTATTGAAAAATACAGAGTATATAGAATGATTATGATACGGTTCAAGCTCTTTTTGATTTAGGAATTGAAGACAGAAGAGGAGCTTGGCGGGAGATCATGAAATTAAAGCCTAGTGACCAATACAAGCCACCTGAGTTGGATCGTAGAGGGTCTAACGAGTTGGTCTGGTTTTTTAGGAAAGAACTAAACGGAAAAGTCGCATACATCAAGCTGACCATTGATCAAAATTTGTGTATGTGCATCAACCGTATCTATAACAGGAGCAACTTATTTGAAATACCCATATGGTCCAGTGCCAAAAGATCACGATATAGCATTAGCTCATTTACAACATATGAATGTGATTGAAATTGATGAACTAACGAATGATGAAGGGTGGACTATGATGATGATTAAAGCTTCTGAGCCCTTTGATTCAACAGTGTTCTCTGATGATGAGTTAGAGACTATGTTGGAAGTTGAAGCATTTTTTCGAAATTATGGTTCTCGAAATATTAGCGAGTATGCACATAATGAAATGGGATGGTTAGAAACAGAAGAAAAACAACCGATTAGTTATACTGGACAGTCATAAGTTCTAACGCTTAAGAAGCCAGAGAATCCGCGTCAGAATTGGATATTTCTTGCTTGG
>NZ_JCAMRT010000040.1:0-23076 GCF_059821225.1 Paenibacillus sp. sg306046
CCAAGCAAGAAATATCCAATTCTGACGCGGATTCTCTGGCTTCTTAAGCGTTAGAACTTATGACTGTCCAGTAGACGATGAACGCTAATCAGAAACAAAAGACGGCTGCATTTTTGTCACGCAATGTCATTGTGCTGTCGATTGTCAGCTTTTTCACGGACATCGCGACCGAGATGCTATATCCGATTATGCCGCTCTATTTGAGCGATATCGGGTACGGCGTCGTGCTGATCGGCTTGATCGAAGGCTTGTCCCAGCTCGCCTCGGGCGTGCTCAAGCTGCTCAGCGGCATTTATTCGGATCGGCTGCAGCGGCGCAAAGGCTTGATTAATACCGGCTACTACATCTCGGCGGCGGCGAAGCCGCTGATGGCGCTGTTTCCGACCTACTGGGCGATCTTCGGCTTCAGGCTGCTTGACCGCTTCGGCAAGGGCATCCGGCAAGCGCCGCGCGACGCGCTGCTGGCCGATGTGTCCACGCCGGTCAACCGGGGCCGGGTGTTCGGCTTTCACCGGGCGGCCGATACGCTGGGCGCTACGCTCGGACCGCTGATTACGCTGGCCATTTTGTATGCGTACAGCGACAGTATTCCCTTGATCATCGCGCTGACGGCGATTCCGGGCGCGTGCGCCATCATTGCCGGCTTCTTTATTCGGGAGGCGAAGAAGCAGACCGAGCTGCCGAACGCTCAGCCGGGCGGCGTAACGGGGCTGTTCCGCCGCCTCTCGTCGCATTACAAGACGGCAACGCCCGCGTACAGGCGGGTGCTGTACCTGCTGACTGCGCTGACGCTGCTGAAAAGCACGGACATTTATTTGCTGCTGCGCGCGCGCGAGCTGGGCTTGAGCGACCTGCTCATTATCAGCGCCTACGTCGCCTACAATTTGGCGGGAACGCTGCTGGTCTATTATCTTGGCTCGCTCAGCGACCGGATCGGCTTTGCCAAAACGTTTGCGCTCGGCTCGCTGGCGCTCGGCGCTACGTATATGCTGCTCAGTCAGCAGGAGCTGCCGCTGCTGCTTGTGTTTGTGGCTTTTATCGTGTATGCAGTGTTCCAGAGCATCTATGAGGGCCTGACTAGCGCCTGGATGTCGCTGCATATCAAGCAGGAGGAGCGGGCGACGGGACTTGGCGTCATGATGGGCTTCCAGGCGGTTGCGACGCTGTGCGGAACGCTGCTGATGGGCGTTGCCTGGGCCGGCGCGGGAGCCAAGCTTGGGTTTGCGGTAACCGGGCTGCTGGCGGTCGGCTTCGCGGCGTACCTCTTTTTCCAGCGGCAGCGGGACTATGACAGCGATACGGATTTCGGCCGCAAGCCTTATGTGACAGACGTGAAGCAGCTGACCGTAGATAACGAAAATTTCCGGATGGCGGTCTGGACAGGCCAGCAGCTGCAGGTGACGGTGATGTCGATCCCGGTAGGCGGCGAGGTCGGTCTGGAGGTGCATCGGCAGATCGACCAGTTTTTGCGGATCGAGGACGGGAAGGCCGTTGTTTTGATGGGGACCAGCGAGCACGACCTGTCGTTCCGGCAGGAGGCGGGGACCGACAGCGCCATTATGGTGCCTGCGGGCATGTTTCATAATATTATTAATACCGGCAGCACGCCGCTCAAGCTGTACAGCATTTATGCGCCGGGCGAGCATCCGTACGGCACCGTTCACCGGACTGCCGACGATGCGGACCGCGCGGAGCTGAAGGAGCTGCTGGAGGACGACGATTAGGAGGCTGCGCGGCAGCCTCTTTTTTGCGCGGACTTACATATGCCGGATTCGCCGCTTTAGCGGTTTGACGGGTTGGAATCGTCCGACCGGTCCGACCCGCCGACTCTGATACCGCTTCCGCTCGCATGCATCACTTCCCGAAACGTCTCCATAAACGCTTCAACCGCCTTGGACAAATACCGGCCGTTTTTATAAGCGACCACCAGTGTCCGGAACGGACGGGTGCGCAGCGGCAAATAAACGGGCGCCAGCTCGCTCCAGCGGCCGCGCGACACCATATGAGGCACCATGGCGATGCCCATGCCTGCCGCGACAAGCGACTGCACCGTCTCGATGTTGCTGCTCTCGAACACGATGCGTGGCATAAATCCCGCGTCGCTGCACAGCTCCACCGTAATTTGCCGGAAGCCCTGGCCCTTTTTGAGCGCGATAAAAGGCTCCTGCTGCAGCAGTGCGATGTCGACCGACTGCGGCTCAGGCGATGCAGCGAGCGCGGCGAGCGGGTGATGCGGCGGCACGGCCAGCACAATTTCCTCCTCGATCACCGGCTCATAGGCAAGCGTGTCGTCGATCAGCGGCAGCGACAGCAGGCTGATGTCCGCCTGTCCGCTCGCTGTAAGCTGCTCCAGATTGGACGTCGTTTCCTCGACGAGCACGATGTCGATCTCCGGGTACCGCTCCTGAAACACCGGCAGTACAAGCGGCAGCACATGAGCGCCGGTAATCGGCAGGCTGCCGACGACAAGCCGCCCCTTGCGCATCTGCGAGATGTCCTCCATCTCCTGCTTGAGCTGCTCGACCATGTCGAGAATTTTTTGCGCCTTCTCCACGAACTGGGACCCGGCATGCGTCACCTCAACCGAGTTGGTGGTGCGCTGGAACAGCAGCACGCCGATTTCCTTCTCCAGCTTGGACAGCTGCTGGCTGAGCGAGGGCTGCGCGATATGCAGCTTTTCCGCGGCGCGCGAAAAATTTTTATCAATCGAAATTTGCAGGGCGTACTGCAGTTGACGAAGCTCCATAAGCGGGTTGCCGCCTTTCCTAAAGTTTTTGAAAAGATGCTGATCCCGTTTGAGTTGACGGGCGTGATCATGTACACTAGACGATGGACAAAAATGACAAAGTTTGCAGGAAGGTGAGGAAACAAGGTTGGCCAAAACGCACAGAAAGCTGTCGCTCGTTGAATTTATCAAAAGATTTATCCTGATCACCATCGGGGCCATTTTGATGGCCGTGTCGCTGGAGCTGTTTCTGGTGCCCAATACGGTACTGGATGGAGGCATCACCGGTATTTCGATCATGGTCGCCAAGCTGACCGGGCTGCCGCTCGGTTTGTTCATCTTCGTATTTAATTTGCCGTTCCTGCTGCTCGGGTACAAGCAGATCGGTAAAACGTTTGCGATTTCAACGCTATACGGCATCTCGGCGATGTCGGTGACGACGCTGCTGCTGCATCATTCCGAGCCGTTTACGGACGAGAAGGTGCTGGCGGTGCTGTTCGGCGGCCTTATTCTCGGCTTCGGGGTCGGGCTTGTCATCCGGTACGGCGGTTCGCTGGACGGCACGGAGATCGTGGCGATTTTGCTATCCAAACGGTTCCGTGTGCCGGTCGGGCAAATTATTATGATGATCAACGTCGTCATCTTCATTATAGCCGGGTTCATTTTCGGCTGGGATTCGGCGATGTACTCGATTTTTACCTTCTATATTGCCTCCAAGGTGATGGATATCGTCGTCGAAGGCTTGGAGGAATCAAAGTCCGCCACGGTCATCTCCAGTGAATACGAGGAAATCTCCGAAGCGATCATGAGCAGGCTCGGCCGCAGCACAACGTTTATTTATGCCAAGGGCGGCTACTCCAAGGAAGATACCCAGATGATCTATTGCGTCGTGACCCGTCTGGAGGTCGCCAAGCTCAAGGCGATTGTGCATGAAATCGACCCGAAGGCGTTTATCTCGATTCAACATGTGTCGGATGTGCTCGGCGGCAACATGGAGAAGAAAAATATTCACTAGCTCCGGGTTGTTATAGTATCAGCCTATGAATCCTATAGATATTATATCTTGGAACAATGAAGTTGAACATGGTAGGATGATAACTGAGCAACAACATCAAGTCGCAAGACCTGAGTTTCATTCCTACATGACTAGAGGTGCAACCGATGGCAAAAACAATGTTTGAGAAAATTTGGGACAACCATGTCATCCACTCCGAGCCAGGCAAGCCGAGCATTATCTACATCGACCTGCATTTGGTTCATGAAGTAACGAGCCCGCAGGCGTTCGAGGGACTGCGTCTGGCAGGCCGTCAAGTGCGTCGTCCGGACCGCACGTTTGCTACGATGGATCACAACGTGCCGACGAAGGACCGCTACAACATTACGGACCCGATCTCCAAGCAGCAAATCGACACGCTGTCCAAAAACTGTGCGGACTTCGGCGTTCGGCTGTTTGACCTTGACGACATCGACCAGGGCGTCGTTCACGTTATGGGTCCTGAGGTAGGTCTGACGCATCCGGGCAAAACGATCGTTTGCGGAGACAGCCACACGTCCACGCACGGCGCATTCGGAGCATTGGCATTCGGGATCGGTACGAGCGAGGTTGAGCATGTACTCGCAACCCAATGCTTGCAGCAATCGAAAGCGAAAACGCTGGAAGTGCGCATCAACGGCAGCCTGAAGCCGGGCGTTACGGCGAAGGACCTCATTCTCGGCGTCATCGCCAAGTACGGCACGGACTTTGCGACCGGCTACGTCATTGAGTACACAGGCGAAGCGATTCGCAACCTGTCGATGGAAGAGCGGATGACGGTCTGCAACATGTCCATTGAGGGCGGCGCCCGCGCTGGCTTGATCGCGCCTGACGAGACGACGTTCGAATACTTGCGCGGACGCGACTATGTACCGCAAGGCGAAGAGTTTGACCGCGCCGTAGCTGGCTGGAAGCAGCTGACGACCGATGAAGGCGCCGTGTACGACTGGGTTGTTGAATTTGACGCTGAAAGCCTCATTCCGCAAGTGACCTGGGGAACAAGCCCTGGCATGGGGACGGATATTACGAAGTCTGTGCCGAATCCGGCTGACTTCACGACGGAAAATGAACGCAAGGCTGCTGAAAAGGCGATTGAATATATGGGGCTGACACCGGGCACGCCGATGAACGAAATCGGCATCGACTACGTGTTTATCGGATCCTGTACGAATGGCCGGATCGAAGACCTGCGCGCCGCGGCCAGCGTAGCACAGGGCCATAAGGTCGCTTCGCATGTGACAGCGATCGTCGTTCCGGGCTCCGGTCGCGTGAAAATTCAAGCCGAGAAGGAAGGCTTGGACAAAATTTTCACCGAAGCCGGCTTCGAATGGCGTGATGCAGGCTGCTCGATGTGCCTCGCGATGAACCCTGACGTGCTTCAACCGGGCCAACGCTGCGCATCGACCTCCAACCGTAACTTCGAGGGCCGCCAAGGCCGCGACGGACGGACGCATCTCGTATCGCCTGCAATGGCTGCCGCAGCTGCGGTCAAAGGTCATTTCACAGACGTTCGCGATTGGGAATTCAAAGTTAAACAAGAAGCGTAATCCGCTTGTCATAGCTGGAGGACCAGCAACCCGTATCACCCATTTTCCCGATGTAAGGAGCAGACCGACATGGAAGCTTTCAAACAGCATACCGGACTTGTAGGGCCGGTCGACCGCGTCAACGTCGATACGGACGCGATTATTCCGAAACAATTTTTGAAGCGCATCGAGCGCTCGGGCTTCGGCCAGTTTTTGTTCTACGAATGGCGCTTCAGCCCGAAGGGTGACGTTATTCCGGAATTCAGCCTGAATCAGCCGCGCTTCCAGGGCGCATCCGTGTTGATTTCCCGCGCGAACTTCGGCTGCGGCTCCTCCCGTGAGCACGCGCCTTGGGCGATTCAGGATTTCGGCTTCCGCGTCGTAATCGCGCCGTCGTTTGCCGATATTTTCTACAACAACTGCTTCAAAAACGGTATCCTGCCGCTCAAGCTGAGCGAGGAGCAGGTTGAGGACCTGTTCCAGCGCACGGCCGCTCATGAAGGCTACCAGCTGACCGTAGACCTGGAGAACAACACGATGACGGACGCCTATGGCCTGCATATCGACTTCCAGATCGACGAGCATCGTCGGCAATTCCTGCTGCTCGGTCTGGATGATATTGGTCTGACGCTGCAGCATGCGGACAAAATCACCGCGTACGAAGAGGCGCAAGCCGCGCGTCAGGCGTAAGAACCACTTATCCAGCAAAGCCCGCCTACCGTTGGCAGCCTAACGGTTTGGCGGGCTTTTTTTAAGGAGCTGCGGCCGGGCAACACGCCTGTCGGCTGGGCGCTGAGCAGGCTCCTCGCCAGTTCGACCATCTGCAGAACGTCCGGCGCTTCGTGCGCCGGGCGTCCTGCAGATGGCCGGATCGGGTCTGATCCCGTAACGTTATACCCGCGTTCATGGATTTGTCCTAATTTAGCCGTCAACATGTGACATTTGTTTTAGGTAATCGAGTTGGCATTGTGTATAATATCACTGGATAGATGCTGGAAGGGAGAGAGACAACCATGTTAGTAACCAAAATCGGTGTCGTCGGAGCAGGAACGATGGGCCAGGGGATCGCGGAAATGCTGGCGGCCAAGGGCCTCGACGTATTGCTTGTCGAACGCACTCCCGAACGTCTTGAACAAGCGTGGGAACAAATCGAAATCAGCCTGGATAAGCAATTAGAGAAATGGGCGATTACGGTAACGGAGAAAAAGCTGATCTTATCTAAAATTCAGAAGGTAACCGACTGGAGTCGGCTGGCGGAATGCCATATGGTTATTGAATCCGTCACCGAGGATCTGGAGCTGAAAAAGCAGGTGTTTGCGAAGCTTGACGAGCTGTGCCCGCCGGAAGTGCTGCTGGCCAGCAATACATCAACGCTCAGCTTGACCGAGATGGCTGCCGAAACTAAGCTGCCGGAGCGGGTCATCGGGCTTCATTTCCTGCACCCGGTGTCGAAAATTCATCTGGTTGAAATTATAAGGGCTGTTAAAACAAGCGAGGAAACGTTTGAGCGGACGAAGCAGTTCGTGGAGCAGACGATTCAGAAGCAGGGCATTCAAATTTATGAATCGCCCGGTTTTGTTACGACTCGCCTGATTTGCATTCTTATCAATGAAGCGATGCACGCGCTCTCCGAGCGTGTAGCTTCCGCTGAAGATATCGACAGCGCGATGCGAGTCGGCTACGACTTTCATTACGGACCGCTGGAAATGGCCGACCGCTTTGGGCTGGACGCCGTCCTGGCGGCGATGGAGCGGATGTTCCGCGAGTTCGGCGAGCTGAAATACCGTCCATCCTTCCTGCTGAAGCAAATGGTGCGCGCCGGCAACCTCGGAACGAAAACCGGGCAAGGCTTTTTCCGGTATGATAAGGATGGTGACCGCGTATGATCGTTCTCGTTATTAATGCAGGCAGCTCCTCGCTGAAATTTCAGCTGTATAACATGGAGGATGAATCCGTTCTGGCGAAAGGCAAGGTTGAGCGGATCGGCATGGAATCGGCGATTTTGACCTACGAGCCGGAAGGCAAGGAGGACGTCCGCGAGGTCCGTGAAATTTTGGAGCATACGACGGCCATTCGCCGCGTGCTGGAGTTTCTGGCGCATCCGGAGGTTGGTGTGCTGAAATCGGTCAACGAAATTGACGCGGTAGGTCACCGGATCGTACACGGCGGCGAGTCGTTCTCGAATTCCGTGCTGGTTGATGATCGGGTCAAGCATGAAATTCGCCGGCTGTTTGACCTGGCGCCGCTGCACAATCCGCCGCATATGCTAGGCATTCAGGCGGTGGAAGCGAACATGCCGGGCGTGCCGCAAGCCGTTGTGTTTGATACGGCGTTCCACCAGACGATGCCTGCAACGGCCTATTTGTACCCGATTCCGATGGTGCTGTACAAAAAACACCAGATTCGCCGGTACGGCTTCCATGGTACGTCGCATGCGTACGTGAGCCAGCGGGCGGCGGCTTATCTCGGACGTCCGCTGGAGGAGCTGAAAATCGTGACATGCCATATCGGCAACGGCGCGAGCTGCACGGCTGTGATGAACGGGGTGTCCGTCGATACAAGCATGGGCATGACCCCGCTTGAAGGGCTGATGATGGGTACGCGCAGCGGCGACATTGATCCGGCGATTGTGCCGTTTGCGATGAATAAGGAAGAGCTGACGTTGTCCGAGATCAGCTCTATGCTGAACAAGCATAGCGGCCTGATTGCGATTTCCGGCGTCAGCAGCGACATGCGGGAAATTACCGAGGCGATGCAGCAGGGAGATAAAAATGCGGCGCTTGCCTTCGACATGTACGAGTACCGGCTGCGCAAGTGCATCGGGGCTTATGCGGCCGCGATGAACGGGATTGATGCCATCGTCTTTACCGCGGGTGTCGGCGAAAACTCGGCGATTCTCCGCGAAGCGGTTTGCCGTAACCTGACCTTCCTCGGCTTGACGCTGGATGAAGCGGCTAATGCGCGCAGATCGTCCGAGGACCGGGAAATTTCAACGGCCGAGTCGCGCGTGAAGGCGCTCGTTATTCCCACCAATGAAGAGCTGGTCATTGCCCGGGATACGTATGAGTTGATTTTACAACATAAACCTGTAGAATAAGAAAAGCTGCGGCTCGAAGCATTTTCGATGAAGGTGCATCCGTGTTGCAGCGGCAGCTTTTCTTGCAAGTATCGAAGGGGACAGCTTGCTGAAAGCTTTTACATTCTATATGCTTATGAAGAGGACGCCGGTCGAACATTGTTCACCGGCGTTCATTAAATGTATGACGACCCGGAGCTGATGGAGGAGCGCTTTCGGTAGACAAGCGTAGAACCGCGTGAAGCCGGTCAAGGAAGGGATAGGCTCCCGGGGGAAGGATGTGCAGGGAGGAAGCATGGCTTTGAGAGGAAATGAACGTGAGCCGAGGGACTGGACGGAGCTGCTGCTGGGCGGGCTAACCGACGGAACGGCAGACATCCCTTATTGGCTTATCCGTTATTACCCGCGTCTGCGGCTGTCGGAGACAGACGCGATGCTGATCATTCATCTGATGGCGTTCAGGCAGAAGGAACGCAAAGATTTTCCGACGCCGGAGGAGCTGCAGGCACGAATGTCGATCCCGCAGGACAAGGTTATCGGCGTGCTGCAGAAGCTGCTGCAGGAGGGCTTGCTGCGTATTGACGAGACGAAGGATCCGGCAACCGGCGTCCACAGCGAAGCTTATAACTGGACGCCGCTGCTGGAGCGTCTGGCCGCCTTGCGCGTCGAAGAATGGCAGGAGGAGCGAACAAGCCGGAAGCTGGCCGCAGCGGGCCGGGGGGAGCGCAAGGATGTGTTTTCCATCTTCGAGCGCGAGTTCGGCCGGCCGTTAACGCCGATGGAGCTAGAATCAATCGTAGGCTGGCTGGATAAGGACGGACATCCGGAGACGCTTATTTTGGCGGGCTTGAAGGAAGCGGTATTTGCCGGGAAAATCCACTTCCGGTACATCGAGCGCATCCTGCTGGAATGGCAGCGCAACCGGATTACGACTGTTGAGCAGGCGAAGGAGCATTCCCAGAAATTCAGAACCAGATAACGAGATCATGGCAAGGTTGATGGAATCGACAGGCATTCGTCGCTCGTGACGGATGCCTGTTTGTGCTGGCGCGAGCAGCTGGATGTTGACCGGAGTCGTCTGGCGTTCTCTGACGTTTCCCTGACGACGCCGACGAAATTGGAAACCGTTATTAATTTTCCCATGTCGGGTGTAACTTTTTGACTGTCGCTTTCGTCTAACAAGATGTGTCCGGCAGAGCGTAATGTGTCGAAATTTATGTCAATTTAAAGGTAGAGGAGGGGCAGCATGGTCCGTTGGCTGCGCAAGCGTAACGAGCCGGCCGAGCCTGCGGCTGCTTCAGGTGCGGCCGTTGTCGATTTGAGTGTGCCGCTGTTGACCGTAGCGGGGGTGGAGCGTTCATTTCCCGTAGGGGGACAGCAGCTTCATGTGCTCAAAGGCATTCATATGTCATTGTATCCAACGCAGCTGGCGATGCTGAAAGGCAGGTCAGGCTCCGGAAAAACGACGCTGCTTAATTTGATTGGCGGTCTGGATCAGCCAAACAAAGGGGAAATTCGCTTCAAGGAGCATTTGTTTCATCAGTGCGGAGACGATCAACGCACGTACATACGCAGAAAAGAAATTGGTTTTATTTTCCAATCATTCGCTTTAATGCCGCTGTTGTCCGCCTGGGAAAATGTGGAGTTGTCGATGCGCATGGCGGGCATTCCGCGGTCGCAATGGAAGCCGCGGGTCACGCATTGCCTGGAGCTGGTCGGATTGGCCAAGCGGATGCATCACCGTCCGTTTGAGCTGTCCGGGGGGGAGCAGCAGCGTGTGGCGATCGCAAAGGCGATTGCGCATAAGCCTAGCCTGCTGCTGGCCGACGAACCGACGGCGGAGCTGGATTCGCAGATGGGCGCTCAGGTCATGGGCGTGTTCCGCGACATTATCGAGACGGAGCGGATGACGATTTGTATGACCACGCATGATCCGACAATAATGGAGGTTGCCGACCGTGTTTTCGAAATGGTGGATGGTAAATTTATCAACAGCTAAAAAAGCCGCAAAGCCTGCCGTCGCCGCAGGACTGTCGCTTTCGCTGGCCGTTGCCCTGTCCGGCTGCTCGCTGCTGCCCAAGGAAGAGGAGGAAGAAACGATTCCGACCATCCAGGCGCCGAAGCTGTCCAAAAAGCCGGAATATGCGGTGAAAACCGGGACGCTGGAATCAACGGCGCGCGGCTCGGGCCGGATGATGGCTACGGTGGAGGAGGACTTGTATTTCACGGACGAGACGAGCCGCAGGATTAAAGAGCTGCTGGTCAAAACCGGCGATACGGTGGCGCAGGGCCAGGTGATTGCCGAGCTGGATGTGACCGAGCTGGAAAGCGAGCTGAAGCAGAAGCGGCTGCAAACACGTAAGGATGAGCTGACGATGATCGAAACGCTGCGTAATGCGGACGGCAAAAGCGCGGAGGAGATCGAGCAGGCGAAAATTAACTTTGAGCTGGAGCGCGAGAAGCTGAACAAGCTGGAAAGCACGATTGCCAAGGCGAAGCTGACGGCCCCGTTTACGGGTACGATTGTTTCCGTTTATATGAAGAAAGGGGATTCCGTCAAAGCTTACGACGCGGTAGCTACGATTGCTGACCTGTCGCAGCTCACTGTAGCCGCTACGCTGAGCGCCGACGATCTGAAGAAGGTCGCGGTCGGGATGGAGGTCGTCGTTGACATTAATGCGCTCGGCCAGCATAAGGGGAAGGTGCTGCAGCTGCCGGTCCCCAAAACGGATGGCAACAACGGCAACAACGGCTTTCCCGGCAACGGGCAGAAGCAGCCGGATTCCATTGACAACTACATGATTGTAACGCTGGACAAATTTCCGGAAAATGTGGATCGCGGCCGTCCGCTTAGCGTAACGGTCATTACCCAGCGCAAGGAAAATGCCGTGCTGATTCCGCTGGCCGCGCTTCGCTCGTACGCCGGCCGCAACTATGTGCAGATTGTGGAAAGCGACGGCACGAAACGGGAAGTGGACGTGGAGCTTGGTCAACAAACCTCGACCGAGGTTGAGATCGTGAAGGGCTTGACGCCTGGACAGAAAGTAGTGGGTCGCTAATGCCGATGCTTCGGTTTTTATTCCGCAAAATGTGGAACACCCGCTGGCTCACCTTCAGCACCTTGGTCGGCTTGATTATGGCCGTCGCCTTTACGACAAGCATCCCGATGTATGCGGACGGCTCGCTCAAGCGTGTTGTCGCCAGGACGCTGGAGGAGAAAAGCGACGGGCTTCCCGCCGGCTCGGTGATGATTCGCTACCAGGCCAGCGGCAGCGACCGCGCCGATCTGAACGACCTCAAAGCCGTCGACGATTATATCCGGGACGATATTCCCCGGGAAATCGCTTTTCCAGCTGAGGCGTACGTACGTTCTTATTCGATACGGGGGACGCAAATTTCACCGGAAGATCCAACGAAGGTGGATGCGAGCAAGCGCCGCCAGCTGACACTGCTGGCTCAGTCGGGCTTGAAGGAGCAGGTGGAGCTTACCCAGGGGAGCTGGTTTGCGGAGCAGCCGCAGAGCGGCGTCATTGAAGTGGTGATGTTTGAGGAGGCGCTGTACCGCGCTGATATGCGTGTAGGCGATACGTTCAACTACCCGATCAGCGGCGGGCTGGGCATCGCTCCGGTGAAAATAAAAATTGTCGGCGCCTACAAGCCGCTTGACGATACGCTTCCTTACTGGTATCAAGGGCTGGAGGGTCTGCTGACCTCTGCCTTCATGAGTGAAGCCGGCTTTCAGGATTACATACTGATCAACAAAAAAATACCGCTGAACCTGGCGAACTGGTACTATGCGTTTGATTTGCGTGAAATCCAGACGAGTCAGCTGTCAGGACTGGAAAACAAGCTGGACCGGCTCGGCATGACAGTGTTTCAGCTGCTGAAAAATACGCGCGTGGACGTCTCGTTTATTCCGCTGCTGCAGGAATTTAAAGTCCAGAGCGTCCAACTGCAGATTATGCTGTTTACACTGGCGGCTCCGATGATTGCCATGGTGTTTTATTACATCGTCATGAACGCCAGACAGTCGCTCGACCGGCAGCGGACGGTCATCGCGGTCATCCGCAGCCGGGGAGGCAGCACCGGGCAAATTATTTGGATTTACTTGCTGGAGGGTTTGCTGCTGGGCGGCATCTCGCTGGTGCTCGGTCCGCTGCTCGGCTGGTTTATGGCCAAAAGCATCGGGTCCTCCAGCGGATTTCTGACCTTTGTGGACCGCAAGGCCGTCCCGATCGGCTTGTCCTCCGAAGCGATCTTGTACGGCATCATCGCCGTTGTCATCGCCATTTTGGCCAGCGTTATTCCGGCGATTGTATTTGCCCGCGCTTCGATCGTCAGCTACAAGCAGAAGCTTGCCAGATCGGATCGCAAGCCGTTTTGGCAGAAATGGTTTCTTGATATTACGCTGCTCGTACTTGTCGGCTACGGCTATTATTTGTTCGGGCAGCGCCAGGATTTGTTTAGCCAGACAGGAATGACGACAGATCAGCTTCAGGTGCATCCGCTGCTGTTTTTTATCCCGGCCTTGTCGATTATTGCCTTGGGGTTGTTTGCCCTGCGGCTGTTCCCGTGGCTGCTGCGCATCGGGAACTGGCTGGGCAAGCGGCTGCTGCCGGTGCCGGTTTATTTGACGCTAACCCAATTAAGCCGGTCCTCGACCGCGTATTACCCGTTAATGATTTTACTTATTTTAACATTGGGCCTCGGTGTTTATAACGCATCTGCGGCGCGCACTATTGATTTGAACTCGACAGACCGCACCTTGTATGCCTATGGCACGGATGTGATTATGCGGGCCGACTGGACAGCCGTCTCCGACGAGCTGCCGCAAAACAACGCCCAGCAGGGCGGCCAGGGACAGGGCCAAGGTCAGCCCGGAGCGGGCGGAAATCCGGGAGCAGGACAAGGGCAGGGACAGGGCGGCGGTCAAGGCCAAGGCCAAGGCAACCCGGGCGGCCAGCCGGGAGGGGGCAACCAGCCGCCGCCCAAGCTGCGCTACATTGAGCCGCCGTTTGAGCTGTTCCGTGAGCTGGAGGGCGTCGAGCATGCGGCCAGGGTCATGACCTTGAAAAGCAATGCGGTGGTGTCCGGCAAGTCGATCGGCCAAGGCACCTTGATGGGGATTGACAACGTTGACTTTGCTGAAGTCGGCTGGTTCCGCAAAGATTTGTTCAAGGTGCATCAGAACCATTACTTGAATTTGCTGGGGCAGTTTGAGCAGGCGGTCATCATATCAACCAGGCTGGCTGAGAAAAATCAGATTAAGCCCGGCGATTTGATGAATATTACGATATCCGGCCAATCTGTTGAATTTGTCGTAGTCGCGACAGTGCCGTATTGGCCGAGCTTGTATCCCGATGAAACGCCGTTTTTTATCGCCAATCTGGAGTACATCTACGACCAGGCGCCGGTTGTGCCGTATGACGTCTGGCTGAAAATGAAGAATGGCGCAAAGGTTCCGCCGATGCTGGAGGTGCTAAGGGAGCAGAAGGTCGACATCGCAACCGTGAAGGACGTCCGCAATGAACTGATCATTCAGAAGAAGCATCCGGCCCGGGGCGGCGTATTTGGCATTTTGAGTCTGGGCTTCCTCGTCTCGGTGTTTGTTTCGCTGGTCGGTTATGTGCTGTATTGGTTTTTCAACCTGTCGAGCCGTGTCGTGCAGTTTGGCGTACTGCGGGCGATGGGGCTGTCGCGGCGTCAGCTGACCGGCATGCTGCTGCTGGAGCAGGTGTTTACGGCCGGGCTGGCGATTGCGCTTGGCCTTGGCATCGGCAAGCTGACCAGCTACCTGTTCCTCCCGTTCCTGCAGACGGCGGAAAATGTGAAGACGCAGGTGCCGCCGTTCCGTGTTATTTTCGACGCGCGGGATACAAGCCAGCTCTACGTTGTCATCGGGGTGATGATGCTGACCGGGGCGAGCCTGCTGTTTCTGCATATCCGGCGATTGCGGGTACATCAGGCCGTGAAGCTGGGAGAGGAGAAGTGATGCTGCAGTGATTCATTGCGAAGGACTCGTCAAAATTTATAAGACCGACGACCTTGAGGTTGTCGCACTGCAGGGCCTCAATATTGAAGTTGCGCCAGGCGAGATGATGGCGATTATCGGCAACAGCGGCAGCGGGAAATCGACATTGCTGAATATTTTGGGCGGTCTGGACCGCCCCTCGGCTGGTCAAGTTCGGGTGGGAGAATGGAACCTGCTCAAAATTACCGATGAAGAGCTGGTGAAATACAAGCGCAAAACCGTCGGGTTTATTTGGCAAAACAATGCCCGCAACCTGATCCCGTATCTCACGGCGCTGGAAAACGTCGAGATGCCGATGATGCTCAGCGGATCGTATGACCGCGCCTATGCCCGGCAATTGCTGGAATGGGTCGGGCTGAAGGAGCGGGTGAACAACAAGCTGCAGCAGCTGTCCGGCGGTGAGCAGCAGCGGGTGGCGATTGCAATTTCGCTCGCTAATCGTCCGTCGCTGCTGCTGGCGGATGAGCCGACGGGTTCGGTGGATACGCGAACGTCGGATATGATCATGGATATTTTCCGGCGGTTGAACAAGGAGCTTGGCGTTACGATTGTGATTGTCACGCATGATATGGCGCTGGCGGGTAAGGTGGACCGCGTGGTGGCGATCCGCGACGGAATGACCAGTACCGAGTTCATCAAACGGAATCCGAACCTGGATCACAACGAGGCGGAGGCTGCGGCGTCGCTCGGAGGCGTACACGAGGAATATGTGGTGCTTGACCGTGTAGGCCGGCTGCAAATTCCGGCGCCATACTTGAAATCGCTGGGCATAGAAGGCAAGGCGACAATGGAATTTGACGGCGAACAAATTATTATCAAAACACCGAAATCGCTTGAGGAGCAGGCGGAGAACAAGCAGGAACGGCCCGGCAAGCCTGCCGGTCAAGCCGGCAACGAGCCGGTTTAAAACATATTGCGGAGGGAAACAAATTATGGATAAACGGTTAAAGCGTACGATGCTGACGGCACTCAGTGTCGGACTTCTGGTGCCTGTGCTGCAGGCTTGCACAAATACAGGCAGCAATGATGATAAAACGGAAAAGGTGCTGCGGATCGCGACCATGGCTTTCGGCGGCGACGATGAATATTTCCGTCAGCGCTACACGGAGCTGTATGAATTTGCGAACAAAAACGTGAAGATTGAAATTATCCCGTTGCAGGATGACCGCTATATGTACGGGTATGCGCGTCCTAATCCGAACGAGAAGCAGCCGGACCCGATGGAAAAGCTCAAGGAAGCGATGAACGGCGACAATCCGCCCGATGTCGTGATGGTCAGCTATGATCAGCTGCCGGATCTGATTGCCGACAATAGGCTGACCCAGCTTGATCCGCTCATTACGAAGGATAAATTCGATACAGCGGATATCGTGCCTGCGGTGCTCGACGGCATCAAGAAGGCGGGCGAAGGCAAGCTGTACGGACTGGCGCCAACCTTCAGCTCCTCCGCAGTCATTTACAACAAAAAAATGTTCGACGAAGCCGGTGTTGCTTATCCGACCGACAAGATGACCTGGCAGGATATGTTTGATCTGGCCCGCCGGTTGTCCAAGGGCGAGGGGGCGGATCGCAAGTACGGCTTCTCCTTCTCCACCTACAATATGGGCGGCGACATCTACTATGGGACCCAGCCGTACACGATTCCGCTGCAGCTCCGTATGTTTGACGACAAGGCCGAGAAGATGACGGTCAACACCGATCAATGGGAGAATGTCTGGAAAAGCCTCCTGCAGCTGAAAACAGAAAAACTGTTGCCAGAGCAGCTCGATATGAGTAAGATGCAAATGCAGGGACCTGAAGATTACAATCCGTTCCAGCACGATGATTTCCTGTCCGGCCGTGTTGCGATGGCGATTTCGAATTATGGCGAGCTGGACCGCATCAATAATGCGATGAAAAACGCGCAAAACATCAAGGGCTTCACGCCATTCGACTGGGATGTCGTTACCTTGCCTGTGCATCAGGAAGCGCCGGATATCGGGTCCAATATCGGGATGGAAAGCGTCGTTGCAATCAACGCCAAGGCGCAAAATGCGGACGAGGCGTGGAAGTATGTGAAATTTATTAACGGCGAGGACTGGGCCAAGCTGAAAGCAAGCAGCAATTATAACATCGTATCGCGCCAGAAATACATCAAGAAAAAGGATGGCATGGAGTTTAACATGAAGGCGTTCACGACGCTGATGCCTGCTCCGATGCCGGAGGAAGCGAAGCTGTACCGCACCAATCAAAATCTGTATCAGATCAGCAGCATCGGGGCGCGTTTATTCGACGAGGCGTCTCAAGGCAAGCAGTCTGTCCGGGATGCGCTGAAGCAATGGGAAACCGAGGGCAACCAGATGCTGCAGCAAATCAAGGAAAATCCGAACGGGCCGCTCGACGCCATCATGCGTTAAGGCGTGTGACGGCCGCCAAACAAGCCTCATGGGAATTCAACACGGTTAGAGGAGGACTATAACAACGATGAATACAAGACGCAAACGCATCCGGCGGGCCGCATTGTGCCTCCTGGCTTCCACGATCGTATTCAGCAGCGCGGTTCCCGCATTTGCGGCAGACAGCGGAGGGACAGCCGGCACGGCTGTCCTGTCCACCGGCACGGCGCCTGCGATCGGGCAGGTTGAGGTTTCACCGACCAGCACCTTTGAGCTGAAAAACCTGTACGTGATGCCGGAGCAAGGGAGCAAGACGGTTACCTTTACGTTGACGGTGAACAACAATGGGACAAGCGATCTGCAATTTATCGACTACTGGGTTCGGCTGCGTACGAAGTCAGGCAACAAGATTACGGTCAAGGTGCTGCCGCAGGACAAGGATAAGAATCGGATTACGCCCAAATCAAGCCAGGACATCGCTTTTTATGCGTCGATCAATGATACAACCGAGCTTTCCGATCTTATTTTTGACGTCATCAAGTGGGATTTCAGCCAAGCCAATTTTGAGCGGGTTATTGGAGAAATTCCGGTACCCGGCGATTACAGCATCGTGACGGCGCCCGGCAGCGCGCAAACGATCTCGATGAACAGCAATCCGGTCAGCACCTTGATCGAGAAGGTGTATATCGGCAAAAATGAAAAAAATTATACGCCGACCATCAAGCTGAAAATGAACAATACGGGCAACCGGAGCGTGACCGTTCCGACTTACCAGTATATGATTCGGACAGCGGAAGGCTATATGTATCCGTTGACCTTCAAGGGAGCCAAGGAGCTGACCATCAATCCGCAGACGATAAAGGATGTCGAGCTGACCGGTTCGGTGCCGGTGTCGCTCAAGGTTGAGAACTGGCAGCTTGTCATCGTGCAAAATGCGTCCGACCTGAAGCTGAACCTGCCGGTGGCGTTTTTCGCCTTGCCGCAAGGTTCAGAGCCTGACCGTGTCGGCACAGGACAAGTTCATGATTTCACCAACAAGGACGGTTCCTATACGGCTGAGTTAAATTCAGTGCTGCGCGCGCCGTGGGAAGAACAGGATATTTTAACGGCTACGCTGACGTTGGGCAACCGGGGAACGGAGTCGCTGCCGCTGCCTGCGTTGACGGGTTACTTTATGCTGGATGAAAATATTAAGGTGGAAGCCAAGCTCGTTCGGACGGACCGTGTAATCGGCTTGGCGCCTGGCGGCAGCTTGCAGTATCAATTTGTCGGAAAAATTCCATATACGTATGAATTCGCCAAGGCCAAGCTGGTGCTGCAGGAGAAAACATCGGCGAGCGGGGATACGGGAACAACCGACTCGGGCAGCTCGGGGACGGGAGCAACGGAGGACTTGCTGGACTTCGTGCATAGCTCGGAGCTGATGGCGATCCCGTTGAATAATGTCGGCGATACGCATAAAGTCATCAGCGTCGGACGGAGCACGGAATACAAGGTACGGAGCGTCACGATTTATACAGGCGATAGCGCGGATACGTTGGCCGTTCAGCTGGAGGCGGCGAATCTGGAGAAACGTTCGGCGATGGTGCCCAAGCTGGTGACGTATTTCCGGTCCGCTGACGGCACGGTGCTGCAGGCGATTAATCCCGAGATTAAAAACCGCACCACGCCAGGCGGCTCCGCGTTGC
This sequence comes from Paenibacillus sp. sg306046, assembly GCF_059821225.1. Classification (NCBI taxonomy): domain Bacteria; kingdom Bacillati; phylum Bacillota; class Bacilli; order Caryophanales; family Paenibacillaceae; genus Paenibacillus; species Paenibacillus sp. sg306046. Next base: position 18,455 of record NZ_JCAMRT010000040.1, read on the forward strand.
TGTTCCTGACAGCAGACGTGCCTAAGGGCTTCTCAACCGAAGGCTTGCAGCTGTTGATCGGCGATGCGATTACCCAGGATAAGTTCAGCGAAAGCAAAGATGTGCCGGATGCGTATGTCAATGCTGTTTCCTTCTGGCTGCCGGCTGAAAAGAAGGACGTGAAGGACAAGGTCAAGGACCTGGAGGTTGGACCGTACAAGCTATCCATGAGCAAGATCCAAACACGTGGGGATGAAACCGGCATCCAGCTGTACTTTGACTACGAGCTGACCAAAAAACTGATGAGCGAGACGAATCTGGAAGGCCGCAAGTTAAGCATTGCAGTTGAGGACCGTGAGGACAAAGTGAAGTTTAGCTGGGATATGGATCTGGCCAAGTTTGAGGAGCAAAACACCGAAAATGGAACCGATCCGCTGCAAAATACGGAAGGTCAAATCAAGCTGGGCAAAAAGGAAAAATTCAAGCTGACTAAAAATAACAGGGAATTTATTTTTATGGTCAGGTACTTAAAGGATTACGATCTCAAAGTTTATGAAACGTATAAAGGCCAGAAAAAGCTGCTGGCTTCCCAAAAAATTACCTGGTTCGAAACGACAGACTAAGCTGGCTTAACCATGATCGTTGTTTTATCGGCTGAAACCGCTCTTGCCTGGTTGCGTAACAACTTGGCGGGGGCGGTCTGTGTTTATGCCAGCATTTTCAAAAAATTAAGTTGACAGCGTGCGCTTTCAAGTATTACGTTAGTATCGTTAACAACTTTGTTAACGATACTAAACCTACATAACTGAGGAGAGCAAAATGAACTCAACCCCGCAGTCCTTTACGGAGCTAAAGCATACGGTCATCGACGGGATGTCCCAGTCGTTCCAGCATGAGGGCTTCAGCCCGCTGGTTGGCCGTATCTTCGGACTGCTCCTGTTTGCGCCGGGGCCGGTGAGTTTGCAGTCGATCGCTGAACAGCTCGGCGTATCGAAGGCGGCGATCAGTGTCCAGGTGCGCACGCTGGAGCGTAATGCCATGTGCCAGAAGCTGACGGCAAGCAGCGACCGAAAGGATTATTATTTCATTGCCGATGATGCCCACGTAAGCGCGCTTCGGGCGACGAAGCAGAAGACGGAAGGCCTGACCCAGCAGCTCCGCAAGATGCTGACCGCGCTCCAGCAGCTTGTGGATGTGCCTCAGGAAGAGCTGGATTCCTACAAGGCTGCGAAGCTCAGGTTTACCGAGTCTTTGGCGCTGCACGTCTTTATTTTATCCAAGCTGGACGGATTGGAGCAGGAATGGCAGCAAGTCAGGCGACAGCTGATGCAGGAGCTGAACGACCATTAGAACGTTTGCTGCGACCAACCTTTATTTTTTTGAAATTTGAAGGGGGCGGAGAAGAAGCGGCGTCTAAGTGTTCAGCAATCTTAATGGAGGAGTAGAGAGATGAATCAGTTAACGAATTTTTCGATGAAGAACATCACGGCGGTTATCATCATTGTTCTTCTCCTGTTCGGCGGCGGAGCGTTTGCTTCCACGACCTTGAAGGTGGAGAGCATGCCGGATATCTCCTTCCCGGTCGTTCTCATCAATACGCAGTATACGGCGCCGCCGAAGGATGTGCTTGACAATGTCACCGAGCCGCTGGAGAAGGCGGTTGCGAGTCTGGAAGGGTTAAAAAACCTCTCGTCCAGCTCTAGCGATAACTTCTCCCAGATTGTGCTTGAGCTGGAGCAGTCCGTGAATACGGATGACGCCAAGCGTGACGTGGAAAGTCTGATTTCCAATGTCAGGCTGCCGTCCGGTTCGGAACGGCCCAAGGTAACCACGCTCGGTTTTGCTTCCCAGCCGGTTTATTATTTGTCGCTGTATGCGCAAAACGGCATGAGCCAGCAGGAGCTCGACAAGCTGTACAAGGATGTCATTGAGCCTGGCTTCAACGCGATGAAAGGGATTGACCACCTCGACTCGATCGGCAATCAGGAGTCGGTGCTGACGATGAAGCTCAACGGCAATGCAATCAATAACTATGGATTGACCCCGGCCCAGGTTTCGCAAAGCATCAAGGCGGCGCTCACGACAAGCCCTGCGGGAACGGTGGAATTTAACGGCAACGAACAGATGGTGCGGGTCAAGAGCGATCTGAACACGATTTACGGTCTGGAAAACATGAAAATTTCGACCGCATCCGGCACAACAGTGCTGCTGAAGGATATTGCCAAGGTTGAAGCGATCACCGAATCGACCTTCATCTCCCGGCTGAACGGCCAGCCGGCCATCGGCGTGCGTCTGTACAAGACGAAAAACGCCAATGCAGTCGAGTTCGGCAACGATGCCGACAAGCTGATGGACGGTTGGAAGCAGCAATATCCGGACATTAAGTTCCAGGGTATTTATAACAGTGCGAAAGATATTAAGGAATCCATCAACGGGATGTTGAAGGAAGGCATACTCGGCGCTTTGCTGGCCTCCATTATGATCTTGCTCTTCTTGAGAAATGTTCGGATGACGATCATCGTTTTAGTCTCGATTCCGTTGTCGATGCTCATTACGCTGATGATTATGGCGCCGCTCGGCATTTCCCTGAACATTATGACACTCGGCGGGATGGCGATTGCGATCGGGCGGGTTGTCGATGACAGTATCGTTGTTATTGAGAATATTTACAGCCAGCTCCAGAAGGCGCAGGAGCGCAACGAATCGGTCATTAAGCTGGCTACGGCCCAAGTCGCGTCGGCGATCACTTCGTCCACCATTACAACGGTTGGCGTGTTTGCTCCGATCGGTATGGTAAGCGGCGTGCTCGGTGAAATTTTCCGTCCGTTTGCGATTACGCTGGCTGCGGCGCTGTTGTCATCCTTGATTGTGGCCGTTACGGTTATTCCGATGCTGGCCAAATTGCTGGTGCTCAACAATAAAAACATCAAGGCCCATGATGAGGCCGCTGTCGGTAAAGTGTCCATTTTCTACAACAAGGCGCTGCATTGGTCCCTGAAGCACCGGCTGCTTACGATGGTGATGGCGCTGCTGCTGTTTGTAGGGTCGATTGTCGGAACGGTGCCGTTCCTTGCAACAGGCTTTATGCCGGAAAGCGATTCGGATAAGATGATGGAGTTCTCGATCAAAATGCCGCGTGAAACGACCATCGAAACGATGAATGAAAAGGTTAAGGAAATTGAAGCCATTATGTTTGAAAGCAAAGACCCTGCAGGCCAGCCAACCTTTGATTACGTGGAATCGTCGATTGGCTACAATGGCGGCAGCGATCAGGTGCCGTATCGCAGCTCGTTTTTTGCGGTTGCCTCGGAAGCTTCAAACGCCAAAGAGCTGCTGCAGGACTTTAAGAAACGTATCGGCGACCTGCTGCCGACCGGCTCGGAGGCGGATGGTTCCGTTATCGGCGGAGCAGGAGCCCCAAGCGGCGGCGCTGATTTCAACTATATGCTCAAGGGTGATGATCTCCTTTATTTGCAGCAGGCGGCGTTACAAGTCAAGGAACGGATGAAGGAGTTCCCTGAGCTGGTTGACATCAAGGACAGTATGGGCGAGTCCAAGATGGAAATTGAAATCAATGTTGACCAGAATAAAGCAAGGCTGCTCGGTCTTTCCTCTGCTCAAATTATGGAAGGCGTCGCACCCTGGCTGGCTGAAGAAAAAATCGGCGACCTGAAATTCGATAACGCCACCTTTGAAACGAAGGTGATGGTTGATCCGAGCTTTAAAAATTCAGTCGATAAAGTCGGCCAGTTCATGCTGACTACGCCAACCGGCTCCAAGGTAGCGCTGACGGAAGTCGCCAAGGTGAGTCAGATTGAAGCGGCGGCGGCGATTGCGCGGGATCAGCAAACCCAGTATGTGCGAGTGACCGCTAAAATTGATTCCGCCGATAAGGGCGGGGTCAGCGCGAAAGTAACCCAGGAGCTGACGAAGCTGGAGCTCCCGGCGGGTGTCCGTACCGAGGTCAAGGGTGTCACGGATGATATTCAGGAAAGCTTCCAGCAGATGTTCGTTGCGATGTTTGCATCTGTCTTTATCGTGTATCTGATCATGGTTCTCGCCTTCGGAAACGGCAGCGCGCCGCTGGCTATCCTGTTCTCGCTGCCGCTGGCCGCGATTGGCGGCTTGATTGCCCTGCTTGTCGCAGGCGAATCCATTAATATTACATCGCTGATCGGCTTCCTGATGCTGATCGGGGTTGTTGTTACGAATGCGATCGTGTTGATCGACCGCGTGCAGCAGCTGCGTGAGGAAAATTATTCTGTGCGCGACGCTTTGATCGAGGCGGGTATGACGCGTCTCCGTCCGATTATTATGACGGCCGGCGCCACGATTATCGCGCTGCTGCCGCTGGCTCTCGGCTTTTCCAAGGGAGCGCTTATCTCGAAAGGCTTGGCCGTCGTTGTCATCGGGGGTCTGACGACGTCCACCTTGCTGACACTGATCGTTGTACCGGTCATCTATGATCTGATCGAAGGATTTAAGCGCCGCTTGGTTCGCCGTTTCCGCAAAAATGACCCGTCGGTCGACACAAACGTGACATCCGTCACCCATTAATCGTAATCCGGAACCAGACAGATACAGGGAAAAGGAGAATTTAATCCATGAATCCGACGCAGACAAACAGATTGAAGCCAAGCATC
>NZ_JCAMRT010000041.1:0-21948 GCF_059821225.1 Paenibacillus sp. sg306046
ATCGCGGCTGCGGCGGAGCGTCCGGACGGCATTCGCGCGGCGGAGGAAACGGCGGGAGGGCTCAAGCTTGAGGTAGGCTCCGGCGTCTACGTCTTCGCCTACGAAAACGCCGGGTTGTTCCAGGAGCGCTACAGCCTCAAAACGAAGCTGAGCGAGCTGCTGATGGATGAGCGGGCCACCGAAATTGTCGGCCGCCACGCGCCGATGCTCGTGAACGGCGCCCCGCGAAATATCGCCAAGGGCTTCTCGCTCCAGCAGATCGGCGAAAACGCCATGCTGCGCGTGTCTCCCGAGGCTTTGGAGCGTATATTGACGGAGCTTGCGGCGCTGTAGCAGCCAGAAGGTTATGAATAAAAATCCGAATGACGTTCAGGAACCTTTCCTGAGGGTTGTTCGGATTTTTTAAGAAGATCTTAAACAACGAATCAAAGCTGTCCAATCCATGTCACCATAACCNGTAGCAGCCAGAAGGTTATGAATAAAAATCCGAATGACGTTCAGGAACCTTTCCTGAGGGTTGTTCGGATTTTTTAAGAAGATCTTAAACAACGAATCAAAGCTGTCCAATCCATGTCACCATAACCACGGGCCATTCCTTCGGTCATATGATTGTGGATCAGCTTGCCCAAAGGCAGGGGGGATTGAACGGACTGAGCAGCCATCATAGCCAGTTCAACATCCTTCATTCCCAGCTTCAGTTTAAAGCCTGCCGGTTCAAAACGCTCCTCTGTCATGATCATGCCATAATTCTGATAGACGGGAGATTGAAAAAGACTATTCACGACCTCCATAAAACGAGTAGGCTCGACGCCATACTTTTCTACCAGTAGATGTGCTTCTGACAAGGCTTCTAACATGGAAGCTATTAAAAAATTCACTCCTATTTTAACGGCATTTCCTTCCTCGGGACGATCCCCAATCTCGAATATTTCTTGTCCCAATGCTGCCAATACAGGAGTTACCCGTTGTCTGGCTTGCTTAGAGCCTGCCAAAATGATGCGCAATGCAGTTGCTTTAGCGGCATCCGGGCGCCCCAAAACTGTAGCAGATACAAAGTATTGCTTTTTATCTGCATGAGCGGCTGATAATTTCTGAGCAAGCTTTACACTTATCGTACTCGCGGATATGTGAATTCCTTCTTCGGGCATTCCAGCCAGTATTCCATTCGGTCCCATAACGACTTCTTCCATAGCGGTATCGTCAGAAAGCATAGTCATGACCAGATCGCTTTCTCTTGCTGCCTCTAGCGGTGTAGAAGCAAATCGTGCTCCCTGCTCAATCAAGGGCTTCGCTTTGTCATAGGTACGATTGTAAATGATTAATTCATAACCAGCGTTCAACAAATTTTGTGCCATTGGCATTCCCATATTTCCAAGCCCGATAAACGTTATTTTCATTAATGGCATCTCCGTTTCTATTCTATAGTGGAACGATCGTTCCGAAATTAGCAAAAAAATTATATCTTTTCAATGACAAGATTCATCATGTCGATTGTACGCTGCTGGTCGTGATCTACTCTGGACATGACATTTATGCTGTGATGTAAATTCAACAATAAGTAGGACAATGTTTTGACATCTGTGCTTTTATCAATTTCGCCTGTTTGTTGGCCTTTTTCCAGAAGTTTATGAAAAGCTTGCTCTAGATGTAAGAAGCTGGTTCGGATCAATTCATCTAGTTTCGCATCTGGTGATTGTAATGTCATGGCTGCGTTCGTTACAAAACATCCGCCGGGTAGGCTGGTATCGTACGCGGATGTAATATGGTGCTCAAAAAACTGCCGAATGCCTGTTCTTACGCTCGAAGCCCGTTCAAGAATGCCTCGTTTATTGAAGCTAACATTTTTGTAGTGCTCCAGCGCAGCCACGTATAAAGCTTGCTTGTCGGAAAAAGTATCATAAAGACTGGATCGGCTGATGCCCATAACTTGCAGCAAATCTGGAATACTTGTTGCCTCATAGCCTTTTTTCCAAAACAATAGCATGGCTTGGTGGAGCGCTTGAGATTCATTAAACTCTTTTGTCCTCGCGATGGAAAGCACCTCCCTTATATAACAAGACTACTATATTTGGAACGAACAGTCCAGATTCAAAGCGCAAAACCGGATTACCAACCGCCGAAAGCAGATGGCGCCCGGTTAATGGCTGGAAATCCGTTGCTTGCACACAAGCAAGTGACAGGAGCCTGACCTTGTCGCTCCCGTTGTTGCAGGCGGAGCCTTATTCCGCGAACCGGTCTGCGACTGAGCTGGCGCCGAAGCTGTCCGGCTTGATGCGCGTTTCATAGCCGACAGAGGTGACCCAGCCGCAAATTTCATGAATCAGCGCTTTGGTTTCTCCTTGCTGGCCGATGTCGATATGGATTTCGAGCGGCCATTCGGCGAGCAGATCGCCCATGCCTCGGCGGTTCAGCAGATCGACAAGTTCGAGGCTCAGCTCGGTTTCTTTGTAAATGCGGGTACGGAGATCAAACAAGGGACGGCTGCTTGTTTTACGGTAGAAGAAACGGGCGCCCCGGCCAATCCGGTGGATGATCAGGGCGGTGACGAGGGTGGTGGAGCGACGGGTCGTGTGAGAGTCGGTGCCGATGACGATCTTGTAGGTGGAAGCCGGATCGGTTCGCACGTAGGCGTGCAGATCCATAATCATCGCTTCCAGCGTGACATGACCTTTGCTGGGGCTTACGAACATGAGTGAATCCACTCCTTTCGGCAGATGATAAGCCACATCTTTAGTTTACTCCAGAAACGGTGAAAATAGTTTAAAGTTTCCGCCTCGTTTCCCGCTCGGAGCGGCCTTAGTGAGCTTAGTGTGCCCGCCGCAGCACAGGCTTCAGCTTGGTCAGCCAGCGGGCAGGCTCCGGGTCGATGAAGGCATGGGTCGCGGCTGCGATCCGCCGATGGGACAGGAGCAAGGTCAGCGCTACAGCGAGTGCGGTCAGCAGCAGAACGAGCAGGAGGCTGTTTCCGGCTAGCTGGTAAATGCCCGCTGCGGCCAGCAGCTTGAGGCATAGGCCGTGCAATAGAAATACAAACAAGGTCCGGCTGCCCAGCTCGGTCAGCTTGCCGCTGCGTTCAGATTGCAGCATCATAAACGCCGCCGCCGTGACGGTCTGCAAGCCGTACATGCCCAAGCGGTAAAGCGCAGCATACCATTCCGCATGCTGGAGGTCGCCGTACGTCTGAGCGGACGTAAGCCAGCCGAACGGCAAGCGGAGCATGCCTGCGCCGATCAAAACGAATGCCGCCGACAGCACGACTGACGACAAGATCCGCACAAGGCGATGGCTTCTCGCCCGCAGCAGCAGGTCCGGCCGGATATAATAGCCGATCAGAAAGAAGGGGAAAAACACAAACGTTCGGCTGAGGCTCAGCCACATGCCGTCAACCGGTAAATACCCGGCTCCCAAGCCAAGCAGGAAAGCCGCGACCAGCGGATGCTTCAAGCGGCAAAACAACAAAAGCAGCAGCTTCCAGCACAGGTGGCTGAACAAAAACCAGAGCATCCAGTACGGCGCCCAAAATGAATAAACGACGCCGGATGTATGGAAGAAGGCGTAGTCCAGCGCGGAGTAGGCGCTCTGAAACAGCACGTATTGGCAGGCGATTTTCAGCAGCACGTCTGCAGGCTTCGGATGCTGCGGGAACGTTCTGGAGAAGTAGCCGGTGACCAGCACAAAAACAGGCATATGAAACATAAAGATGCCGGTTACAATGGTCGCGGCTTCGGGAGACGCGGCCATCAGCGGGACGAGCAGATTGCCGATCACGACAAGTACAATCAGCATAAACCGGGTATTCAGAAAATAGGGGTCAGCGTTCAGGCTGCGGGTGAGCATGCAAAATCCCAGCTTTCCTAAAGATTGTTTGGTTCACGGACAGTATACGACTTCAACACCCAGAATCATGTGATCACTTTCACAAGTGGACGAATTTCGAAAAATTCTGAAAAATAAAGTGCAAAAAACAGCGCTTTCATCATATAATAGACGAAGAGGTAACCTGTTTAGCGCACGTTTCCTGCAAGTCTCGGCACAGGCGTCGCCAGACGCCCGGCGAATCACATCAGGAGCAGGAAACGCAGACAAAGGAGGCTTGGGGCCATGGAAGGCAGATTGTCGGTAGGGTTGCTTTTTGGAGTGATGTTAAGTATCCCCCTCTGGATGGCCTTCATTGGCTGGATGCGCTGGGTTGGCTCGGCTTTCGATTATGTATACCGTCTGCATCTGCTCTGAGCGCCGGATGAGAACTGGCTTGAGTGCTTCCTGACATGCTGCAGCCGGGACTGTATAAGGCGACCGGCATTTGATAGGGTGATACCGAATTCAGGAACTGCGGTTTCTTGGCTGCCAGCGGCAGCGGGAATCGCAGTTTTTCCGCTTTCGCAGCCAGTTTGCGGCGGTCTTCTCTCCGGTTCTGTCCGGCGCTGGAGTTTCAATTTGGCGGGATAGCCTGTACAATAAAGAGAACACAACATAAGGACGTCCGGCTGGCTGCTGTTCGTCCTCGGGGGAGGGACTGGCATGCGCGCATGGGGAAACAGATGGCATTCGGCCCGGCTGAAGGCGGGTGCGGGCATTCGGATCGGCTCGCTTAGTCTGGCGCTGCTGCTGGCCCTGCCCGGAGCCGGTGCGAACGCAGGCGTGATCGACCGGATTAAAGATATATACGGCATGCCGGAACAGCTCGGACAACTGCAGGAGCAATACCGGGACACGGTGCAGCAGCTGGAGCAGACACGTGAGCAGATGGCTGACACGATGGCCCGGTCGGAGGAAGCCGCGAAACGGTTTCAGGAGACGCAGGACAAGCTGCTTCGCGAGAATGAAGAGCTGCGGGGCCGCAACGATCAGCTGCAGCGTACGCTTGTACAGCTGGAGGAGGCGCGTCAGGCGCAGGCGGTGCGGAACCGGCAAATTGCGTGGACGGCGTTGACCGCGGGAGCGCTGGCGCTGCTTTATTTCGCCTTGACCCGGCTGTTCCGGTTCGTGCTGTGGCGGCGGGCGCGCAGCGGCGTGACGCGGGGGCCGGAATGAACGCGCGGCTCGAAGGCTCGGCTGCGGACGGACAAGCGGCGACGATTCGGCTCGATGCCGGGGAAGCCGCCCATGTGCTGCATCCCTCGCGAATTATTGCGTTTGAGGGCCCTGCCCACGGACGCGAGGACCGGCTGCTGAATTTATCAGGCATGTACCGGAAAAAGCGCTGGATCGAGTCGCGGCTGAGCGGTCCGGCTACGTTTGTGCTCGGCGTTCCGGCGGGCTTTCAATTCAAGGCAGTAGAGCTGCCGGTACATAGCGATCTGTTGTTTGACATCCGGCACGTCCTGCTCTATGACGGACAGCTGCAGCTGGAAAGCCGCTTTCAGCGCATCAAGCAGGCGCTTATTACGCAGGACTGGGTGCGCATGAAGTTTGCCGGGGGCGGGCTGCTGGGGCTTGTTTCCGCAGGGCCGCTGTGCGAGCTGACGCTTGCGCCGGACCGTCCGGTGTATGTGGATGCGGGCTGTCTGGTCGCATTCCCGGAGCAGGCCGAGATGCGCCTGGCCGTATACGGCAATCCATTGGCGAGCCAGCAGATGAATTACCACTGGGAGCTGCGGGGCCGAGGCAAGGTGCTGCTGCAGCCGACCCCGCGAGACCGCCAATTCGAAGCAGGCTTGCGTCAGGATACGTTGCTTCGCCGTGTGCTCAGGGAAGCGCTGCCGTTTGGCGGCGTTTTCATCAAGTGAAACCGAGGTGAACGAATGGAACACCTGCATGGAACGTACAGCTTCCCGTTAGTTGCTTTGTCCTTGCTTGTTGCCGTCGTTGCCGCCTATGCTTCCTTGGGGCTGACCGAGCGTGTCTGGTCCTTTCAGGGCAAAGCCAGGGCCGCCTGGATGCTGCTGGGGGCCGTGACGATGGGCACAGGCATATGGTCCACCCATTTTATCGGAATGCTGGCGTTTCGGATGCCGATTCCGGTAAGCTACGATCCGTTATTTCTCGCCCTGTCGCTGCTGCTGCCGATGGGAGCGTCCTGGGCGGCGATGGCGGTTGTTGCCAGCGACTCGTTGTCCGTAGGCAAATTCGCAGGCGGCGGCGCTCTGATCGGCGCGGCGATCGCAGGCATGCATTATGTCGGCATGGGCGGCATGCGGACGGCGGCCCAGCTGTCCTATAACCCGTATCTCGTTGCGCTGTCGGTGCTGATCGCGTGCGGGTTGTCTTTTATGGTGCTTGTGATGTCAGCGCGTCATCGCCGCTCCGGACGTCCGGTGACGGTGTTTCAGCGGATCAAGGGGGCGGTTGCGCTTGGCGCAGCCGTGGCCGGGATGCATTATACGGGCATGCTGGCGGCGCATTTCTCCATTGCAGCCGAGTTGTACCAGCCGGAGCTGACGGCTCAAACCGACGATTTGCGACTGGTTCGCTGGATCGGGGCGGCGGCGCTGCTCGGCTTGCTGCTGATTGCGCTCAGCCAATTTTTGGACCGGAGGTTCGCGCAAAGTCTGGCGGCGTGGAACAAGCAGCGTTACGATTCCATTTTCGAGCATAATCCGGATATGGTATGCCTGTTCGATGTTCATGGACGGCTGCTGCGGACCAATCCGGCGGCAGAGCGCATAACCGGTTATGAGGCAGGCAGCTATGCGGGACGGCCGTTTTCCCAGTTCGTCAGCCGCCGGGACAGCTATAAAATACGAGGCTGCTTTGCCAAGGCGCTGCAGGGCTCGCCGCAAACCGTCGAATTTGCTATGCGCCATAGACGCGGGCATGAAATTATGCTGAGCACGACGATTGTTCCGATGGTCGCTGCCGGCAAAATCGTCGATGTTTATACGATATCCAAGGACGTCACCGAGCGGAAGCGCGCGGAGAAGCAGCTGCTGGAGGCGAAGCAGGAGGCTGAGCAGGCCGCCCGGATGAAAAGCGAGTTTCTGGCGATTATGAGCCATGAAATCCGCACGCCGCTGAACGGGGTGCTCGGGATGAGCGAATTGCTGCAGGAGACGCAGCTGACCGAAGAGCAGCAGGAATATGTACACATTATGGTGAAAAGCGGCCGTGCTTTGCTGCGCGTGATCAACGAGGTGCTGGATTTCTCCAAGCTGGAGCACGACAAGGTTCAGCTGCACCAGGACCCGTTCAGTCTGCAGCGGACGATGGAGGATATGCTGCAGCTCTTTATCCCGGAAATCCGGCAGCGCAGCTTGACGATTCATTGGAAGCTTGATCCGGCGCTGCCCGAGCTGCTGGTCGGGGACGAGGGGCGCATTCGGCAAATTTTAATCAATCTGATCGGCAATGCGGTCAAGTTCACCGAGCAGGGCGGAGTGGACATCCGGATTCGTCAGCTGAAGCAGGAGGAAGACCGGCTGCAGCTGTTGTGTACGGTCAAGGATACCGGTACCGGCATCCCGGAGTCGTACATGCCCTATTTGTTTCAGCCGTTTCATCAGCATGCGGCTTCGGCGCGCAAGCATGGCGGTTCCGGCCTCGGACTTGCGATCTGTAAGCGTCTGGTCGAAATGATGGACGGCACGATCCAGGTCCGGTCGGAGCCGGGGGCGGGAACGGAAATCACCTTTACAATTGTGGTCCGCACCGTGGAGGATCGCCTGGCGGTGACGGTGTAGAAACCGGGAGGCTTAGGCACTTTGGATACGATTACGCATACGTTATTTGGACTTACTCTGTATGGAGCTGTTCCGAAGTCGGCGCTGAGCCGTAGAGAAAAGCAGGCGCTGCTGTTCACGACAGTGGCGGGCTCGCAGATTCCCGATATTGATGTGATCTCGTCCTGGTGGGACACGGCGGGCCGTTACCAGATGTGGCATCGGGGGCTGACGCATTCCCTCTTTCTTGTCCCGGTGTGGTCGGCGCTGCTGGCGCTGTTGGCCCGCTGGATTTGGGGAGCGAAGGGATGGCTGTTTTTCGGAATCGGCACATTGGCTGTGTTTATTCACGATACAAGTGATTTATTTAATGCATGGGGCACCGGCTATCTGGAGCCCTTCTCGACGATCCGCGTCACGTTCGGCACAATTCCGATTGTCGATCTGACGTTCTGGGTCATTATGCTGGGAGGCTGGCTCTGGGCCCGCAGCAGGAGGAAACGCAACGGCGCCGGCTGGTCGGCGCATCGCGTGTACCAGATCGTCTGGCTGCTGCTTGCGCTGCATGTAGCGGTCCAGTCGGCGCAGGGCTACGCGATGTACAAGCAGGTATCCGGCCAGTACGAGCAGGTGGCGCTGTCCGCCGACTTCGTGCCGGGCGTGTTTACCGTGATCGGCAAGTCGGGCGCGCAGGTTGAGCTGACCAAGGGGACGATCTGGACAGGGCTCCAGCCGGTCGCTACGCTGCAGTCGCAGGAGGGCACCGATCTGGAGCAGCTGTTTGCGGCGAACCCGGCTGCCAAAACGTTGACGGAATGGTCGCCGTTTGTCGTCATTATCAATGATGACAAGCAGCTTGGCATCTATGATCCGCGTTTTTACCGCAACGGACAGTCCTTCCTGTTTGAATTTATCGACAAGTAGCTGCACAGCTCCATGATGGCCGCAACAAGCCGCAAAAAAACGCAAAAGCCGCAAAAAAACCTGAACCTCCGCGAAGCTAAAGCGGGGTTCAGGTTTTTTTCGTCATCTGGCGGGAAGGATCAGAAAGGGGTATAAAAGTTTTGCGTGTAATACACGTGCAGCTTGCCGCCGAAGGCGACGCCAACGCCGAGACGGCTTGTCTCCCCAAGCAGGTTGGCCCGGTGGCCGGCCGAGTTCATCCAGCCGTGATGGGCGAAGATGGCGCTCGACTGTCCGGCTGCGATATTTTCCGAAGCGGCGCGGAAGGCGATGCCGTCCTGCTCCATCCGGTCGAACGGGCTGCGTCCGTCCTTGCCCGTATGGTCGAAATAACGGAGCGACGCCATATCCGCGCTATGCTCGCGAGCTGTGGCCGAGGCGTCCTGGGCCCAGGCCAGCGGGGCAAGTCCAAGCTTGACCCGGGCGGCGTTGGCGAGGTCGAACGATTCCAGCTCATAGGCTTGCCGGAGCGCTTCATTTTCCTGCGGGTACAGGGACGCCATCGCCTGCTCCGTCGCTCCGCCGATCACCTGCACGCCTGTGACCACGTTGTCCCGGTGCTGATCGTAGAAAAAAGTCACATAAGCTCCGTCGATCTCATACGTGCTGTATTCGTCCTGCTGGTCGCCGATCATGTACCGGGTGTTGCCCTTCTGGATGTATGCAAGCGGCTGCCCGTATTGGCGCTCGACTGTACTTCGGGCGACGCCGTCCTGAATGGCCCGGTCCGTATGCCAGTTATCTGACGGGGAATAAAGGGCCACGACGCGGTCTCCGGCAATCCCGATTTGCGCGTAGCTGGCATAGTTGCTGTTGTAAATGTACCACGTAAAGCCGTACTCCGACGCATCCTGACGGTCCGGCTGGCCCAGCTTGGCGGTAACCTGACCCGCAGATTGGCCGAGTGAGACGCCGCGAACCGAGACGGCTGCGTTTTGCGCAGCTTCATCCTGGCCCGAGTTCGAGCTGGCCGGTTTCACGGCGGGCGTGAGCGGAGCGGCTTGCAGCTGCGCCACCTTCGTTTTCATATTCATCAGAAACTGCACAGCTTCAGCTCGCGACAGCCCGTCCGCAGCCTGGTAGCCCTCGACCGTGGCCGCCGTCTTGCCCTGGGATAAGCCGGACTCCAGCAAGTAAGCGACGGCATCGTGCAAGCTAAGCGTACCTTGCTGCGTGGATGCTATCAGCTGCGCCACAGCACCGCGATGATACGAGGCGGCATCCGGCGAATCGAGCACGGTCCAATGGTTTGCCTCCGCCGTATCGTAATAGCGCTGGTACCAGGGCGCGCCCGGAACGGCGGCAGCAACGCCGCGAGGATAAGCACGCAGCAGCATAGCCAGAAACTCCGGCTCCGATACGTTGCGGTCCGGCCGGAAGGTGCCGTCCTCGTAGCCGTCCACGAGCTTTTGCTCGACAGCCCAGGCGATGGCGGCCGCCCCCCAGTGGCGGGAGGTATCCTTGAAGCCGGTAGCGGCGACGGCTGTGGACATCGACGGTAAAGTAAGTGTAAGAGCGAGCAGCGCAGTGGCGGCATAGGTGATAAATGGTTTGGATTGGATCGTCATAAAAGCCTCCTTCATCTCTATAATAGGGTATTCGTTCGATTTCCGCGATATGTGGGCGCAGATTTAACGGAAGTTCTTCGCGGGCAGTTGCATGGAGAGCTCGATAACTTTGCGAATGTGACATCTTTCACATACTATTGGCGGTTAAACGGGTATGATGAGAGTACGAAATCGTTACTGGAGGGATCGATATGGGCGACACGACAGGCAGAAACAAGCTGATTTTGGTCGGCAACGGGATGGCCGGCGTGAATGCGTTGGAGCAGCTGCTGAAGCTGAGCCGCTATTATGACATCACCGTGTATGGCGAGGAGCCATATCCGAACTATAACCGGATTCAGCTTTCTTACGTGCTGGAGGGCAGCAAGTCCATTGAGGAAATTATTTTGAATGAGCGCGCCTGGTATGAGGAGCACGACATAGTGCTGCATACCGGCCGGTCGATCGCGTACATCGACACGGAAGCCAAGCGGGTATTTACAGCGGATGGTGAATGTGAAGGCTATGACACGTTGATTTTGGCGACGGGGTCCAAGCCGTTTGTGCTGCCGATTCCGGGCGCGGAGCTGACCGGAGTTGTCGGCTTCCGCGATATTGCGGACTGTGAAGCGATGATTGCGGCGTCGGCGACAAACAAGCATGCTGCAGTCATCGGCGGCGGGCTGCTTGGATTGGAGGCGGCCAAAGGGCTGACAAAGCTCGGCATGGACGTGACAGTTGTCCATCTGGTTGACCGGCTGATGGAACGGCAGCTTGACGAGACGGCAGCGGCGATGCTCAAGGAGGAGCTGGAGCGCCAGGGCATCCGGTTCCGGCTCAGCAGCCAGACGGTCGCGCTGCGTGGCACGGATGGCCGTGTAAGTGCGCTTGAGCTGGCTGACGGCAGTCTGCTCCCGGCCGGGCTGGTTGTGATGGCGGCGGGCATTAAGCCGAATGTGGGGCTGGCCAAAGCAAGCGACCTGCGTGTAAACCGGGGCATTCTTGTCGATGATTACATGCGGACCAGCGCGCCCGACGTGTATGCGGTCGGCGAATGCTGTGAGCATCGCGGCGTGTGCTACGGGCTGGTCGCCCCGTTGTTCGAGCAGGGGCAGACGTTGGCCCGTGTGCTGGCCGGGGTAGAGACGCTGCCGTATGAAGGCTCGACCGTCAGCACGAAGCTGAAAATATCCGGCGTTGACGTCTTTTCCACCGGGCAGTTTCAGGAAGGGCCGGAGCATCGGGTGCTCAAGCTGCACAATGAATGGAACGGGACGTACAAGAAGGTGCTGCTGGAGGAAGGGCGGCTGGTCGGCGCGATTTTGTACGGTGACGTGAACGATGCGCCGCAGCTGACCCGATGGGTGAAAAGCAGGGAGCCGATGAGTGACGCGATCTACGGCGAGCTGTTCGGAGGGCCGGATGCGGGCGGCTGCTGCGGGAAGGGAGCAGGCAAGTCTTCCGCTGTCGAAGCGATGACCGACGAGGAAATTGTGTGCGGCTGCAATGGCGTCACCAAGGGCGCGATTGTCGATGTAATCCGAACGAAGGGGCTGACGACTGTCGATGAAATCAAGGCTTGCACAGGCGCTACCCGCTCGTGCGGCGGCTGCAAGCCGCTTGTCGAGCAGTTGCTCCAGGCGACGCTCGGGACGGCCTACGATCCGGCAGCGGCGGCGGCTAAACAGGGCATTTGCGGCTGCACTCGCCTGAATCGGGATGAGATCGTGGCGGCGATTCGCGACAAAGGGCTGTCCCATGTGCAGGAGGTCATGCATGTACTCGGCTGGGAGCAGCCGGAGGGATGCTCCAAGTGCCGGCCTGCCGTCAACTATTACCTCGGCATGGTTTATGCGGCAGCTTACGAAGACGAGCGGGATTCACGGTTTGTCAATGAACGGCTGCATGCGAACATTCAAAGGGACGGCACCTACAGCGTTATTCCGCGGATGTATGGCGGCTTGACGGCGGCGGAGCAGCTGCGGAAAATTGCGGATGCTGCGGACAAATACAACGTGCAGGCCGTGAAAATGACCGGCGGCCAGCGGCTTGCGCTCATCGGCGTACGCAAGGAGGACCTTCCGGCGATCTGGGCGGATCTCGATATGCCGTCCGGCTATGGCTACGCCAAAGCGTTGCGTACGGTCAAAACATGCGTCGGCTCTACCTTCTGCAGGTTCGGCACGCAGGATTCGATGGGCATGGGCATCGAGCTGGAGCGTAAATACGAACGGCTCTGGATGCCGGCCAAGTTCAAAATGGCGGTTAACGGTTGTCCGCGCAACTGCGCCGAATCCGGCACAAAGGATCTGGGCATCGTTGGCAATGACGGCGGGTGGGAAATCTATGTCGGCGGCAACGGCGGCATCAAGCTGCGGGCGGCTGACCTGCTCGTCAAGGTCCGGACGGATGAGGAGCTGCGCGACATTTGCGGAGCGTTTATCCAGCTGTACCGGGAGCAGGCGAATTATGCGGAGCGGACATCGGATTGGGTGGAACGGACCGGGCTTGACGCCATTCGTCAGGCGGTGCTGGAGGACACGGAGCAGCGCCGGGCGTTAAATGAACGGATCGAGCTGGCATTAGCGGCCGTCGAAGATCCGTGGCAGGCGGCTGTGCATGATCCGGAGCTGCGGACGGCGCTGTATGAACCGATTTTGAAAGCCTAGAAGGCGGTCCAGGCAGCGGCAGGCTGCTGTACCCGGCCCTACTCGGCAAAATCGAAGGAGGAACCCCAAATGACGAACGCAGCAAATCCATCAAATGCGCTGTATGCAGCAAGCGCGGCAAGTGCAGCAACAAGTGTACCAGCAGGTGCAGCAGCAGGTCTAGCAAGTTCAGCAAGCGGAGAAGCGGCAATGGAGCCTGTTCATTATGTAACAGTGGGACGAATGGAGGAATTTCCGCTCAGGCTCGGGCGGGAGGTGCGCATCGGCGGGCTGGACATCGCTGTATTCCATACGACGGAGGGCAGGCTCTACGCGCTGGAAAACCGCACGCCGCACCGCAAGGGCGGTCCGTTGACGGAAGGCATGGTCAGCGGCGCCTACGTATATTGCCCGCTGCGCGATTTGAAGATCGGGCTTGCGGACGGACAGGTGCAGGCGCCGGACAAGGGGGAAGTGCGGACGTTCCCGGTCCGGGTCGGCGCGGACGGTCAGGTGCAGCTGGGGCTGACCGGCGCACAGGCGTAAAGGTAAGGCGTAAAGGCTTAAAGCGGAAGGCGTTCAAGCGGCGACCTGGAATTCAGGCGTCGCTGAACGAATCGTGTCATAGAGCTCACAGAAAGCGGGATGATGGCCGTGTATACGGAATCGGTGGAAGCAATGATTCAATCCGCTATGAAGAAAAAGGAATGGCTGGAGCAAAGCTTGCTTCGTTATGTGCTCTCAGCCGGATTGGCTGGCGCGTATGTAGGGCTTGGCATTGTGCTGATTTTTTCCGTCGGCGCTCCGTTGTTTGCACTTAAATCCCCGCTCACCTCCATGGTGATGGGGATGTCCTTCGGGGTCGCGCTGACGCTTGTTATTTTCGCGGGCTCGGAGCTGTTTACAGGAAATAACATGTATTATACGATCAGCACGATGTCCGGCGCAACGACCTGGAAGGATACGCTGCGCAACTGGTTCTGGTGTTATATCGGCAATTTGCTTGGCGCGATGGTACTGGTCGGGCTTGTTGTCGGCTCGGGTGTGTTCGCTGGCATTGCGCCGGAGCATCTGCTGATGACGACGGCGGCGAAAAAAATGTCGTTGCCGGTCAGCTACTTGTTTTTCCGCGGTATTTTATGTAACTGGTTCGTATGTCTGGCCATCTGGACGTCGATGCGCGCCAAAAGCGAGCCGGCCCGCCTGCTGCTCATCTGGTGGATGTTGTACGGCTTCATTGCCTCCGGCTATGAGCACAGCATCGCCAACATGACCGTGCTTGGCCTGGCGCTGGCGCTGCCGCATCCCGAGACGATCAATCTCGCCGGCTGGTTTCACAATATGATTCCGGTGACGCTTGGCAATATCGTCGGGGGAGCGTTTTTTGTCGGGGCGGTTTATTGGTGGATTTCGCCGGTTCGCCGCAAGCGGATGAAAACGGGCGGACAGGAGGCGGCCCGAGGCGCAGCGAAGCTGACAGGCACGGTCGGGGAAGAAGCGACAGCGGCTGCCCCAGCAACAGCAACAGCAACGGCCCCCGCAGCAGCGAAAGCAGGGGCTCCCGCAACAGCGGCAGGAACGGCTCCTGCAGCGATGCCCCGGGTCTAAGGGGAGGAGCGAGACGTACCCGCGGGCGCATATGCAGCACGCTACCCGGCTCCAGAGGGAGCGCGGGCAGCCGTCCAAGCGGGAATCAGCACACGCTTGCCGGCCGCGGCTGGTATTCGGCATAGGCGAGCTCAAGGTACGCCTGATTAAGCGGGCGGCGTTCGATGATCGCCTTCCGCTTTGCTTTGAGCACAATTTGCTCCATATCGGCGAAGCTGCATCCCGTCAGCAGCGCGGAGGCGGTTTGATGAACGGGGCCGTCCAGCTCGAAGTCTCCCAGCAGCAAGCCGATATAGGCATTTCGGCTCTCCTCATCCGGCAGGGCATATGTCATTTTCGTATCAAATCGGCGCCAGATCGCGTTGTCCAGTTGGGCCTCCAAATTCGTTGCCGCGATAAAAATACTGCTGCCCTCAAATTCATCCAGACATTGCAGCAGCGTATTGACGACCCGCGACATTTCTTTTACTTCGTCGTTATTGTCGCGGGTTCTGGCGACCGCATCGCATTCGTCAAGAAACAGGACGCAGGGCGCCACTTTCGCATAATCGAAGATTTTACGGATGTTGCTCCCTGTCTCTCCCAGATAGCTATGGATAATGGCGTCCAGCCGCACCACAATAAGCGGAAGCTCCAGACGTTGCGCGAGATAAAACGCGGTCAACGTTTTTCCCGTGCCCGGCGGTCCGTACATCACAATTTTGTTGGGCACCGGCACGTCGTATTGCTCAAAGGCGTCCCTCATGCCGAGAATCGTCAGGAATTCCTCCACAATTTGCCGATTGATCGGCGGCAGTACAATTCGCTTCGCTTTTTTCGCGCATTCCTTGGGCGTATAGCAGGTGGCCATATCAAGCCCTTTGGCGCGGGGAAGCCGGGAATTTGCATTATTTTTGCTCATGCTGCTGATCTCCTTCGGATGTTAACCTTACCAGCTTGGCTTCGTAAAGCCTGGTATCTGGCCTCTGTGGGCCAGCTCGCTTTGATGTTTTAGCCTTGATCATCATCCTTGATTTAATAGTAATTGTTACATTTTATTATAACGAAGCTTTTTTGTTTTGCAAGTTCGGGCTGGCCGTGGCTGTGGCTTTGGTGTGCGGCCGCACGAAGGCTTGCTTAAAAATGGGGGGATTGGGGTAAAAGAAAGGGAGAGCCTATTCAACCTACAAGGAGTGATGCACGATGAGCAAGCGTATACAAGCCTATTTTCATAACGAAAGTGAAGCCGAGCATGTGCGCATCAGACTGCAGACGTATCAGGTTTCTCAAGTGGAGGTAGGGCAAATCGGCGAAGGGTCGGGCCGCGCTTTGCTGCTGCTGCCGGTTGGCGCTGCCTTAAGCTCCGGCGCTGTAGCGGCAGGAGCGGCGGGCGGTGTTCAGACGGCGGCGGGCTCGGGCGTGCAGGCAGGAACGGCGGCGGCTTTCGTCGGTCTGCGCGAAGCCGACCGGATGGACCATGATTCGGATCAGGACGACCGCGATGACCGTGACTATTTCTACGCGCTGAGCGCGCATGTGCAGCCGGCCGACTACGCATCCATCGTGGAGCTGATCCGCAGCAACGGCGGGGCGGTGCTGCGCGAGGACGATACGCCCTGAGGCTTGTGGCAGAACTACGGTATCATTGTTTTTCGGCTGTGTCGGATAAAATAAAGCAGGCCCGCAGCTCCCGTTCAGAACGGTGGTGGCTGCGGGTTTTTCGCGGCGCTATTCGTCAGCGATTCTTGGCAGGTGCAGGCACGCGGCGGCTAAAGCGGATATCCTCGTAATAAAATGTCACGGCTGCTTACACGTTAAGCCGCTTGCCGATGCGATCATCGCCTGCGAGTAAGATGAGGACAGCGCTGAGTGCCAGCAGCGCCGCCGCACTCCAGGCGGTGTAGACGATGGCGGCGTTATCCGGATTGGCGACGCCGACAGCGGCCAAGCCCCAGCCGACCGCAAGCGCATAGCCTGGGTCACGGAAGCTCCAGCTGATGAGCAGCCCCAAGGCCAGCCCGACCAAGATGAGGATGACCGTCCACACAGTCGGGCTCCAGCCGAAGCCGTTCCACCCGGCGACATGCAGTCCGATCGTGACATTGACAATCGTGGCGACAGAAATCCAGCCGAGATAGATGCTGAACGGCAGCTGCACGAACCAGCGGACAAGCGGCTTCGCCGACCAGCCTGACGGACGGGTGCCCGTGTAGGCTCCGATCAGAGCGAACAGCAGACCAAGCATGGCAAATACGGAGGCGAACGTAAACAGATGATGCCACAGCAAAATCCAGCCCGTATTAAACAGGCAGCTGAGCAAAAACCACGGATTCGCTCCGGCAACCTCTTGATCCTGCTGATACCTAGGCAGCCATTGGACAACGATATATCCGGCGAGCAGCGCGTAGATCAGTCCCCAGATCGAGAAAGCATAGGGGGCTGGCGTGATGAGCACCGGAAACATGTCGGACAGCTCCTTGGTTGTATAGCCTCCGATCGGCAAAGCATTAGCCAGCCAGTTCATCACAAGTACAAGCACGAAGCCGAGTGTATTCAGGATGCGAATGGGCAAATGATTCATGATCCAGTCCCCTTTCCATGCTAGGAGTATATGTGATTTACCCGCTGACGATGCGAGGCAATCAGCCGCGTACTGCAACCTTCGGAGCTAAATTTTCGTTTGAGTACATAAATTCCGATGTTTAGTCTAACGAAGGCAGGGGTTAACAGGATGAGATGGAGAACATGGACAGCGGTCGCCGCAGCCGCGGGCTTAGCGGTCAGTGTAACAGCAGGCTCTGCGCTGGCGTTTGAGGGTGTGGGTACGGAGCTGCAGGCTCCTGTGCTGGCTTTGCAGCAGCAAGGCGTGATGAGCGGCGTGGATGCGAAGCATTTTTCGCTGCAAGTGCCCGCCAGCCTGGAACAAAGCGTGCATATGCTGGTGGAGGGCTTTGGTTTGCATATTGGGCATTTGCAATTTTTTAAGAAACCGGAGGCTTCTGATTATTTCACCCGTGTCCCGAATGATGCCTGGTACGCAGAAGCCTTTATCATTGCTCACTACAATGGCTTGCCGCTTCCGAAGGACGCCGAGCCGGGCGCGGAGGTTACGCGCGAGCAATTTGCCACTTGGCTGCTCCATGCGCTGGATGCGCAAGGCAGCGTCCCTGCAGCGGGGGCCATTCAGCCGTTTGCCGATGAAACGTCGGTTGACCCGCAGCTGCTCAGCGGCCTGCAGCGTCTCGCTTCTTATGGCATCATCAAGCCGGAAGACGACGGGAAGCTGCATCCGAAGCGGGCGGTGACTCGCGGCGAGGCTGCGCTGTGGGTGTATCAGGCCAGACAATTCGTCGAGCGCCAGGCGAAGCCCCCGGCATCGAAGCCGCAGACACCTCAGGAAGAGGTTTCGCTTACGGTGGTGAAGGTGAATGAAGAGGTGAACAAAATTGTGCTGTCCCGGGATAAAAAGCCGACGTCCGGTTACGGAATAGCGATCACATCCATTCGTTTCGAAGCGGAGCAGGCGATCGTGACGTATACGCTGACCAATCCGGCGCCGGACAGCATCAACGCAACAATAATTACCGAGCCGCAGGCCGTAACCTACGTATCCAGGCGTTATGTGGCGGTTGCCGAGCAGGCAGCAGACCGTTAGTTCAGCCGGCGGCTGCCCGCCCGAACGCCCTGGTCGATTGGTCAACGGGTCGCAGCGCGAGCCGAAATCGGGTATAATAAACGTAGAAAATGATGGCCGACGAGCCAGGTGAGGGAGGTTCATACAGATGGGAAAACGGGCGACGGATCGAGGCGGCTGGAGCCTCGCGTATACGGAGCATGGATCAGGAGCGCCACTGGTGCTGCTGCATGGATTTTGCGGGAGCGGCGCTTATTGGGATGAGGTTGTCCCGCTGCTGGACGCGCATTATCGTGTCATCGTGCCTGATTTGCGCGGGCATGGCGAGTCTGGCGCACCTGCCGGACCTTATACGATCGATCAGCTTGCGGATGATGTCGGCGCGTTGATTGACGAGTTGGGCGCGGGAAAAGCCATCGTGCTTGGACATTCCTTGGGCGGTTATGTAACACTGGCCTTGGCGGAGCGTCATGCGGATAAGCTGCGTGCCTTCGGTTTGATTCACTCCACCGCATTCCCGGACAACGAGGCGGGGAAGGAAGGACGTCTGAAGGGGCAGCAAACGATCCGCGAGCAGGGCTTGCCCGCCTTTATCGAAGGACTGGTGCCCAAGCTGTTTGCTCCCGCGAACTTGTCGTCGATGCCGGAAGCTGTGCGCAAGGCCAAGGAAATCGGAACCCACACGAGTCCGGACGGAGCGGTGCATATGCTGGGCGCAATGCGCGAACGGCCAGATCGCAATGAGGTATTGCGGCAAACTGAGCTCCCTCTGCTGCTTGTTGCCGGAGAGCATGATCAGATCATCCCGGTGGAGCGGACATTTGTCGTGCAGGGCGATCAGGTGACGCAGCAGCTGTTGGCCGGAGCAGGTCATGTGGGCATGGTCGAAACGCCGAAGGAACTGGCCGCTGCGATTGTCGGCTGGGTCGCTTCTTTTTCGTAAAAAGCGGACGGGAGACGTCAGATTTGGTTCTCCGACCAGGACGGGAACTGTGAGAGATCAGTGAAGGGGAGTTGATCAGCTTGGCCAATCTGAAGCCTGTACAGGCTGTCGCAGCCGCACATCCGATCGTGCTGTACGACGGCATATGCGGTTTTTGCCAGCGGGCGGTGCAATTTATTTTGCCGCGGGATCGGCGTGGCGTATTTCGGTTTGCAGCGCTTCAGTCGGAGACCGGACAGTCGCTGCTGCGGCAGCACGGCCTGGGAGGCGCGACCCCGGATACGTTTGTGCTGATTGACGGCGACCGCGCCTACACACGCTCGACGGCCGGGCTGCGGGTGCTGCGCGAGCTAGGCGGCGCTTGGCGGCTGCTGTATGCGGCGATCGTTGTTCCGCGTCCGCTGCGCGACTGGGTGTACCGGAGCTTTGCCCGCAATCGCTATCGTTTTTTTGGCCGGACAGACGCCTGCCTGCTGCCAGGGCCAGACGTGCGTGAACGGTTTCTGGATCGGGCCTGATCGGCTATGTGCAAGGAAATCGCCATGGCTCTTTGCCACATCCCCGTTATGAAAGCAGCTCTTTCACCGAAAAAAGACCGTTTGCGGCGTTGCTCCAGGGCGAGCAGTGCCGTAAACGGTCTTTGGGTTTGCTGCGGACATTCAGGTTGGTCTGCCCGGCAGGTCACAGGATCAAGAGCCCGGCCGCCCAGCTCCCGACTCTGGGTGCAAGTGCGGTCAGTCTGGTCGGATCGGCAGCTTTGTGGCTGCCCGATCCGAGACGGCTGTCCGCAGCAGCGGCTACAGCTTGTCCGCCGCCGGGACGCGGCACAGCAGAAACGTAAGCGCCCAGCCTGCTCCCAGCAGCGGGATAGCCATATAAAACGCCGGCAGCGCCCACAGCAGCGGTATTGCGAGCAGCGCTACGGAGACAGCGTGCAGGCGTCTGATCACATGTGCGGCTGACCTGACGCGAAGCTGCAGGGGCAGCGGATAAATGAAAGACCAGTCCGAATGCCGGTAAGCCTTCGCCAGCTCCTTCAATTGCAGCGCCAGCAGCGCTGTAAACACAAGGAAGAGCAGCGGGGGCGCCACCATGCCTCGCGTTAAGGCCGTAATCAGCATCCCCAAGCCGGTGAGACGCAGCGAAATACCGAAAATATCCGAGCGCAGCCATACATAGCTGTACAGAAAGCGGTACGTATGGGAATCCTGAAAGCGAAAGCCGCCGAGCCGCTTCATCAGCTTCCGGGGCGCATGCACAGCTTGCGGACGTCCCTGTAAGTCGCTTACATCGACAAATTGATTCAGCAGCCGCAAGATGCCGCTTCGGTGGCGGCGCTCTGCATCAAGGAGCCGCAGCCATTGCAAGTTTTTGCCTGTCAGGAGGCGTGTCAGGGCCAAATAAGCAAGCAGGCCGACGGCGACAGTCAGCGTACCGGCCCAAGGCCGCATCAGCAGCAGCGCGCACGTCAGCCCTCCGGCCAGCAGCCAGCGGGCGAGCGACCAGCCTAGCCGAGCGAGTCGGGTAGGCAGCGTCAGCTCCTTCCAGCGGACGAGCAGAAACACTTGCTTCATCGTAACAAGCACCAGCAAAGCGTGCAAAAATCCGGGCTTTGCTCCGGCCGAAAAGGCAAAGGCGGGCCAGATCGCCAGCCAGGCAACAAGCAGACCGAAGGCTTGCCAGGCAAATGCCCGCTGGACCGCCCGATTCATATATCCTCGCAGCAGCTCCGATTCGAGCGGCGTCCAGAAGACGAGATCCGGCTGCCTGACGTACGTACGAATCGGACTCAGCGCGATCAACGGCGTAATCAACACAATGACAATTTCCCGGAAAGGGAAGTCCGGCGGCGCCTGGCTAAGCACTTTCCCGTACAGATAAGTCAGTGCGAGCATGCCGATCACGACGAGCAACGAGATCGTTTGCAGCGCATACCCGATATACGGTCTGATTTCGGTTAAAAATGCGCGCTCACGTTGGCTCCACCTCTGCTCGGGGGCAAACTTTGACGGTTCCGGCGCACTCATTTCATCCCCACATCCTGCGTCACCAGGCTGCAAAACACATCATCCAGCGAAGATTGCGGCATATTTGCTTGTGTACGCAGAGTGTCCAGATTACCCGATGCCACCAGATGGCCGTGATGAAGCACAACATACCGGTCCCCGTACCGTTCTATGGTGGATAAAATATGCGAGCTGATCAAAATAGCGGCTCCGGCCGCCTTCACCTTCGCCATCAGCTCCAGCAGCGAACGTATACCGAGCGGGTCCAGCCCCAGAAACGGCTCATCAATAATGTACAGGTCCGGTTTCACGAGGAAGGCGCTCATGATCATGACCTTTTGCTTCATGCCTTTGGACAAGTGCGCGGAGAGCCGGTTTTGGGCCGGGGTCATCTGGAAATCCTCCAGCAGTGCGGCTGCGCGTTTCTCGAACGAAGCGCTGTCCAGGCCGTAAGCCATCGCGGCCAGCTCCAAATGCTCCTTCACTGTCAGTTCTTCATACAACAATGGAGTTTCCGGCACATAAGCGTAGGTGCGGCGATAGGCCGTCGGATCATCAGCGAGCTTCCGGCCCCCCAGCCGTACAAACCCGGCATGGGATTCCATCAGTCCGAGAATATGCTTGATCGTTGTGCTTTTGCCGGCGCCGTTCAGACCGATCAGACCGACCATTTCACCGGCATTGACTGTAAAGCTGATATCGTGCAGCACAGGACGTTGCTTGCTGTAGCCGCCTGTGAGATGTTCGACTTGTAATAAAGCTTCGATGGCTGCTCACCCCTTTCAGGTAACATTTTACAACGTTTGCTTCCAAATTAAAAACGGGCCGTTCCATCTATATATGAAGCCGAGTAACAGGAGGCCAAGTAATGGTAACTGGGGTTCCGGCCAGGACGTCTAGTACAGCGTTCTCTCTAAAGTGCCTCAGGCATTCTCCGATTTCATTGTTCGAAATAAAGCTCTTGCAAAACCAAATCAGATATGGTACATTACAACTCGGCCGTTCGAGAGAACAGCGCAGGC
>NZ_JCAMRT010000042.1:0-20661 GCF_059821225.1 Paenibacillus sp. sg306046
ACGTACCCGTCGCCCCCTTCGCCAAAGCTCTCGCATCGCCCTTTGCTCGACGCAAACTTGCCTTGGCCGAGCAGCAGGTACTTATTCGGGTGAATCGAAACGTTGACACCGCCGGCGATCGCCAGCTCGCAACCGCCCTGCTGCAAGCTCTGGCAGGCCAGATGAATCGCCGTCAGCGAAGATGAGCACATCGTATCGACGGCAAGGCTCGGCCCGTGCAGATTGAAGAAGTACGACACCCGGTTGGCGATCGACGAGGGGTTGCCAGACAGGGCAAGCGGTCGGCCGAGGATCGTCTCCTGTGCGCCGTACAGCTGATATTCTTCGTACATCACGCCGACATAGACCCCGACGTTGCCGTCAAGCCCCAGCCCGCGATGTTTGGCGAGCATCTCGCCCGTATACCCCGCATCCTCCAGCGCCTCGTAGACGGTCTGCAGGAAAAGTCGCTCCTGCGGGTCCATGATCTCCGCCTCGCGCGGGGAGATGTTGAAGAACTTCGGATCGAATTGATCCACGCCGTCCATAAATCCGCCCCATTTGCTGTTCGTCTTGCCCGCCTTGCTTTTGTCCAGGTCAAAATAGAGGCTGTGATCCCAGCGTTCTTTTGGAATCTCCGTGATGCAGTCCTTGCCATCCCGCAGATTTTGCCAAAATTCCTGAAGGTTGCGCGCCCCCGGATAGCGGCCGGAGACGCCGATGATCGCGATGTTCTGTTCTCCCTTGGCCGCCTTCGCAGGTTGCGCGACCGGCGCTGCATGCACAGCCGTCGAGCTCGCGGCCAGCCTCGAACGTCTGCGGCTGCTGACAGCCGACGGCTCAGGAGTGGACGCGGCCGCCACCGAAGCGGATTCCGCAACCCGCTCCTGCTCCCCGATGCCCAAGAGCTGCTTCAAGAGAACACGATGGGCGTCCAGAAAGTAGCCGGTCAGCTCGCGGAGGCTTTGATATTCAAAGAACAGCGTTTTCGGCAAGGAGCCAAACGTCTTTTCCAGTTGGTTGGTCAGCTGCATGACCAGAATCGAATCGATGCCGTATTTTTCAAAAGGCGCATTGGCTTCAATCCGGCTGGCTGGCATCTTCAGGACGGAAGAGAGCAACGTCTTGAAATACTCGATCGCTCTCTCTTCAAAATCGCTCGAAATGAGCGTCGACTCTTCTTCCAGCCCTGACACGGGCCCGGCTGCGGCTGTCGGTGCTGGTTGTGCAAAAACGGCGCGGATGCGATCCGGATCGCCTTCGACGACAAGAATCTGGTCTTGCTCGGAAGCCATGCCCTGATACAAGGCGCGAATCCCGTTTGCCGTCTGCATCGGGATCATGCCGAGGGTCTCTCGCAACGTCTGCTCCGTCTCCTGCTCCACCTGCATCCCGCCGTCTTGCCAGAGCGGCCAGTTGATCGACAGCGTCCGGCCGGAGCGTTTGCCGTTTGCGACCCGCTCGTTTCGGTACCCCGCAAAAGCATCGAGGAAGGCGTTGGCCGTCGCATAGTCCGCTTGCCCCGGATTGCCGATGGCTCCGGCCACCGAGGAGAACATCACGAAGAAGTCGAGCGGCAGATGTTGCGTCGCCTCATCGAGATGCACGGCACCAGCCGCCTTGGGAGCCAGCACGTCCTGCAGCTCCGCTGTCGTCTTCTTGAGGATCAAGTTGTCGCGAATCACGCCTGCGCTGTGCAGGATGCCGTGCAGAGCGCCATGCTCAGCTTGAATGCTCTCGATCAGCTGCATGACCCCCGCGAAGTCGGTCACGTCCACTTGCCTGTACACAACATGTGCGTCCAAGGACTGAAGTTCCGCCTGTTTCTCGGCGCTCAGCGGCCCCCGTCCCGTCAGGACGAGCGTCGCCCCTTTCACTTGCCGTGCGATTTCGCCAGCAAAAATGCGGCCTAGGCCCCCTGCGCCCCCTGTGAGCAGGTAGACGCCTTGGTCCTTCCACGGAATGCGCAACACCTCTTCGCCCGGCTCGACTTCGCTCCATCCTGTTCCCCAGCGTTTGCCGCCTTGGTAACGGACGTGTGCGTCGCCTGCACAGCGAGCATTTTCTCGCAAGGTCTCCGCAAGGTTGCTCGCATCGTCAGCTTCGATCAGCTGCCCGACAAGGTTCGGATTCTCCAGCTGAGCGGTCTTCAACAGTGCAGAGAGGCCGGCAAAGACCTGCCCGTCCCCTTGCGCCGGAACGACGATTTGCACGAGCGTCTTCCCTTTGCGTCTTTCTTGCAAAATCGACTTGATCGCCTCAAACGCATGTGCTGCATAGGCTTCGAAGCGCTCTGCAAGGCCTGTTTCCTCTGTTTGCAAGCTCAGGCTCCGCATCCCGCTCTGTTCGATCTCAGCGTCCACTTCGCAGAGCATCACCAGATGGTCCGCATACGCCGTCTGCACGGCTTGCAGATGGACCGGACGCTCTGTCCAGTCCGGTCTGAGCATCAGCGTCCCCGCCTCGGCTCCTCGCTCGCGGTCGAGTATGCGGGAGGAATAGCCCTTCATCCGCACGCGGACGCTTCCGCTCTCGTCGCACAGGTCGAGATCGAGCTTGTGTACCTTGTCCCCCGGCTTGTTACCTTCACTGCGGCGCACGAAGGCCCACATCGAAGTGGTGCAAGGCCCGAAGATCTCCAGCTCCTCCAGCGCGAACGGCAGGGACGGCTGGAGCGTCGTTTCGTCAGTCAGGAAACCAATGGCCGTCTGCAGAGCCGAGTCCAGCAGGCTCGGATGCAGGATGAACTGACGCGCGGTGCTCGCGACGGCGGCTGGCAGCGACAAGCGGGCCAAGATCATCTCATGCCCGACGTAGAGGCGCTCCATCCCTTGGAAAGCCGGCCCGTACTCAAGGCCCGCTCGGCGGTACAAGTCATAGCATTCCGCCGCGCCTCGTTCGCGCTGCCCGCACTGCGCTTGCAGAGAAGCAAGGTCGAGCACGGGAGCCTCGACCTCCGACAGTGCCGGTACCGCGCGCCCTTGGCTATGTACGATCTCGCCGTCCAAGCCGCTGTACACTTCAAATCCGATCTCGCCGTTCTCTTCCGGGAGCAGCCCGATCTGCACCGACACCGCGTCTTCTTCTGCGAGGATCGGACGCGCCCAGACCACATGTTTCAAAGCGATCGACGGCATGTCGGCGGCCTGCTCCAGCGCGGCGCGCGCCATTTCCAGATAGGCGACACCCGGCAGCACCTTCCGCCCTTGCACCTGATGATCGGACAGGAAAAATTCTCGCCCGGTAAACGTCGAGGAGAAGCGTTGCTCCGTCAGCTTGGAGGTATTGCTGTGCAGCAGCGGATGCAGGGCGGCTGTCAGCGTCGACGCCTCCCCTTCCTTCATCTCCGGCTCCGGCACCCAGAAGCGCTCTCTGGCAAACGGATAGGTCGGCAGATGAGCACGGCGCGGTCTCGAATCGGCATAGAGTTCCGACCAGTCGAGTCGGACGCCCTTCACCCAGCGTTCGGCGATCTCTTGCAGCGGCTTGTTTGCAAGGCCCTGCGCCTCCTCCTGCCTCGTTCCCGACTCCGACGTCAAGAGACCTGGGAGCGTCCGCCCCTCTGCATAGGCTTCAAAATTGTGACGCGCTTCGTCTCTCGAACGGGCCACAAACGCCAGCCGCACCTCTCTTGCATCGCGTCCCGTCTGCAGGGTGTACGCGATGCTCGCAAGGCTCAGGTCGCGCTCCTGTTCGAGGAAGCCCGCCATCGAGGCTGCATACGTCCGCAGCTGTTCCTCGGTCATGGCAGACAACACGAAGAGCAGCGGCGCATCCGCTTCTCCCGCTGCTGAAGCCAGACTCTCTTTTTCCACATGCTCTTCGATGACGACATGCGCGTTCGTCCCGCTGAATCCGAAAGAGCTCACCCCGGCACGGCGCGGCTTCCCGGCTGGCGCCTCCCAGGGAATCAGGTCGGTATTGATATAAAAAGGACTCTTCGCGAGCCGAATGTGCTCGTTCAATTGGTTAAAATGCACCGTCGGCGGCACCTGTCGATGCTTCATGGCCAGCAGCGCCTTGATCACCCCAGCCACTCCGGCTGCCGTCAGCAGGTGTCCGATGTTGCTTTTCACCGAACCGAGCGCGCAATAGCCGGTTTTCTCCGTGAAGTGCCGGAAGGACTCGGTCAGCGCCTCGACTTCAATCGGGTCGCCCAGCTTCGTGCCCGTCCCATGCGCTTCGATCAGGGAGATCGTCTCCGGGTCGATGCCAAATCGTTCATACACATCCTGCTCCAGCTGGATCTGCGAATTGACGCTCGGCGCGGTGATCCCGTTCGTCTTGCCGTCCTGGTTGACACCCCAGCCGCAAATCACGCCATAGATCGGGTCTTCGTCCCGCACAGCATCTTCAAGGCGCTTGAGCACCAGGACGCCCACGCCCTCCCCCGGCACAAAGCCGTTGGCGCGCGTATCAAACGAATAGCAGCGTCCGTCGGGCGACAACATGCCCGCCTTGCTCGTCATAATGTGCAAGGAAGGCCCGGCCGCCGCATACACCCCGCCGCTCAATGCCAAGTCGCTCGTTCCGAGCAGCAGGCTGTTGCAGGCTTCGGCCATCGCCACCAGCGAGGAGGAGCAAGCGGTGTCGATCGCAAGGCAAGGGCCTTTGAGGTTGAGCAGATACGAGATGCGAGCGCTGAGGATCGAGGAAGCCGCCCCCATCAGGCCTTGTGCGTTCAAGCCTTGATGGTTCAGCGCCTGCCCGTAGTCGTTCGTACCGCAGCCGACGAACACGCCGGTTCGGCTGCCGGACAGAGAGGACGGCGCGATGCCGGCGTCTTCGATGGCCTGCCATGCACTCTCCAAGAACAGCCGCTGCTGCGGGTCGATCAACTCCGCTTCGGCAGGCGAGATGTTGAAGAACAGCGGGTCGAACTTGTCCGCATCCTCCAGCACGCCCATCCACTTGGAATAGGTTTTGCCCGGTGCGCTCGGGTCGGGCGAGTAGTGCTCGTCGAGCGACCAGCGCGTCGCCGGAATCTCGGAGATGCAGTCGCGGCCTTGTGCGAGGTTGTTCCAGAACTCGTCTGCATTTTTGGACTTCGGGAATTGACCGTTCAGCCCGATGATCGCGATCGCAGCCCCTTCAAAACTCGGCATCGCTTCTGCGCCGGCTGCCAAAATGGACGTGGACTGACGGGATTCCAGATGTTCACACGCCTTGCGCATCAGCAGTTCTGCCACCGTGTTCACATGGCGCTGCTGCCAAGACTCATACGGCGTGCCTTGTACCCACCTGTTGAACGCCCCCATCGCCGGGCCGCAGAAGATCTGAAAATTATCCCGCTCCTGCTCATCCCCTCGCAGGGTCGCCTGTGCCGAATGGGCAAAATACCACTTGAAGATCAGCCCCATCTTGAAACGCGGGTTCTCGGCCGCCTCTTCGAGCTGCTCCGGATGTTTGGCGCGCTTGTAGGCGCAGACGAGATCCCAAACTTCCCCAAACGTCTTCTTAAAATAGTTCGTTTCGATCTCATGCCGGATCGACAGCGGAATCTCGCCGATCGAGTTGTATTGGTGGAACAGCTGGTGCAGCTTGTTGGCGCGGGCGGCGAACCGGGTGTGTTTTTTCACCACCTGCACCTTCGCGCCGATCTCAAACATATCGCCTGCAACCGTGATCGCCATGTCGTGGATCGAGACGGACTGCAGCAGGTCCTTGACGACCGGATGGGCCCCGCTCTCTACCGTGCATTGATTGATCGATCCTGTGAAAATAAAATCAGCCCCGAGCATGAAGGCCGACGCGACCGCTTCCGGCGTGCCGATCCCTCCGCCGCAGCCGATGAGAATCTCCTCTTGGTAGCGGAACTGCCGCTGGAGCTGGTCCTTGAGCGCGCGGATGGCGGGCAGGAGGGAGAACGATACGCCTTGGTTCGTGTGACCGCCCGAGTCCGCTTCGATCGCGAGGTCGTCGACCAGCGGAATCGTTTGCGACAGGACGGCTTCTTCCTCGCTGATCAGGCCGTAGCGCAGCAGCTGCTGGACGAGCGGCTCGGGCGGCGGCGAGAGAAACACGCGCGCCGTGTCCAGATGCGAGCATTTGGCGATCAGACGGCGCGGGAAGATCAGTCGGCCGTATTGACGGGACAGGCCCTTGAGGCGCAGATAGACCAGCGGGAGCGTCGGAGTGGAGAAGGCGGACACTTCGATCGCCTTCACGCCGTACTCGACGTACAGTTCCGCTGTACGCCGCTCTTCGTCCGGGTCGTTCAGGTTGGCGATCAGGCACATGCCATACGGCTTGTCCGAACCCAGCCGCGCCTGAATGCGCTGCAGGACGGGCTCCAGTTCATGCACCTGAAAACCGGCGCTGCCAAAAAAGGCCAGCAGACCGGCCTGCCCCATGCGCGCCACCATCTCCTCAGATGCGATCCCACGATACATCGAGCCGGCAAAGTAACTCCACATGGTGCGGTATCTCGTTTGGAACAGCGGATGGCCTAGCGATTCCGGCTGCAGGCGAACCGCCCGATCAACGGACAGCTCGCGCACAGCATTCGCAAGGGGGGCGGACATTTGCAACTCGTGGGATCGAGCCCGTGCAAGGGCCTGCTTGGCCTCTTCAGGGCTGATCGCTTTGGCCTCAAGCGCACGTAAGATCTTTTGTAGCTTCATCTGAACCCCTCTTTTACAGCAAAATGTATGGTCGCAAGCACGGCGAGTGCTTGTTAATTTCCAAACAGGGAGATGATTCTGTCTTTCACTTCCGGTTCATGGAATGTCTTTTCATGCATGGCCATCTCTTGCTCGATCACGCGAGGCAGCTCCTCCCGGATCGGTCGGACCAGATGGTCCTTCAAGGTGATCAGCGACACTCTCGGTTTTTCCGCCAGCTGGCGCGCCAGCTGCAGCGCCCGGTTCATCACGTCTTCACGCGGAACGACGGAGAACGCCACGCCCCTTTTTTCCAAGTCGGCGCCTCTGTAGTTGTTGGCGCTCATCAGCATCTCCTCTCCGAGGGAGAAGCCCAGCTTCTTCGGCACGATGTAGGTAGCCCCCATGCCGGGTGTGAATCCAAAGCGCATAAAATTGGTGGTATACACGCTCTCACGGCTCAAGATCACAAAGTCGGCAAACAGCCCGACGACAAACCCGCCGCCGATCGCGTGCCCTTGCATCGCGGCGATCACCGGAACCTTGCACTCCAAGGCGAGCGCGTAGACGTTCGCATCGGTGAAACGGCCTCTTCCTTCATGAATCGCCAGCAGCCCTTCCATCGTGCCGCCGGAGCAAAAATAAGTGCCATAGCCGGTGAGGATGACCGCCTTGCAGCGTTCATTCGCGGCAATCTCCTCGAACGCTTCGATCAGGCCGCGCACCAGCTCTGCGGTAAAGGTGTTCTTCTGTTCCCGATCCTGCAAGGTCACTTGCACGATCCCTGTCTCGATCTCTCTGCACTCCACCACTGGATGCGTCATGTTCTCCTCCACTCTCCGCGGATCAGCTCTCCCACGGGAATTGCCCCGTAGCGATATAACGGAAAATCATCTCTTGGTTGCGCGGATCTGCAAACACTTCCCGGTTCGCTTCGAGCGCCAATGGCTTGGCGCGGTGCAGACCGTCCTGCAAGCTGTTCATCAAGCGCTTGTATCGCTCGATGCCGCGCCTCGGCACATAACGCAGCCGTATGAGATGCTTGCGAAGCAAGGTCTCGCTTTCTGCATCGCAGGCATCGACAAGCCCCCACTCCACGGCTTGTCGGACGTTGACCGGCTGCGTCATCAGCGTCAAATAGTTCGCCTTCTGAAAACCGATCCGCCGGATCAAAAACGGCAGCACGCATGCCGGCAAAAGTCCGAAGAGCAATTCGGACAAGGAGAACTCCGCCGTTTCATCCGCCAGCACGATATCGCAGGCGGCAACAAACCCGACGCCGCCGGCGTTGACCTTGCCGCGAACGTGCGAGATAGTGATAAACGGGCCAGTCGCCAGATCGAGCCACAGGTCGTACAGCGGCTCCGGTGACGGGTCGGGGCTCCGCCCGCTCGCCTTTTTCTCATGCAGCTCTTGAAAATCGGCCCCGAAGCAGAACACGTCCGGCAACCCCTCCAGCACAAGGATCGAAGCCTGTTCCCGGCAGTGGTCGATCACCTGGCGACACTCGTACACCAAGCGCTCGTTGATCGTGTTCTTCGCCTCGGGACGGTTGAACTGCAAAAAGCACACCGGGCCTTGCATCCGCACCCGGATCGTCTCGTAGGCGGCCGTGTTCATCAGCACCACCGGTATTCCCGATGGAATTCCGAGATCTCTTCCAGATACAGGCGCTGTCCGGCTGGCCCGGAAGCGAGAGCGCCCGGGATCAGGTTCAAGTCCAGCTTGACATTGCGGGTGCCGAATTTGACGGCGCTGCTGCTGTGGAGAACCTTCTCATATTCGTTCATCGACAGTCGGTAGCGGTTGTTCAGTTGCTCTTGAAGCTTGAAGCCGCGCAGAACTTCTTGACTGCGAGGGGTGACGACGCCGCTGTAAAATTCGGAGCAGCAGCCCGAGCCATAGGAGAAGATCCCGATGCGCCTGTTCCCTTCAAACTGTCCGTTGTCGATCGTGCTCGCCAAGGAGAGCAGAACGGTGGCCCCCATGATGTTGCCCACGCGCTGGCAGTAGGTCAGACCCGGCGCCACGCGCTGTTGGAAATCGGCCTCGATCTCCGGGCCTTTGACCTTGGCGATCTTGCGCATCATCGTGCGGTGCGCGCCTTTGACCATGCCGCCAAACGGCGTGTGGAAGGACAGGTACTGGAATGTATCGCGGTACTCGACATCGGCGACGCGGCGCTGGTATTCCAGGAACGCATTCTCGCAGCAATCCAGATACGAGAGCAGGGAGAGGTCCGCGTCGCCCGCTTCGCTGTCGGCCACCGGGCGGCAGGTGTCCATCACCTCGTAGCCATAATATCCGTTGGCTCCGACATCGACTTGGAACACGTGCGGCTTGTCGCTGACCAGAAGCGCCACCGCGCCTGCGCCGCCGCTCGGTTCGGCGAACGACCAGTCTTCGCTGAGCGCATCTCCGCCTTCGACGGCCAGGAACCGGGAGATGTCCGTGGCGACGACGAGCGCTTTGGCTCCCGGCGAAACTTGGGAGAGGATGAAGTTGATGGCCATCTGGAATCCGGCGGTACCCGAATAGCAGGCTTGCTTGATCTCGAACAGGCGGCAGGTACGGCTCAGTCCCAGATGATGATGCACGTAGGTGCTGAGCGACTTGCCGAAGTCGACCCCTGATTCCGTGCAGGTGATCAGCAGCTCGATGCGGTTTTTTTCTTCCTCGGACAGCGCATCGACTACCGGCTTGGCCGCGTTGACGGCAAATGTCACCGGGTCTTCAAACGGCAAGGCGACCGCCTTTTGCTTCATCAGCAAATTTTCAAATCTGGGGATGTCTAGGTTTCGATGTCTCGCCAGTTCCATGACATCGAGATACGCGGTCCCCCCGAACACATTCATCGCTTCGATACCGACGGCAGCCATGGTCGTCCTCCTCATACTCGTTGTAAACAAATGGCGGTGTTAATGCCGCCAAATCCCATGCTCAGGCTCAGGGCTCTGTGCATGTCATGCGGCTCCGCTTCTCCACGCACCCAGTTGAACTCCTCGTCCATCGGGTCCTCCAAGTTGCGGGTCGGATGCAGCTGAGACGCGCTCATCTGCAGCAGCGTGGCGACGATCTCCACAGCGCCGGCCGCCGTCAGCCCGTGGCCCGTGATCGACTTGGTGGCGTTGATGCGCGCCGCCAGCAGCCCGCATTCGCGCAGAGCCTGCAATTCGGTCTCATCGCCGATCCCCGATCCCGTTCCATGCGG
This sequence comes from Paenibacillus sp. sg306046, assembly GCF_059821225.1. Lineage (NCBI taxonomy): Bacteria > Bacillati > Bacillota > Bacilli > Caryophanales > Paenibacillaceae > Paenibacillus > Paenibacillus sp. sg306046. The sequence goes on from NZ_JCAMRT010000042.1 coordinate 9,793, forward strand.
GTTGATATAGTCGATCTCCTCGGGTGACAGGCCCGCTCGTTCCAGCGCTTGTCGAATCACTCGAACCTCCCCCTCGCACGAGGGGTTCGGGTTGCGGTTGGCATCCATCGCCAGGCCCCAGCCGACTACGCTCGCGTAGGGTCGGACCTGCCGTTGGATCGCATGCTCGGCCCGTTCGATCACGATGACGCCGCATCCTTCCCCGTAAATGAACCCGTCGCGTCTCTTGTCAAACGGACGGCATGCCCGAGCCGGGTCGTCCGCATAACGGTCGCTTCCCATGGCGCCGATTGCTCGTAATCCCTGAAGCTCCATGTAGGACAGATCCATCAAGCCTCCCATCGCGAGGCAGACCTCAACTTGTCCCGAACGAACCGCTTCAGCGGCCTGCAAGACCGCCAACTGTCCGCTGGCCGATGCCCCGCCGATCGTGTAGCCGAACCCGCGTATGCCGAACTGTTCGGTACACAGGCCGCCCAGGTCGCTGTCCAGAAAAGAGAGTCCATAGGTCGGACGCAGAAAGTCGAGCTGGTCCCCGTAGGATTCATGCGTTTGCAGCAGCTCGCGCTGCTGCAGGTTGGAGCCGCCTACCACAAGGCCGATGCGGGACGGGTCGACCGTACTGAGCTGCGCTTCGTCCCACGCCTCTTGCAAGGTGGCCAGCGCCACTTGCCCGGAAAAAGAGAGCGTGCGCAACAGCCGTTTGGTAAAACGCTCCGGAAGAGACAAGGAAGGAACCTCCGCTCCGAGGAAGGAGGTTCCTTTTTGTCTGCCCGGGCGTTGCATCACGCCGAACGCATGGCGGCCTTCCAGCAGAGCGGAGGTAAAATCCGACTTGCCCTGCCCGATGGCCGAGGTGACGCCAAGGCCCGTGATGAGCAACTCAGGCGGTCTGGAGCTTGCCATAGAGGACCTCGACCAGTTCACCGATGTTTTTCGCCGTGGACAGCTCGACGCGCGGGATCTTCAGGTCCAGCTCTTCGATGGTCATCATGACGATTTCCGCGCGGTCCACCGAATTCGCGCCAAGATTGACTAGTTGGTCCGTCGGCTGGAAGGTGTGACCTTCCAGCTCCGGGAGCACTTCACGGGTATTGCGGACGACGACTTCCAAGATCTCTTGTTTGGTCATTTTACTTCCTCCCTGATTTTGAACTGCTGAAGCCATTGATCGGCTTGTTCACTGCCGAGCTTCCCTTCATACACCTGCAAGAGCAGATCGTCTACGGAGAGCTCCGTTGCCCGCTTTTCCGTGATCGGATGCTTGTGCAGCTGCTTGCTCAAGTAGACGGCGAATTCGCGGACGGTTGGGTAGTCGTAGACTTTGGTCGCCGGGATGTCCGTGCCGTACTGCTGGTTGATTACGCGAATCCATTCCACTCCGACGATGGAGTCCAGCCCCATATCGACGAACTTCCTGTCGAGGTGGATGTCGCTTGGCTGCAGGAACAGCGCGTCTGCGAGACTGTTGCGCAGTTCTTCGTGCAGGGTGGCCGCCGAGACCGAAGGAGCCGCCTTGGGAGCTTCGATTTGCGGTACAGGTGTTGGTGCAGGCGTCGGCGATGGTGTCGATGCAAGCGTCGGTGCTGGTACAGGTGCCGTTGCCGCTCTTGGTGCGTTTTTGCTCAACACGTTTGCGATGTAGAGGGCAAACTCGCGGACGGTCGGGTAGTCATAGACTTTGGTCGCCGGGATGTCCGTGCCGTACCGTTGATTGATCACGCGAACCCATTCCACTCCGACGATGGAGTCCAGCCCCATGTCCACGAATGCCTTGTTTACGTCGACGTCGCTCGGCTGCAAGAACAGCGCTTCGGCCAGGGTCGCTTGCAGCTCTTTTTGCAAAGACTCCGACGGGAGAGATGCCGGAACAGACGGTGCAGGCGCCGCCACTTTGATCTCCACAGGGGCCGGTGCCGTCGTCGCTTGACCTCCAGGTGACAGTTGGATCGGTCGACGAGGCGCTGACCGTTCCGAGAACGGCTCGCGGACAGCCGACAGCGGCTGCAGCGCGATCCCGTTCGTTTGGACGGAAAGGTTCGAGCTGCCGGAACGGTTCGACGACGCTTTCGCCGGTCCGATCGGCTTGAGTTCGTCCTCCGGTGCGACTGGTGCTGCCGGTGCTTCACGGGCGACTGGTGCAACTGGTGCTACACGGATCGCCGGGAGCCAGATGCGTTGTTTGGCGAAAGGGTACGACGGGAGACTGATCAGGCGGGTCTGGTGTGCACCGTGCAGCTTTTTCCAATCCAAGGTCAGTCCCTTGACCCACAAGGAAAGGAGTTTGCCGAACTTGCGCTTTGCAATCCACGCTTCAATCGTCAGTACCATGTCTTCATCGGCGGCAAACAGCATCAGATCCTCATTGCTGCGTCTGAATTGCCCGCGATACAGGTCTTCTACGCCCGTCTCGCCAGCTGCATAGCGCTTCAGCTTGTCAGTCATCTCTTGCAGAGAGCCAACGACCAGCGCCAGCCGCTCTTCCATCGGCTCGCGTCCCGCCTGCAGCGTGTAGGCCGCATCGGGCAGATTGGCCTCCGTGATTCGCCCGTCCTCGACGGCTGCCAGCAGCTGCAGAGCCTGTTGACGAAGCTGCTCTTCCTGGCGAGCCGACAGCACGATCACAGCCGGGTTTTGCGGCGTGACCCGCGCCTGCGTCCCAGACGCTTGCTCAGGTCGGTACTCTTCGATGAGGATGTGCGCATTGGCGCCCCCTGCACCAAACGAGGACAGACCTGCGATGCGCGGACCTTCCTGTTCTTTGCCGTCGATCTCTACTACCGGACGCTTCCAGTCGGTCAGCTCCTGCTGCACCACAAACGGCGTTTTTCCAAACTGAATGTTCGGGTTCAACTCTTGCGCATGCAGGCTCGGCGCAAGTTGGCCATGCTTCATCTGCAGGACGATCTTTGCAAGTCCCGCGATGCCGGCTGCCGCTTCCAGATGTCCGATGTTCGACTTCACCGAGCCGATCGCGCAGAAGCCGTTGTCCTTCGTATGGCGTCGGAAAGCTTGCGTCAGCCCGGTGATCTCGATCGGATCGCCGAGCTCTGTGCCCGTGCCGTGCGCTTCGATGTAGCTGACTTGGCGCGCATTGAGTCCGGCCCGCTCCAAGGTCTCGAAGATCAGGTCGCCTTGCGCAGTCGGGTTGGGCACGGTGTACCCGTTGGTCTTACCCCCATGGTTCACGCGGGAGGCTCGGATCAGCGCATGAATCTGGTCGCCGTCCGCGAGCGCCTGCGACAACGGCTTGAGCAATACTGCGCCCACGCCTTCGCCCGGCACGAATCCGTTGCCGTTCAGCCCGAAGCTCTTGCACTGCCCGTCCGTCGAGAGCATGCGCTGCGCACTGAGGAACACGTAGGCGGAAGGATGCAGGTACAGGTTCACCCCGCCCGCGATCGCCATCTCGCAGTCCCTGCGGTACAAGTGCTCGCAAGCCTCATGAATCGCACTCAGCGAAGAGGAGCACATCGTATCCACCGGCATGCTCGGCCCGTTGAGGTTGAGGAAATACGACACGCGGTTCGCAACGGAAGCAAAAGACGTGCGCGGGAAGATCTTCTCCCCTTGCTTCCACAGATCCGGCCCATACAGCTCAAAGCCGGTTTTGGTCACGCCGACAAACACCCCGACGCGGCCTTCGTGCTGGTCCGCGATGCGCTCCTTGGTATATCCGGCATCCTCCAGCGCCTTCCAGCTCTCTTCCAGGAAGAGGCGCTCCTGCGGGTCGATGTTGACAGTCTCGCGGGGCGACAGGTTGAAGAACTGCGGATCAAAGTCTGCGAATCCGTCTACAAAACCGCCCCATTTGCTGTAGCTTTTGCCTTGTCCCATCGCTTCGTCTGGACTCGGATGGTAAAAATCATCCAGCGACCAGCGTTCGCTCGGAACCTCGGAGACGCAGTCTCGGCCCGCTTTTAGATTATCCCAATAGTGCTGTAGCGAAGGCGACTTGGGATAGCGGCCGGAGATCCCGATGATCGCAATCGGTTCGCGCTCGTTCGGTTTCGTCGGCAATGGCGCTACAGGCGCGATCCGTTCGACCGGTCTTGCCGGCGGCTGTGCAGCAGATGCATCCGCTGCGACGGGTGCCTCATACCCCGTCCACCGCTGGCAGACCGTCCGTTCTTCCTCGACAAAATAGTCGGCCAGCGCGCCCAGCGTGCGGTATTCAAAGAAGAGCGTCTTGGACAGATCGCCAAAAATCACGGCGAGCTTCTGGTTGAGCTTGGAGATCATCAGCGAATCGATCCCGTAGCTCTCCAGCGGCTCTTCGGCATCCAGTTGGTTCGCGCGGATGTCGGTGGTCTCGCTGAAGAGAACTTTTAGCGCATGCAAGGTCTTGGCGCGCAGTGCGGCGTCTTGCTTCTTGGCAAGCGTGACGACCTCCGCGACTTCGACCTTGGCTGTACGTGCCTCGATGCGTTCTGCCACTTGACGAAGCGTGGTCTCATAAAGCGAAGACGGCGTGAGTTCAAGCCTGTATTGACGGGTGATCTTCTGCGCCAGCTCGCTGAGCAGGTACGGATCGAAGCCGTATTCCGTCAGTTGGGCATCCGGATCGATCTCGTTCCCTTTCACGTTGAGCAACTCGGAAACCATGTGCAGCAGGGCTGCTTCCAGCGGCGGCAGGACCGCCGTCGAGGAAGCGGACGTTGCGTGAACCGGTTCTGAGTGCATGGTTTGCTTGATTTGTGTACGTTTGCCTTCCAACACCATCACCTGATCTTTACCGGTTGCCAGACCGCGATACAAGGCCTGCAACCCGGTTTGAGTTCGCATAGGAATCATCCCCATGCGTTGCAGCAGCAGCTTTTCCGTCTCTTCGTCAACGCGCATTCCGCCCTCTTGCCAGAGCGGCCAGTTGATGGACAAGAAACGTCCGCCGCGAGAGTTCGCAAAGGCATCCAGGAATGCGTTCGCCGTCGCGTAGTCGGCCTGTCCGAGATTGCCGAAGACGGCTGCGACGGAGGAGAAGAGCACGAAGAAGTCGAGGTTCAGGCCTTTGCTCGCCGCATCCAGATGCACCAGACCTGCAACCTTGGGAGCCAGCACCTCGGCCAGCTCCTCTTGTGTTTTCTTGAAAATGAACTGATCCCGGTTGACGCCCGCACCATGCAAGATGCCGTGCAGGGCGCCATATTTTTCACAGATGCCTTCGATCAGGCGCGTCACCTCAGGAGCAGAGCTCACGTCGACTTGCCGATATTCCACGCATGCGCCCATGCCCCGCAGTTTCCGCAGACGGGCCTGACCAGCGTCCGACAGCGGGGATCGGCTCGCGAGAATCAGGGTCGGGTTGGCGGCCTGCCGTGCGATCTCCTCGGCGACGATCATCCCGATCCCGCCGGCGCCGCCCGTAAGCAGGTAGATGCCTGCTGAACGCCACGGAACCGGGGCGCGCTCTTGGTCGATCTCCACTTCGCGCCACGTGGCAACAAGACGCTTGCCGTTTTGATAGCGGACATGGTCGTCTTGCAGGGCGTGCAGGTTCTCTTGCAGTCTCGCTTCAAGCCCTGCGTCCGACTCCACTTCGATCACTTGCCCGATGAAGTTCGGGTTCTCCAGCTGCGCCGTTCGCAGCAGGCCGGACAACGCGGTGAACAACTGCGAATCCGCCTGTGACGGCACAGCGATCTGCATCAGCACCTTGCCCTTCGGCTTGTTCTGCAGAAGGGTCTGAATCTCCGTGAACACCTGTGCCGCAAACGCCTGGAAGCGATCTGCAAGCGCAGCGGAGCCGGCCTGCAGGATGCAATACTGCAACGAATCGAGCTTAGCCTCGACCTCGCAGAGCAGCACAAGATGCTGCGCGAGAGATGGTTGCGAAGATTGCGGGACCACCGCCTGCTCGGTCCAGATCGGTTCAAACAGCAGCACTTCATAGGCATCCTGCGCTTGCGAAATCCAGTGGCGCTCCTTCGCGAACGGATAGGTCGGCAGGCTGAGACGGCGCGGTCGGTTCTCGCCGTAGAGTCGGTTCCAGTCCGAAAACTGGCCCTTCACCCAGAGTTCGGCGATCTGCTCCGCCCCTCGCGATTCCGGATGAGCAGCCGTTTCGGCCGGGCTCGCCTTGCCGCGCTTGACCTGTCCTCGCCAGATACCGTTCAGCCTGGGCTGCCCTTGCAAGAACGCCTGCAATTTGCGCTCCATCTCTTCAACCGACGTGACGACCAGAGCCAGACGCTCTTCCATCGCATCGCGCCCAACTTGCAGCGTGTAGGCGATGGATGCGAGGTCTTCGTCGACAAACTCCTGCGCGACGAGGGCGTTGCACAGTTGCCGCACCTGCTCCTGCAGGCGCTGTTCATTCTTGGCTGACAGCGCGATGACGACCGGGTTCTCGGTCGAGGTCTCCGTCTTCGATCTCGACGGCTCCTTCGGCAAATACTCCTCGATCACGACATGCGCGTTGACGCCGCCGAACCCGAAGGAACTGACGCCCGCACGGCGCGGCAGGTCTTGGCCGGCTGCGTCTTGCAGAGCCTCCCATCGCTTCGCCTCCCGCACGAAATAGAACGGGCTGCCCTCCAGCTGGATGTAGGGATTGACCGTTTCGCAATGCAGCGTAGGCGCCAGCGTCCGGTAACGGAGCTGCAGCAGCACTTTGATCACGCCTGCGATGCCAGCCGCGAGTTCAAGGTGGCCGATGTTCGTTTTCACCGAACCCAGTCCGCAGTGAACGCTCTCGACCTCTTGCGTCCCTGTTCTTCTGTACAACTCTTGGAACGCGCTCTTCAATCCGTTGATCTCAATCGGGTCGCCCAATTCGGTGCCCGTTCCGTGCGCCTCGATGTAGGTGACGGTCCGCGGGTCGATGCCCGCTTTGTCGTACGCGTTGATCAGCAGGTCTGCTTGGGACTTCGGGTTGGGAGCCGTCAGCGAATTCGCCCGCCCCCCGTGGTTGACCGCCGTCGAGCGAATCAAGCCGTAGATAGCATCTCGGTCGCGCTCGGCTGCCGTCAGCTTTTTCAAAACGAGCATGCCGACCCCTTCGCCGCGCACATAGCCGTTCGCCGCGTCCGAGAACGTCTTGCAGCGTCCGTCTTCCGACAGCATGCCGGCCTTGTTGAAGCTGATATGCGCCTCCGGGGTTACGATCGTGTTCACACCGCCGACGACCGCCATGTCGCAGTCGCCGTTCTGCATCGCGCTGACGGCGCGGTGGATGGCGACCAGCGAACTTGAACAAGCGGTCTCCACCGGCTCGCTCGGGCCGTGAAGGTTCAGGGCATAGCTCATGCGGTTCGGTCCGACCGACGGCACGACGCCCGTGGACGAGTACCCTTCAATGGGGACGTTCGCCTGCGTAATCAGTCCGCTATACCCGCTGCTTCCCGTTCCGACGAAAATCCCCGTTTTGCTGCCCGACAGGCTCTGTGCCGAATAGCCCGCATCCTCGATCGCCTTCCAGGCATAGGTCATCAAAAGGCGCTGCTGAGGGTCCATCAGCTTGGCTTCCAGCGGCGAGATGCCGAAGAAGAGCGAATCGAACTTGTCGGTCTCGTCGAGGAAGCCGCCCCACTTGATGTTCGTTTTGTTGGCTTCTGTCTTCGGGTCGCCCAAATAGGCTCTCCAATCCCAGCGTTCCGGAGGAATCTCGGAGATGCAGTCGATGCCTTCCACGAGGTTGTGCCAGAACTCCTGCATGTCGCGGGATTGCGGGAAGGCCCCGCTCATTCCCACGATGGCGATCGGCTCGGTCACCGCCGATTGTGCCTGCTGCACCACAGCGGTACGCGGGCGGCGCTTTTGTCTCGTCGCCCGGGTCGGAATCGCTTCCTGCAGCCGGGACGCGGCGACCTCCGCCCGTGCCGTTTCCGCTTCCGCGGAGGCAGCCGGGGAGGAGGGAGCCGTCAAGCGAGAGGCGAACACATCTCGGAATTCGTCGGCCAAATAACCGGCAAACGCATGCAGCGTCGGATGCTCGAAGAAGATCGTCGGCATCAGGTCCAGCTTGTACGCCTCGTTTAGATCGTTGGCAAACTCGGTCAGCGTGATCGAATCAAAGCCGTACTCGCTCAGCTCTGCATCTGCATCCAGCTCTTCTGCATCGACCTTGAGCAGACGGGAAACCGTCTGCGTCAGCAGGCCCAGCACGCGCTCTCGCAGGTTCATGCTGTCCGCCTTGTCATCGACAGCAGCAGCGACAGAGGACGGCGAAACGGAGACAGACGCCGGCAGCAGTTTCTTCTTGATGCGCTCCGCTTTTCCTTCGATCACCAGCACTTGGTCCTGACCCGATGCCAAGCCTTCATAGAAGGCGCGAAGTCCGCTCTTGGTGCGCAGCGGGATCATGCCGAGGCTCTGCATCATCATCTTCTCGGTTTCCGGATCGACATGCATGCCGCCCTCTTTCCAAAGCGGCCAGTTGATCGACAGCGTCCGGCCAAGGCGATCCCCGGCGGCCACCCGTCTGTTGCGATGCGCCGCGTACTGATCCATGAACGCATTAGCCGCCGCATAGTCGGCCTGCCCCGGATTGCCAAGGCCGCCGGACAGCGAAGAGAACAAAACAAAGAAGTCCAAGGCCATGTCTTGGCTGGCGACATCAAGGTTCACAAGCCCGCGCACCTTCGGCGCCAGCACTTGCGTCAGTTCCGCCACTGTTTTCTTGATGATGAAGCTGTCTTGGATCACCCCGGCGCTGTGCAGGATGCCGTTCAGGGTACCATGATCCGCCCGCAGCTCTGCAAACAGCTTCTCGACTGCCGCTCGATCGGTCACATCCACCTGCTTGTACACCACGCGCGCCCCCAGAGACTCCAGTTCGGACATCCCCTCTCGTTGAGGCTCGCCCAGCACGGATCGACCTGTGAGCACCAGCGTTGCACCCGGCGCCTGTGTGGCGATCTCCTTGGCAAACACCCGTCCAAGACCGCCCGCACCGCCGGTGAGGAGATAGATGCCGCCCTCTTTCCACGGTATCAAAAGGGTATCTGCATCTGCGGATGCGCGAACTTCGCGCCAGCCCGCCACTTGGCGCGAGCTTCCCTGATATCGAATGCGGTCTTCCTTCCCGCTGTTGCGATCTGCCAGCAGCTTCTCCTCAACCGCTTCGAGCTCATCGACTTCGATCAGCTGCCCGATCAAGTTCGGATTTTCCATCTGGGCCGTTTTCAGCAGACCTGACAGCCCGGCGAGCAGAAGCTGTTCCGCATGGGCTGGCACGACGATCTGCACCAGCACCTTGCCCTTGGGCTTGCCTTGCAAGATGCGCTGAATCTCCTCCAACGCCTGCATCGCATATGCTTCAAAACGCACCTCGATGTCTCGCTCATCCGCTTGCAGCGTCAGGCAGCGCGCCCCTTGCACGTCAGCTTGGAACTCGCAGGACAGCACGAGATGATCCGCATAGGCCGTCGCCTCTTGCTGCTCGCGCGCCTGTTCCGTCCAATGCTGCGCCAGCATGAGCGTTTCGAACGCCTCCGAGTCGGCCTGGTTTTCCAGCACGCGGGAGGAAAAGCCCTTCATGTGCGCACACACGTAGCCTTGCTCGTCACAAAGACGAATGTCGAGCTTCTGCACGCTATCCCCCGGCTTGCAGCCCTCGCTGTAGCGAACCTGCGCCCACATCGAAGACGTGCAAGGAGCATAGATGTCAAGCTCCTGCAACGCAAACGGAAGCGCCGGCTTCAGCGGCGCCACGCCGAGCTGGAACCCGATCGCCGCCTGCAAGGCCGCATCCATCAGGCTCGGGTGCAGGACGTATTGCGAAGCGGTTCCCGTCACGCAAGACGGCAGTGTCAACCGAGCCAGAATTTGCCCGTCGCCGACCTGCAACAGATCAAGCGCACGCTGCGCCGGACCATACTCCAAGCCCATCGCGGCAAAGCTCTCATAGCACGCCGACGCGCTGAGCTCACGCGTGCTGCAAGCTGCCTGCAACTCCTCAACAGGCAATCGCTCCACCTGCTTCTTGCCCATCACGACAGCACGCCCTTGGCAGTGTATGCTCGCGTCAACGCCGCTGAATATCTCGTAGGAGATCGTGCCAGCTTCCTCTTCGCACAGTCCGATGTGTACCTCGACAGGCCGCTCGCCGACTGTGACAGGGTGCGTCCAGACCACATTTTGCAAACGAAGGAATTGCTTGTCCTCGTCGGGAGCTCCGGCCGCCAGCTCAACGGCGGCGCGTGCCATCTCCAGATAGGCGACGCCCGGCAAAACGCGCTGTCCCTTCACCACATGATCAGCAAGGAAAAACTCCTGCCCCGTCAAGCTCGTGCTGTATCTCTGTTCGGAAAAATCGGACGTGTTCCGCTGCAACAGCGGATGAAGCGCGTCCGTCGTCAAGCCTGCTCGAACGACGAACGGACGTTCAAGCTGCGGTGCCCAGCAACGCTGTTTGGCAAACGGATAGGTCGGCAGGCTGATGCGGCGCGGCAATTCCTCGCCCCACAGCTTGCTCCAATCGAGCGCCAGGCCCTTAACCCACAGGTCGGCCAGCTTGGCCAGCTTGCGGCGCTGAATCCATTTTTCAATCGCTTCCTGCAGCTCTTCATCGGCGGCGAAGAGGGAGAAGGTGTCTCGGTTGCCTTTGACCTGCCCTCGGAACAGTTTACTGATCTCTTCCTGTCCGCTGATAAACGCCTCCAGCTTGCGAACCAGCTGCTGCACCGAGCCTGCAACTACGGCAAGACGCTCTTCCATCGCTTCTCGTCCCACCTGCAAGGTATAGGCCATGTCCGCGAGATCTTCGTCGGCGAATCGTCCCTCCTGCAGTGCGGCGAGCAGGTTCTCCGCCTGTTGACGCAGGCGCTGTTCATTTTTGGCCGACAGCACGAGCAGCACCGGATTTTGCGGCGACACCTCGACAGGCGTGCGCAGCGGCTCTGCCGGAACGTACTCCTCAATGATCACATG
>NZ_JCAMRT010000043.1:0-17722 GCF_059821225.1 Paenibacillus sp. sg306046
TCTCCACCTCGACCTCTCTGTTTCTTACTGTACATTCATTCGAGAGGTACGACAACTATTCTGACACAGGGGGACTGCAATGGGCGTTGTGTCAAGGGTCGCACTCCGTTTGGAGTGCGTGGATTGAAATCATCATGGAGGTAGCCTGGAACAACGATTACAAGCAGTCGCACTCCGTTTGGAGTGCGTGGATTGAAATAGATGCCGGGTGGAGACGGTGACATGTTCAGCATGACGGTCGCACTCCGTTTGGAGTGCGTGGATTGAAATAAGCAGCTGCTGCCCGGATCAGCGGCGATCGACAAGTCGCACTCCGTTTGGAGTGCGTGGATTGAAATTGTGTGGTCCATGTGCCTCCAGCCAATTACTCCAGTCGCACTCCGTTTGGAGTGCGTGGATTCAAAATTAATCCCCATTTTCCTCGTCAAGGATGTGCTCTTTACTGCCAGATGCACGGTATGCTGCTTCGCTATTTTTTGCGCGAGCCTGTTAGCACATCATGTATAAAGTCCCGCCAACACTGCTCATTTTCCCAGTCATTGCTGTTATCTGAGCTATTGATTATTGACGTACCTTCTTGGAAGCGCTTATAAAGAGGGGGTATACTTACTTAAATACTTAGCCAGACAAGGAGAACAGATGAATGAGAAAATCAATGCAGGTTGTAGCCATGATCATGTCCTTTGTCATGCTGGTATCGACAATGGCGCTAAGACCAGCAGTGGCTGAAGCCGCAGACCCGCCAGCAGGAATGATTAAGCTCGCGGGCAACAGCAAATGGAAAGGCAGCGTGTTCGGCGATGTAGGCTCAGGCGGAATTACGGCTGCCAACTTTGGCATCGAGGAAAATAACGACGGAACCGTCACTTTGCGCAGCTCCAATAACGTAGGGAAAATTGTGACAGGCTCTACGTCTACGCCTACGGAGGGGCTTGCCTATTATTATCAGGAAATTCCGACGGATGCGGATTTTGAATTGACGGCAACCGCCCAGGTCGAGGCGTGGACGGCGAATAATCAAGTATCCTTCGGATTGATGGTGCGCAGCAGCGTTGCCGAGAACGTGTACGGCGCGGTGTATGCCGACGGTGAATATGTGGCAGTCGGCGCCATTTCACAGAAAATGCAAGCGTTTCACAAGCAGCTGACGCTTCAGCCGGACAGCAGCATAAAGCCGGTCGTGAAGCTGGACCCGTCAGCTACGGCAGCGGCGCCAGCCAATGGCGCTTCGTATCTTCTCAGCCTCAAGCGCACAGGAAACAATTATGTGCTGAAGATTGGCGACGATACGAAGACGGTAGAAAATGTGGCTGCAGGCATGGCATTTGCCGGTCTGTATACGGCCCGGAATACGAAGGTTACGTTCAGTCAGGTGAACCTGGCTGTGGAGTCCAAGGTGGACTTGGGCGAATGGAAGTTTGAGGCCTTTGGCTCCAATACGAGCACAGGCGATGCCGGACGCAACCCGAACCCGACGGTGCAACAGGACGGCTCGGTGACGTTGAAGGCAACCGGGGGCAAGCTGGCCGGAACAGACGAGGGGCTGTCGTATTACTACAAGCAGCTGCCGACAGCGTCCAATTTCGAGCTGACCGCGAAGGCGACTGTGCGCAGCTTCAACAGCACAGGCTCCATCAGCTCGCCGACGCAAAAGTCATTCGGTCTCATGCTCCGCAATAGCTTTGCACCGGGAACCGCAACCCAGTCCTCCAACTACGTGGCGGTTGGCGGCTTTGGCGGTACGCCAAATGTGATGCAAGCGTTGTACAAGCAAGGCGTTGCCGGTACTGCCAATGGCGGCGCTAACGTCAAGCTGGATTTACCGGGCGTTGCGGCCCCCGCAGCAAATGGCGTTTATGATCTCAAGCTGAAGAAATCCGGCTCTGCTTACGAGATTACAGCGAATGGCGTCAGCAAGCAGCTGGTGCTGGACGGGATGTTTCCCGACAATTTATTTGCCGGGCTGTATGTAGCCCGGGATGCCGAGGTGACGTTCAGCCAGCTGGATTTCAAGGTCAATACGAAAACGACCAGCCAACTGCTCGTCAATGCGGCAGCGATGAAAACAACTTATTTGATCGGAGACAGCCTGGACCTCAGCGGACTGCAGGTAACAGCTGTCAATAGCAGCGGACAGGAACCGCTCTCGAGATTTGATTACATAGTAACCGGCTTCGACAGCACGACCGAGGGCAGCAAGACGCTGACGATCCATTACAACGGTGCAACGGCTACGGTGAACGTTGAAGTGTTGTCCTTGACTGTCACTGCATTGGATATTCAGTATTATCCGGCCAAGACCACGTATTATTTGGGCGATTCCTTTGACCCTGAAGGCTTTACGGTGCTAGCTTCGTATAACAACGGGATGACGCGCGAACTGACAAGCGACCAGTATACGCTGACGATTGACGGAGCGCCGATAGCAGTTGGCGATTACACCTTTCAGACTGTCGGTACGAAAACGGTCGTCATGACCTCGACGGAGACGCCGTCGAAGACAGCTGCCTTTGACGTGACGGTGAAAGGCGCGGCTTTAACCGGGCTGGAGATCCGCCAGCTGCCGCAAAAAACGCTCTACTACCTGGGCGATCAGCTGGAGCTGGACGGCCTGATCGTATATGCGAAGTACGATGACGGCACGGCAGCTCGGCTGCTCAAGGGCGAATTTACGGTCAGCGCGCTGGATACGACGAGTGCCGGCAGCAAAGCGCTGACAATTACGCATAAAGGCAAGACGGTACCGTTAAACGTCACGGTCAAGGTCAAGGAGCTGACCAGCATCGAGGTAACCGGCTATCCGAAGACGACGTATGTGGTTGGAGAAGCCTTTGATCAGGCAGGCTTGCAAGTTTCCAAGGTGTACGACAACGGAGATCGTGAAGCGCTTGCGGCTGGACAATATACGGTGGACGCTTCGAGCTTCAATCCGTCGGCAGCGGGTACGTATGATGTTGTCATCAAGGCCGTGGACTCGGGGCTGCAGCCGATTGTGCTGAAAGCTGCGGTGCGTGACGCTCAGACGGTCAAATGGAACAGTATTCGGTTCGGCCAGTCCACGTCCTCGGCGAATAACAAGGTAAACGTGAAGGACGATGGTACGATCGAGGTGGTTGCGCTTGAAGGCGGTGGCAAGGTAACCGGCGATCACGACGGTATTTCCTTCTATTACACGGAAATTGATGCGGCGCAAGATAACTTCGTGTTGTCAGCTGATGTGAAGGTTGTTGCCTATGCGAAAACGCCGCATGACGGTCAGGAGTCGTTTGGCCTGATGGCGCGGGATGCAATTGGAACGGCGGGAGATTCAAGTGTATTTGCTGCAAATATCGCAGCGGTCGGCGGCTTCAGCGGCGGCACGGGGGCGGCAAATGGCACGCAATTGTTCGTCCGGACAGGTGTGGCGACTAAGGATGGGGCGGGTAGTCAGGGCCTGAAGCTGCAGATGCTGAAAAATGAGTTGCCAGCCGCCGCCAACACGCATCCGGCCAAGCCTTACCGGTTGACGCTTGCGAAAACGAACAGCGGCTACATGGCCAAGCTGAATGACGAGGCGGAGCGTATTTTTTACACGCCGGACATCTTGAACGTGCAGGATTCCAAAATTTATGTGGGCTTCTATGCGGCCCGTCTGGCTACGATTGAGGTAAGCAACATCCGGTTCACAGTGACAGCGGCTCAAGCCGACGCGCCTAAGGTGGAAGCGCCGATTGTACCGGCTACGCCGGACCTGGAAATCGTGTCACTGGATCGTACCTCCCAGACCGAGTATGCACTGCGGGTGAAAGCCAATGTGCGCGGCTCGGTCACCGTGAAGCAGGGACAGACGGTCATCGCGCAGGATACGGCTGTGGAAGCCGGTAAAATTACGGCTATTCCCGCTACGCTTGCAGCGGCGAGCCGGACAAATTTCAGCGTGACGTTTTTGCCGGATGATACCCAACTGCTGACCTCGTACGATAAACTGGTCCGCAACCACTCGGTAACGGTGAAGTCTTATGTGCCGGATGGAGATATTGTTGTATCCCCGACAGGGACAAATGCGGGAACCGGAACGGCTCAGCAGCCGCTTGACCTGGATACGGCCGTTCAATTCGTCCGTCCGGGACAGAAAATAGTGCTGCTCGACGGAACCTATGTGCGAAGCTCGAAGCTGGATATTCAGAAGTATAATGATGGCACAGCTGAGGCGCGCAAATATTTGGTAGCGGCTCCGGGCGCGAAGCCGGTCATTGATTTCGACAAAAAGTCGGAGGGCGTTGTGCTCAGCGGCCATTACTGGCATGTGAAGGGCATAGATTTCAAACGTTCCGCAGCCAACCTGAAGGGCTTTACGGTCGGCGGCAGCCACAATATTGTGGAGCAAAGCCGCTTCTACCAGAATGGCGACACGGGGCTGCAAATCAGCCGGACGGACGGCTCCAACGATCGCTCGGAGTGGCCGTCGTACAATTTGATTTTGAACAGCACGTCGTTCGACAACCGCGACCCGTCCGATAACAATGCCGACGGCTTTGCAGCTAAATTAACGGTTGGCGTCGGCAATGTGTTCCGCGGCACCATTTCCCACAATAATATTGACGACGGCTGGGACTTGTATACAAAGGCCGGTACGGGAGCCATCGGGGCTGTTTTGATCGAGGACAGCATCGCCTTCAACAACGGCTTCCTGACGGACGGCACCGTAGGAGCAGGCGATAAAAACGGCTTCAAGCTCGGCGGCGAGGGCATTCATGTGCCGCATGTGATCCGCAACAGTATCGCCTTTGGCAACGGCGCATACGGCTTCACAAGCAATAGCAATCCAGGTCTTATCGCCGAGAACAACATTGGCTTTAACAATGCGCGCGGCAATCTGAATTTTACGACATATACCGGTATTCCGACCGATTTCAAGCTGACCGGCTTTATGTCGTACCAGAAGGATTACACGGCGAAGGACAGCTATCCGTCTAATCTCGTCTCCAATACGAATTATTTGTTTGACGGCACGCAATCCGTTAACAAATCGGGTGTGAAGCTGACGGATGCGAATTTCGCAAGCTTGCAGCCAGTGAGCGACTACTTGCGTGATGCAGATGGAAATATTGTATGGGGCGAATTTCTGAAGCTGATTGCTCCAACAGGGCCAGGAACGGGAACCGAGCAGCCGGGATCGGATTCGGGCAGCGGCCCCGATAGCGACACAAGCTCAGGCGGAGGTTCGCCGTCAGCGCCTTCCGCATCGGCGCAGCCAACGTCCGTGAACCAGGACGGCAGCGTTACGGTGCAGGCAACCGTTGCCACAGGCGATGGCGGAGCAGCACGGGTGACAATTGCGGCTGCGGCGATCGAGTCGGCGTTGTCCGGCGCAAAAGCGAACAGTGAAGGCAAGAAGACGGTACGTATCGAGCTTGCGGGCGAAACGGCGGCGTTGAAGGATGGCTTTGAGCTGGTGCTCCCAGCGTCCGCGTATCTCCAGGCTGCGGGTGCCGCACAGTTTGAAGTGAAGTCGGCAGGCATTCAGCTGCTGCTGCCAGGCGATATGTTTGCCGCCTCTCAGCTTGCAGGAGCTGCGCAGGTCGGTGTGGCCGTGAAGCAAGTTGCGCCTGCAGGCGCGCTGCAGGAGCAGCTGAACGGCCGTCCGGTGTACGACTTCCAGGTAACGGTTGACGGAAAAGCACTGAGCTGGAACAATCCGACGGCATCGGTTCAAGTGGCAATTCCATACCAGCCGGCTGTCGGGGAGACGGATCACGAGCTGATCGCGGTCTGGTACATTGACGGTCAAGGACAGGTGACGCCGGTGACGAGCGGAGGCTACCGCGCGGCGGATGGGCAGGTGCGGTTTGCGACCCACCACTTCAGCCAATACGCTGTCGTGTACAACCCGCGTACCTTCGAGGACATGGGTTTGACTCCTTGGGCCAAACGTCAAATCGAGGTGATGGCGGCGAAGGGTGTCATTAACGGCGTATCCGCAGCGGAGTTTGCACCGTCCAGCCGGATTACCCGTGCAGACTACGCGCTGCTGCTCGTCAGAGCGTTCAGCTTGACGGCTCAGTTACCGACAGAGCCAGGCTTCTCTGATGTAAAGCCAGCGGACTATTATTATGAAGGTGTAAGCATCGCACAGAAGCTGGGCATCGTGAACGGCACAGCGGCTGGACAATTTACGCCGGAAGCAGCTGTGACGCGGCAGGATATGGCGGTCATGGCTGAACGGGCGCTCAAGGCAGCCGGCGTCAAGCTGGCGACCGACACTGCTCAGGGCAAGACGTTTGCCGATCAGGCGAGCATCGCCAGCTATGCACAGCAGGCTATAGCGAATCTGGTCCAGGCCGGTTTGATCCAGGGCGACGAGGCGAACCGGGTACAGCCTGCGGCGAACTCCTCGCGAGCCGAGGCGGCTGTGCTGCTGTACCGGATGTATCAGTTGCTGCATAACTAAAGCTTGAATGGCATTCTATCATTTATATGAATAGCGAGAAGCGTCCGGTCTGCATGATGCAGGCTGGACGCTTCTTTGCGCAGGACGGGGAGCTGTCGAATTTTTACCTGCCATTTAGGAACGGTTAAGCCTCTATTAAGGTCTATCCCTGATGATAGAGTTAACGAAAGGGAGTACCCTTCGTAGCTGACTCACATCCGAGGAATCAAATCAGGGAGGCTGAACACATGGAAAACATGGATAAGTATACAGTAGTCGAACCGCACGCCACTTACAAAGGCAAGCAACCGCCGCGGCTGCGCGGTATAGTGGCGGCATTTCTGGCTGGTACGCTGCTGACCGGGGGTTGCATGATCGCTTCAGATCGTTTGAACCTGTTTACGGCGGAAGCAGGCGCTTATGTAAATGTTGAGCCGGCAGCGGGCGGGGTCAATACAGCGTCTCTGACTCATGCCGGGCTGGAGCAGGCAGTCGTTAATCCGGGAGGAACAGGCAGCATCTCGGGAATCGTTGATCAGTCCAAGCCGGCTGTCGTCAAGATCGAAACGAAAGTGAAGGCCGAGAGCAGCGCCAATTCGCGGTTCAGCGATCCGCGGTATCGTCAGTTTTTTGATCAAGGAACCGGCGGGGATGCAGGCAAGCTGGAGGATGGCGGTATCGGGACAGGCTTTATTTTTGAAAAGTCCGGCTATATTTTGACCAATGAGCATGTCATCGACGGAGCGCAGGAAATATGGGTTACTGTGCAGGGGCATGATCAGCCGTTTAAGGCGACGCTGCTCGGCAACAGCTATGATCTGGACCTGGCGGTGCTCAAAATCGAGGGAGACAAGGACTTTTCCTACCTGCCTCTGGGCGATCCGGATCAGTCCAAGGTTGGCGACTGGCTTGTGGCAATCGGCAATCCTTACGGCTATGATCAGACGGTCACCGTTGGCGTGCTGAGTGCAAAGGAACGTCCGATTTCGATCCCGGATACGCAAGGAACACGGGAATACAAGCATTTGCTGCAAACCGATACGTCCATCAATCCGGGCAACTCCGGCGGTCCGCTGCTGAATATGAACGGCGAGGTCATCGGCATTAATACGGCGGTGAACGCGGAGGCGCAGGGCATGGGCTTTGCGATCCCGACAAGCACAATCTCGTCCGTATTGGAGCAATTGAAAAATAATGTGACGATTCCGAAGGAGCCTGTCGCCTATCTGGGCGTTGGACTGGAGGATGTTGATTCGAGCTGGGCGGCTGATTTGAAGCTGAGTAAGCAATCCGGCGCGGTCATTGCCCAAATTGATCCGGCAAGCCCTGCATTTGCAGCCGGTCTCCGTACTTACGATGTTATTACGGCCATCAACGGGCAAGCTGTAGCCAGTGCCGACGAGCTGTCTGCTAAGGTCAAGGAGCTGGCGGTGGGCGATAAAGTCAAGCTGACGATGATTCGCAGCGGCCAGACGAGCGAGGTAACCGTAACGGTCGGCAATAAAAACGCCAAGTAACGTAGAACCGATATACGGCTTACTTCTGCTTCTTAATTTATTACGTGAACACCGCCATACTCAAAGCCCCTTTTCCGTTTTGCCGGAGAAGGGGCTTTGAGTATGGGCGGAAATACGGCTCGGCCGCTTGCAGCAAGCCTTCAGGAAGCTTGCCGCTACCTTGCTGTACGGAACAATTTACTCCAGAAGGACGGTTTCTTTTTCGGAAGGACATGTCGTTTGGACCGGGGCATCATATAATCGTCAGCGTCATCCGGCGCATGGATGGAAATTTCGGTAGAGATCGTGTTGCGTTGCTGCGTCTCCAGCGGAACGGTTGACCATTGCACCGTCGGGGCGACTTCGAGCTGGAACTGATGACACGCTTCAAGCTGCTCCAGCTTGTCGGTGAGCAGCCGGTTTTCTTCCTGCAGCTCTTCGATCAGCTCATACAACAATTTCATTGTCAGCTTCGGGGGCTTGGCTGGTTCTTGAGCGGGCTGAGGGTACAGGGACGGCGGCAGGGGCATGGATTCCAATTCGCGAGTAACCTCCATGGGATACGGCAAACCTCCTCTGGTAACTAGATAATAGATATAGCTTTATCATAGAGCAACCGGAGTAAGAATACAGTCGAAATGGACTGTCAAAAACAAGGAAAGCTTGTTTCACTTTGTCGCCGCGTCCAACGCTATTTTTCCGCCTGCCGGGGAAGCCGATAATCTTTACAATCATTTACTCAGCAACCCTGTATTGCGTCATAAAATTCCTTTAACGGGAGGTAAATCTAACCAAATGATTGTTGGAGCTGTTTGGGAACCGGTTTATGATGCAGGGGCAGGACACTGTTGAGGTTGCTCGTGAAGAGAGGAGGAAACGTGATTTAAAGGTGATTTGCGTGTTGAAGCGCTGTGCTGCAAGCAGGGCATGCACTGCGATTCCGAAAATCTGCGAGGATCTGCGAGGAGGAAAACAATGAAAGTTAAACGATGGATCAGTACAACTGCAGCGCTGGCGCTTGCTTTCAATATGGTGCTGGCCGGAACGGTTGCGGTAACGCCAGCCGTGCATGCGGCCGAGGAAGGTATGCTGCTGACGGAGCTTATGCTTGACGACTACGAAGCCATATCCGGGCCTGAGGAGCTGATTGCGGCGGGGTATGCGCTGACACCGAATCCGGGCACAGCGACAAATGAAGTCCGGGTGCTGGATGCCGGACAAATCGTCAACGGTACCGTTAACAACGATCGCACGGGCAAGGTGCTGCAGGTGAAGGATGAGAGCAGCAGCGATACAAGGTTCAGCCGGCTCCTGCCGATTTCTGCAAGCGGTTTCGTAACAGTTGAATTCGACTGGCGTATTGACAAGAATGGCGCGGACAGTCATGGATACAAGGTGCTGCGCGTTGAAAATGAGGCGGGTCAAGCGTTTGCCGAGCTGCGTCTTAGCGACAGCGGCGCGAACCTGTCCCAATATTTGTACGGCACGGGCTCGAACAAGAAAATCATTTCCGGCTACCAGAAGGATCAATGGTATGCAGTGAAGATCGAGCTTGACCTGGCAGCGAAGAAAGCGCAGGCGTTCGCGCGGCCGGTCGGTTCTACAGCCGCTTACAGCACGGGGGGCGTGTTTGACTTCTCCGAAGCCGCCGCCGCGGACGGAGCTGTAGCCAAGCTGACCGGCTTCACCACCGGTGCGCAGACGGCCAATATGTACTACGACAACCTCAAGGTGTACACAAAAACGGCGCTGCCGGCAGCTCCTGACGGCTTGCAGGCTGAGAACGGCAGCGGGCAAGTAACGTTGTCGTGGAGCGCGGCAAACGGGATGACGTATACCGTCAAACGTTCTTTGACCAGCGGCGGACCTTACACGGAAATTGCGGCAAATGTGGCTGCAGGTACGTTCACGGATCACGGGCTGGTGAACGGTACCGTTTATTATTATGTTGTCACGGGCCAGGCGAACGGACTGAGCAGCGGCAATTCGGTGCAGGTTAGCGGGCAGCCGCAGTCCGCCTCCACGTCCCCCGAAGCGCCGACTGATTTGAAAGCGCTGACAGTTGGCGGCAACGTTATGTTAACCTGGACCCCGGTGAGCGGGACGGCAAGCTATACCGTGAAGCGCAGCAGCGGCGGCCATGCTTATACGACGGTTGCAACGGGCTTGTCCGCGCCTGGCTATACGGATTCGGATGTAGAGAGCGGAACCTCGTATTCTTATGTCGTTAGTGCTGACTATGCCAATGGGGAAAGTGTGCCGTCCGAGGCGGCAACGATAGTTCCTGTCGCAGGCGCAGCGGTTGATGCTTACAACATGACCGGTTTTTCTTCGACCAATGTCGGCGGAGGCACGATCCCGGAGACGGACGCGAAGTATATCAAGGTGTATACGGCGAATGATTTTGCCAAAGCGATCGGTAAGAAAAACGGGTATAAGGTCATCGAAATTATGAATGATCTCGATCTCGGCTGGAACGAGATTTCCGCTGAAGCGAAGGCGACGGCAGGATCGCTGTTCTCGGCGCACAACGCGGCCAAAACACATCCGGTGCTGCTGGAGACGGGCGTTACCAAAATTTACATCCAGGATTTGGCCAACATGACGATTTTCTCGGCGAACGGCGCGAAAATCAAGCATGCCAGCTTTGTAGTCAAGCGTGTGAACAACCTGATCATTCGCAACCTCGAATTTGATGAACTGTGGGAATGGGATGAGCAGACCAAGGGCGATTATGACAAAAACGATTGGGACTACCTTACGCTGGAAGCTTCTTCCCAAGTGTGGATTGACCACTGTACGTTCCATAAATCGTATGACGGCGGCATTGATATCAAGGAGGGCTCCTCGGGTATAACGATCTCATGGTCGCTGTTCAAGGGCGATGACCGCAGTCCGAACGGCTGGGTCGGCCAGCAAATTCAAGCGATGGAAGCGGAGCTGACAGCGAACCCAGGCTCGACGAAGTACCCGATGTACAAATTTCTGCGTAATCAGGGGCTGAGTGTTGAGGATATTATCGCGGTTTCGGCCGGGCAGAAAAAGCAGCATCTGGTTGGCGCCAATGAGTTGAAAGCGAACAATGCCGATCTGCAGGCTACGCTGCATCATAACTATTATGTCGATATGCAGGACCGGATGCCGCGTCTGCGGGGCGGAAACGTCCACGCGTACAACATCGTGATGGACACGGCCGGCAACTGGGCGGCGAAAAAACGAATCTCGGCGGCGCAGGAAGCGGCAATCGACGCTGCCGGGTATCATTTCGGCGTGACGAGCAACGGCGCAATTTCGACGGAAAATGGTGCGGTGCTGATCGAGAACTCGCATATTATTGATATTTTGTATCCGATCCGCAACAACCAGAAGGACCCGACTAAGCCGCAGTTTACGGGCAAAATTGCCGCGAAAAACACGATTTATTCGCTGGACGGCCAGCTGTTTCAAGGCGACAGCACAACAGCAGGAAGTCCGCTTGCTCCCGTTCCGGCGCCTGTGCTGGACTTTTCCTGGAGCGGTATGACGGAGCTGCCGTATGCGTACGCGCCGGATAATCCGGCGACGTTGATGGCGCGGTTAACGGCTCCGGACGGAGCGGGCTCCGGGAAGCTGCAATGGAGCAAGGAAAACTGGCAGCGGACGTCCGGGTACACGGGCGGAACGACGATGCCAGTCGTCCCGAACGCGGTGACAGGTGTGGCGGCCAGCGTCACTGATGACGGCCAGGTTGCCTTAACCTGGAGCGCGTCTGCAGGCGCCGCGGCCTATCAGGTCAAGCGCAGCACAACGGATGGCAGCGGCTACACAAAGCTGACCACCGTGTCCGGTACAGGTTATACCGATACCGCAGTAGCTGCGGGCACCACGTATTATTATGTAATCACGGCATCGAACGCAGCCGGGGAGGGCGCTCCGTCCGCGCAAGTTAGCGCGAAGCCGCAAATCTCACAAGGCGGGGGCACGAAACCGGCGGTGCCGGGCGAGCTGGTCGCTTCGGCCGGCGATCGCCGCGTGTCCTTGTCCTGGGGGGCTGTGCCGGGGGCTGTCGCTTATGCAGTGAAACGCGGCGCTTCACCGTCCGGACCGTTCGTCGCAGTTGCCGCGAGCGTGTCCGCCACCTCTTATACGGATCTGGCGGTTTCTAACGGCACGACCTATTTCTATGTCGTATCCGCTTCAAACGGCGCGGGGGAAGGTGCGGATTCGGCCCCGGTTATGGGCACACCGGCGGCTGCCACCTCGGCGGTGCAGCCAGGCGATCTGATTGTTTCCCCGGAGGGGCTGGACGCAGCCGAAGGCACGCTGGACAGCCCGCTGTCGCTGATGGCGGCGCTGACGCGAATCGAGCCCGGACGTACGATTCATATGCGCGGCGGTGTTTATGCTTATGATGTGCAGGTGACGATTGACCGCGACAACAGCGGCACGCCCGGGGCGATGAAGAAGCTGATCGCTTACGGCTCCGAGCAGCCGGTATTGGATTTTTACGCGCAGCCTTACAACGCCAAAGACCCTTCGCAAAATGCGCGAGGCTTGCAAATTAACGGCAGCTACTGGCTGATCAAAGGATTTGAAGTCCGCGGCTCGGCTGACAACGGCGTCTATGTGGCAGGGCATTACAACCGCGTCGAAAACATGAATATTCATCATAACAAGGATACAGGCTTGCAAATCGGGCGTTATATGGCAGGAGCGCCGCGTGAGGTATGGCCGAGCTACAACCAGATTATCAATGTGTATTCGCATGATAATTTTGATCCTGATGATGGGGAGGATGCGGACGGCTTTGCCGCGAAGCTGACCGTCGGGCCAGGCAACGTATTTGACGGATGCATTGCGGCTTACAACACGGATGACGGCTGGGATCTGTTCAGCAAGTCCGAAACGGGGCCGATCGACCCGGTTGTCATCCGCAACAGTGTTGCCCATCACAATGGCGCCACTTCGGAAGGTCAATCTACCTCCAACAGCGACGGCAACGGCTTCAAGCTTGGCGGTGAAAAAATTGCCGTCAACCACATTGTCGAGAACAGCGTCGCTTATTTGAACAAAAAGCATGGCTTTACGTATAACAGCAACCCGGGCTCGATCCGCCTGACCCACAATACGTCCTGGAGCAACGGGCAGTCGAACTTTGCTTTTGACATAGGGACGCACGTGTTCACGAACAACCTGTCTTACAGCGGGGGAGCCAGCGATAAAAAGTCCGGCACTGACGTCGATAACAGCAATGTTTGGTGGATCAGCAAAAAGAGCACCAACGGCAAAGGGCTGAAAGCGACCGATGCTGACTTTGTCAGCCTGACTCCATCCTTGACGCGTCATCCGGACGGCTTCCCGAATTTGGGCGATTTCCTGAAGCTCGCGGCCAGCAGTCCGCTGAAGGGAGCCGGTACGCCTGCAGGTACGGATATCGGAGTTCTTCCTGCCGTATCTGCGGGAGGGGACGGAAGTACTGGAGGAGGAGAAACGGTTCAGACGGCCGCCGCCTTGAGCGCTCCGGGAGCGGTTGCCTTCGGTCAGACGTTCAGCTTCGACTACGGACTGACTAACGTTTATGCGGCAGATCCGATCTACGCGCAGGAGCTCAGCTTTCAATATGATGCCGCTGCTGTTGAGTTTGTGTCGGCGGAAACGCTGACCACTGGCTTATCGGTCATTCGGGTGAATACTGATACGCCCGATCATGTACGAATTTTCGCGGCAAGCCTTGGTCAGGAGGAAGGGATAAAGGCGGACGGACCGCTGCTCAAGCTCAACTGGAGGGCCAAGACGCTGAACCAATCCCAAGCGACTGCCATCCTGCTGACCTCGGTAAAGCTGGCTAATGCCCTCGGGCAAATGTCATCGGCGCCGGGGGCCACGGTGAATGTCACGCTCGGCAGCCCGCTGCAAACGTCGGCGCTGCAGGCGGCGATCGCGTCCGCCCAAGCGGCTCATGACGCTGCTGTCGAAGGAACCAAAACCGGACAATATCCGGCTGGCTCCAAGGCAGAGCTGCAGGCGGTCATCCGCCTGGGCTCACAGACGCTGCTTCAGACGGCTGCTACTCAGCAGCAGCTGGACGAGGCCGCGGCTGCCGTCAAGGTCGCGCTTGATGTGTTTCAGGCGAAGAAGCTGGCTCCGGTGCCCGGTGATCTGAATGATGATCGTCAAGTCGATATCAGCGATCTGGCCATGCTGGCGGCTGCGTACGGGTTGAACGCGGATCACGCGGAGTGGAGCCGTTATAAACATATGGATGTCAATCAGGACGGCGTCCTCAACATTGTTGATCTTTCTTATGTAGCCAGTCAGATTCCTTAACGACTCGGAAAGGGGAAGCCTCCTCCATGACATTCAAACATTGGCTGCCTGCACTGGCGCTGCTGCTGTACTCGGTCTCGGTTCCGTTTGCGCAAACGCATGCCGAGGGTACTGCATCTTTCCGGCTGACGACGGATGCGCTGACGACAGCAGCGGGCAAGGAGTGGCGGGTTAAGCTGCAAGGCCAGCAGCTCGACAGCATGTATGCGTATGAAGCCGTATTTGAATATGATCCTGCCCGGTTGAAGCTGGCTGAGGCCGGGTCTTCCCTGGGCGGGAACGGCTTCGCCATTCAACCGATTGTGGAAGGCAGCAAGATAACGTTTGCCTACACGCAGATGGGGAACTCGCCAGGGGCAACCGGTGATGCCGAGCTGGGCAGCTTGACTTTTCAAACGTTGGCTCCGGGGCAGGCGACTGTTCGCTTGTCTGAAGTACTAACAGTATCCGCAGGGCGGCAGGAAGCCCAATGGACCGGCAGCCAAACGGCTTCGACGGTTGTGACATCAGTCTCGCTGCCAGATCCCTCTGTGGACCCGGACTCGGATAACGGCGGCTCAGAAACGGGAGGTTCGGACCCGGGTAGTTCCGGATCTGGCTCCGGCGCTGGTCCTGGTGCGTCTCCGAGTCAGCCGGGAAGCCCTGCGGCCGGTAATCTGTCTGTTTCTGGTGAGCATGCCAAGCAAGAGGTGCATATTCCGGTGGGCCAAACGAAGCAGGTTCAGGATGCTGCCGGTCGGCCAATTGAGGTTGCTGTCGTCAGTGCGGAAAGCTTGACCCAGGCACTGGATGAACTGAAGTCGGATTCCGTACGGGACAGCTACGTTCGAATTGAACTTCCGGCGAGCGGGCAGCCTGTTAAGCTCGGACTGCCCGCGGTCTCATTGGCCGCTGCCGCCGCGCAGAACCCTGAGCTTGTCCTCAGCATCCAGACCGGGGGCGCTTCCTATGAGCTGCCGGTGCGGGCGTTGGACACGGACTGGCTGGCTGCGGAGCTGGGTGTGAAGGCAGAGGAGCTGCAGATTGCGGTTCAGATTGGCAAGCCTTCAACAGCGGACGTTCAGGCCATCGCTGACGAAACGAAGAACTCCGGTGCGGTTTTGCTTGGAGAAGCGCTTGACTTTCATGTCACGGCCGAAAGCGGCGGAAGAGCGCTTGTAGTCGAACATTTCGGAGGCATTTATGTGACCCGTTCAATGACGTTATCCGGCCATGTTGATCCAGCGACCGCGACCGGCGTGCTGTACAATCCGGGCACCGGTGGACTGAGCTTCGTCCCTACCCGGTTTCAAGCGCTGGATGGCGGCGGAACAGCCGCACATTTGAAGCGGCAGGGGAACAGCACTTACGCAGTCATTCGGCAAGCCAAATCGTTTGACGATACGGTCGGTCATTGGGCGCAGGCCGAAATTGAATTGCTTGCCTCAAAGCTCATCGCAAGTGGACGGACGGAGCGCGAATTTGTACCTCATGAACGGGTGACGCGCGCCGAGTTCGCGACGCTGCTTGTGAAGGGGCTTGGGCTGCAGCCGCGGATAACCTCGACATTCCGCGATGTGTCTGCGCCGGATTGGCATGCAGCCTACGTCGGGGCAGCCGTAGAGGCGGGCCTGGTCGAAGGTTTGGAGTCTGATGTTTTCGGAGCGGACGAAAGCATAACACGAGAGCAGATGGCGACGATGCTTATTCGGGCATTTAAGGCGGCTGGCAAGTCTCCTCACGCGGCGGGGGCGGGTCAGAGCGAACGATTTGCCGACCATGCGTCCATCAGCGGCTGGGCCAAAGAAGGCGTCGGTCAGGCGTTCGCCAGCGGCTTGATGAACGGCAAGTCGGCGGAACTATTCGATCCGGCTGCGCCTGCAAACCGGGCTGAGGCGGCTGTTGCCTTGAAGCGGCTGCTCCAGGCAGCGGAATTGATCGACTAACGATGACGTAGGCGATAAGCTTACGATCTGGAGAAGGATGTGACACGATGAGAAGGAATGGTCTATACAGAGGACTGTTTACGCTTTTCGCTGCGATCGTCATTGCTATGTTTGGATGGCCGCATACGCCATCGGCTAATGCTAATGGGGCGCTGCTATCCGGTTGGTCCGAGGCGTTCACAGATCGCACGCTCGTCGCTGCAAATTCCGTTACGCCGCCAGGCGAGCCGTCAAATGATCCGGTCATTGCTTTGTCCGGGCCAACCGATGCCGTATTGCCTGGTGAACTTTTCACGATAACATATGGACTGAACGTTGTTTCCGCCAGCGTCTATGAAACGGTTTATAGGCAGACGCTGATGATAGATTATGATCCGGCAGCGCTAAGCTTTGTGAGTGCTCGTCCAGCTCGCAGCCAACTGACGTTGACCCGGCTCGATGATGGAACTCCAGGCAAGCTTGTTCTTACCGCTCAAAGTGAGGGACCCGAGAGCGGGAACACGGCGGATGGCCCGCTGCTGGAGCTGAACTGGAAAGCTGCTCAGCCTGCGTTCGGCGCTTCGTCGGAGGTGCGAGTCGTTCATGCGCTGCTAACCAGCCGGATTGGTGAGCAAATGGAAGCAAGCCCAGCTTCGCATACGGTGCTTTTTGCATCGCCAGCGATTGCTAAGTCCGCTTTGCAAACGGCACTGGCTGAAGCGCAGGCACTTTATGCCAGTTCCGTTGAAGGGAAGATGACCGGCCAATACGAGCCAGGCGCCAAGCAGGTGCTGCTGCCGGTGCTGCAGGCTGCGGTTGCGCTGCTGGAGCAGGCCGTTCCCACTCAAGCTCAGCTTGATCGGGGGCTGGAAAATTTACGGCAGGCGGTTCAACAGTTCCGCAGCCAGCAGCTTGCACCTGTGCCAGGTGATGTAGACGGCAACCGCGAGGTCGATTTGGGCGATCTCGGTCTGATAGCCGCCGCTGCAGGCATGCATACCGGCAGCCTGCAGTGGGAGGCGTTCAAGGTGTACGATGTAAACGAGGATGGGGTCGTCGACGTGAAGGACCTGGAGTTTGCTTCGGCGCTGATCCGTTAGGGAAAAGCTTATTTCACACACCTAGAGAACAAACGCTGCTGCGCTACGAGGGCAATGAAACAGGTGCGGCGGCTTAGACAAAATGATATTCGATCGTTGTGGTCCCCGGATGTTTTGACACTTACCTGCCTTTGGGCAGATCATATTCGGGGACAACAGCGAACACTAGTGTGTCTAATGAGTAGACTATTTTAGAAGGTTCGTCATCGGCATGCCGCCGACCGGAACCGTACGTGCATGCCCGTCTCTTGCATCATTTATACATTCACCTGCTTGGATCTGGTTCACGTACTTCGACTTGGCACCAAGTTGTACGAAAGTCTTGCAAAACCAAATCAGATATGGTACATTACAACTCGGCCGTTCGAGAGAACAGCGCCTGCAACCATCTTATAGAAGCCTCTGCACCAGCGGGCAAGCCCCTGGGATGGAAGAAAAAAGAGGGTTGCAAAACAAAACGGAATATGGTACATTACTTCTCGCCCCTTGAGAGAGAGGCAAGCAAGC
>NZ_JCAMRT010000044.1:0-17232 GCF_059821225.1 Paenibacillus sp. sg306046
AGTAAATTTTCACCCAGCCGTTTAACCGCGCGTTCAGGTCATGGACCGGGAAACGGACGACACGCGTATTTGCCCCCGAATCCACATTCACGTGATCGGTTTCCACCAACGTGCCTTCGCGTTCTGTTTTAAACGATAAAATTTCTGCGTGCTGCTTCAATTTAAACGAGATGTACTTCTGATCTCCCGCCACGGTCAGCTTTCCGCTGTCCTTGTCCACATAATCGTACATGACGGAGTTGTCAGAAGTTCCCTTTTTGTAGATATGAAATGGAATGGCATATTCGCCGTCCGGAATTCCGCCCGGATTCGTTCCCGGCTCTGTGCTGTTTTCCTCGATCGTTGCTTTAAATGTAGTGACGGCCGTTTGCAGAGCTGCATGGGCTTCCTTGATTGCTGGCCGTCTAGCTGCATAATTGTCAGCGACAGGCTTAGCTGCAGTAAGTGCCGTTTGCAAATCGGCCTTGGCCGTTTGGAAAGCTGTTGGATCGTTGTCCTTCGCCTTGCCTGTGTCAATCAGCTTTTGCGCATCGGTAACCAAAGCTTTCAACGGCTCCAATTTGTCGGCATTGTAGCTGATATACACATCTCTTGTAACCGAGCCTACGGAGTAACGAATCATGTTGACGCCCAGCCAGCCTCCCTCAGCAGGCGTAATATTAACCGGCATCATTTGAATAACAGGCTTTGCAGGCGCAGATTTCGCCGGAACTGTGCCCGCCGGGAGCAGCAGCATGTAGAGCGGCTCGCCGAGTGTTGGATACGATTGAACCACGGTACCGTCCGGAACAACCTTCAACCCCAAATCAGCTCGAAAACTCGACATGTTGTCCAGATCATTTTTTGTCGTAATGGTGGTTACTGTATCTTCGACTTCGTTCGCGTATTTGGACAGCTGATTTGTTGGAGCCAGCGTATCGAGCGCATAAATTTTGAAGGATTTCGAAGCTACATATTCTTCATTCAACACTGCGCTGTAATCACGTTGCAGTACGTTCAAGGACTGATTGATTTGTTCCGGCGTGGTGGACGGCGTATCAATATACTTCTGTATACCCGGCAAGCTGTCTCGCAAGGACCCGTAGATGCTAGCCCCGTATTCACCCGTTACAATAATCGCACTGGCCGAGCCCGGAGCGCCTACAGAGCTCCCCTGCTGCTTCGCCGTGCTCATAAAATTTTTGACGGCATTCAAAGCAGAAATCAGCTTGGAACGATCCGCCAGCTTTTGCTTGGAATTAAAAAACTTCAGCGAGCCGTGCAGCGCATTATAAATTTGACCTAGCTCCGATTCATTTTGCTGGTCGGTGATACTTAACATGCTTTCTGCCTGATTGATCGCATTCCACAAAATTTGCTTGCTGCCTGCTGCATAATCGCCGTATTCCGTACCTTCCCGCGTCTGCTGGTAGACGGATTGAGACACGGTGATCAATTGCTTCACTTGCTCATACGTCGCTTTGGTTACCGTTCCATTGTCAGGCGTCTCGCCGCCGCCATCCCCATCGCCCGATTGGCCCGGCAAACTGGAAATGTCGATTTTCAAGTGTACATTGTACCAGTGGATATAGCCGAGTACAGCTATATTGACATGCATGAGAACATCCTGAAGCGCCGTAATATCGGACACCTTATATTGAATCATATAGCTGGAGCCAGCTCCGCTTACAGGAGTAGGTGTAAGCTTCTGATAACCTTCAATTCCAGTGGCTACTTCTTCATGTGTGACCGGGTCTGTCGTAATACTCGCTACGGGCTGACCTGGCAGACGAAAACCTAAATAATTAAAATTACTGTACATTTCCGCTGTTACTTCATGCTCAAAGACGGCTTCCCCATTTTTAATAATAAGCTTGCCCTTTTGGTTAGGTCCTTTTAAGTAATCGTTGGCAACCGATATGTCGTTTGTTTTATGCTTCAGGTATAAATAATCGACGGTATATTCCCCATCCGGTACCGTTGAAGCAGCGGCGGCTTTGCCGATGCCGAGCTGCAGCGACGACAAAATCAGGCCCACGATCAGCCACAGGATCGCCGCTTGCTTGAACCTTTTTACTTGAATACTCACTTGTTTCAGCACTCCTTAACTAGTCTTGATGATCTTGCTTCTGACATAAGGAAACGAAGAGCATACCAACGTATACTCTCCGTTTTCGGCGATCCTCTTATCTCCAGTCAATGACCAGGTTGCTTGTTCCGGAGTGGAAGCCCAGAACCGATGTATCCAGCTGGACCGGCACATTCAGTGTGTTGCTCGTCAAGCCGCTGAACGTAAATGTCGTTGTCGTGCTTGTTGTCGACTTGCTTGCCGTCGTCTCGTACACGCCATCGCCGTTCAGATCCACTTTCAGGAAGTTATAAGAAGCAGGAAGCGTGATGCCCATGTACGTGCCTTGATTTTTCAACGTAATCTTTACTTCATAGTTGCCAGCGGAAAGCTGCGTAACAACGGCTGGCCCGTCAACAGAAGCGTTAGCATGGGAAATTGCGCCTGTAGCAGGATTGTAGAGGTCATAGTCCTGATTAGCTGCGAAAGCAGGAACAGCCAGAACCAGAGCAAATACGAATAACATCAGCATGGAAGAGATCATTTTTTTCGTGAACCGTTTCATTATTGGACACACTCCTCAGTTTTTTTGGTTTCTCCACATCAGGCTTCACTTAACAGGTTTCACTTCAAAGAAATGGCTGCTGAAAACCGATGAATCAATTCGTTCTCCCCTGCCTCCCTTCCTGATCTACGCTAAGGACCACAGAAGCTAACCCGATAAGTTAAGATAATGATAATCATTATCATTCTAGTTGCAAAAAAAAACATCTGCGGCTGAGGTATGCGATTGGCCGATCAACAGTACCTCGATTCATTGAATCATCATCGTGGATGTGTGCACCACCCAGCGACAAATTTATCATATAGGGGTCGTATCTTTTTTGTCAATAATTATTTTTTTATCTTTATTTTAACTTAAATTGGTTTTAATTCCACATTTGAAGCCTTGAATTTACTTGAACGCAGCCCGAATCAGACATAGCAGCTATGTCTAATGTAAGGGTTGCATGATAAGCGAAATCCGGCTTTACATGCCTATTGGCAGCACAATCAGCCCTGCCTCCGGATCTTGACGGATCACGGAGCGGACCCCGTACACGGACTGAATCGTTTGCTCGGAAATAATGTCGTCAGGGGCTCCCTGAAGCTGCACTTGTCCGTTTTTCATCACCACAATTTCATCGCTGTAGCGGATCGCCTGATTGATATCATGCAGCACCATAATAATGGTCAGCCCATGGGACACATTCAAGCTTTTGACAAGCTCCAGCACCTCGATCTGATAGTAAATGTCCAGAAAGGTTGTAGGCTCGTCAAGAAACAAAATTTGAGTCTGCTGAGCCAGCGCCATCGCAATCCACACCCGCTGCTTTTCGCCGCCGGACAGCTGATCCAGTGTCGCTCCCCGCTTGCCAAGCAAATTGGTGCAGCTAAGCGCCCATTCGACGGCTTCCTCATCGCTTTTGCCGTGCGCGGAAAACAGGCCCTTGTACGCCATCCGGCCGAAGCTGGTCAGCTTCTCAACCGTCAGGTCAAGCGGGGCTTCATTTTGCTGATGCACGACGGCAAGCTTCCGCGCCAGATCACGGGGCTTATAGCTCGCAATCGCCTTGCCGTCCAGCACGACCTCTCCGCTGCGCGGCTTGCAGTTTTGCGACATGACACCGAGCAGCGTCGATTTGCCGCAGCCGTTGGGGCCGATAATGGTCGTCACTTTGCCATGCTGGAAGCTGCAGTTGATCCCTTTCAGTTGAAGCTGCTCCTGCTTGAGATCATACGAGAAGTCCAACTGCTTAATGTCCATAGACGCGATCACTCTTCCTCAGCAAAAATATTAAGAAGGGACCGCCGATAACGGTCATAATAATAGAAGCCGGAATTTCCGCGGGGGCAAGCACCGTTCGTCCCAGCGTATCCGCCGTCAAGATCAGCAAGGCTCCTGCAAGCGCCGAAAAAGGAATCAGCACCTTATGGTCTGACCCGACCAGCAGCCTCGCAATATGCGGAATCAGCAGCCCGACGAACGCGATCAGCCCGCCAATCGCAGTTGCGACGGAGGCCAGCAGCACGGCAATCGCCGAAATCCACAAGCGCGCCTGGGCTACATTAAGCCCGACGTTTTTAGCGGATTTATCCTGCAAGGTCAGCAAGTTGCACCACGGACTGACAATCCAGGCGAGCAGCAAGCCGATCGTGCCGTACACGATCATGATTTTGACGTCTCCCCAGTTTTTCATCGTCAAAATCGACGTGACTGCCTGATTAATGCTCGTCACGGCATAACTTCCGCGATAATTAAACGATTGCCCGAGTCCGCTGAACGTCGCATTGATCGCAATCCCTACCAAAATAATCCGAATCGGGATCAAGCCGGATTTCCAGGAAAAGGAGTAAACCAGGAAGCAGGCCAGCGCCCCGCCCAGGCATGCAAACAGCGGCATCCAGAAAAACAGGCTTGGAAAAATCGAAACCGTCAAAATCGACACAAACCCTGCCCCGGAGGAAATGCCGATCACACCTGCATCAGCCAGCGAGCTGCGCATGACGGACTGCAGCAGCACCCCGGAAACGGCCAGCGCCGCCCCGACAAATAAAGCGACAATAATGCGGGGCAGCCTCAGATCGCGAATGACCTCAACCTGTTTGTTCGTCCCGGTGAACAGTCCCTGAATCAGCTCCCAGCTGCCAACCTTGATGCTGCCTGTGCTGGCCGAATAGATGGTAACCACAACAAGCAGGACGATGACGCCCCATAAACTCCAGACGATTTTGTTCATGCCGTGCCTTCCTTTACAAGATGTAAGTGAGCGTTAAGGATAGAGCATTTTAACGGTTGCCTCCAGCGCCTCGCCTACAGCAAAATTGCCCGTTGTCGGGAACAGCTCCTCCGGCAAATCGTATACCCGATTGTTCTGAACGGCGGAGAAGTGCTTCCAGATATCATTTTTCTTAAATTCCTTCTCAAACATCTTGACGACCTCCTCCGGCATACCGTGCGCTGCGCGCAAAATAACGTCCGGATTCGATTTCTGCAAATATTCCGTATTTGAGGCCAAATATTCGACCTTTTCCCCCTGCACGATGTTTTTGCCGCCGGCCAGCCGCACCAGGTCTCCGATATAGGAATTTTCCGTCGCGACCAAATAGCTGCCCGGCACGCCCAGCAAAATCAGCACAGTCGGCTGCGGCTTGCCTTCCACTTGCTTGCGAATTTGCTCCACCTTGGCGTTGTAGCCATCCA
Source organism: Paenibacillus sp. sg306046 (assembly GCF_059821225.1). NCBI lineage: Bacteria > Bacillati > Bacillota > Bacilli > Caryophanales > Paenibacillaceae > Paenibacillus > Paenibacillus sp. sg306046. Next base: position 5,292 of record NZ_JCAMRT010000044.1, read on the forward strand.
CGAGCGTTTGCGCCTGCTTTTCTTTGCCGTAGCGGCTGCCGATATCGAGAATCGCTTTGTTCATCTTGCCCAGGCTGGTGAAATCAAGGAAATTGGCTTTCAGGCCGGCATTTTTAAAGGCCGGAGCAAGATCATACTCAAGCGTCGTTACCGACAACACCTCGGACGGATCCAGCGACTTCACAATTTCCATATTGGGAGTCATCGGGTTGCCAACCTTGGTGACGCCGTCATATCGCTTCGGCAGTTCTTTGGAGCTGGTGGGAATGCCCACAAGCTCAAGCTCCAGAGCATCTGTGAATTGGGTGGCGGCGACCGTTGTGGATACAAGGCGATAGGGCTCTGCAGCCTTCGCTTCTCCAGCAGGAGCCGCTGCGTTCGCCGTGCCCTCCGGCGTTTCCCCTGAGCAGCCGGTGAGCAGCAAAGCAAGCGTCAGCGATACCAGCGAAGCTCCCTTCCATGTCGGTATACGCACGGCGATTACTCCCCTTTCCCTTGATGCACAGCCATAATCAAGCTGACGGCTTCCGCCCGGGTTGCATGGGCATCAGGTGCAAACACACCGCTTTCCCGTTCCTTGATCAGCCCCGCTTGCACAGCGGCCGCCACCTCAGCTTGCGCCCATTGCGGAATGTGCTCCGCATCGGTAAACGCAGGCTTCGCCCCTTGCTCCGCCGCCAGCTTCAAGGCTCTGGCTCCGATGATCGCCAGCTCTGTCCGGCTGATTTTGCGATCCGCCCGGAAGGTGCCGTCTTCATAGCCGCCGATCATGCCGGCCTGCACGATCGGACCGAGATGCGGCTTGACCCAGTCGGGAATCAGGCTCTGATCCGTAAATGCAGGCTGCTCCTTGCCAGCGTCCAGCTTCAGCGCCCGCCCCAGCAGCGCCGTGAACTCCGCGCGGGTAATTTCGCCCTCCGGACGGAATGTCCCATCCTCGTAACCATTCACAATCTCAAGTAGCAAGGCCTGGTCCACGGCAGCTTTGGCCCAATGATTGTTCAGGTCGCGAAAGTTAGCGCCCTCCGGCTGTTCGGCAGCCGGTTGTACCGGTGCAGCGCTCCCCGCCACCTGCTTCAACGTGGATTTGTCAAACGTCAAATGAATGTCGTATTCATGATCGTACAAAAATGTCGGGCTGACCTGCCAGTAAATTTTGACCCAGCCCTTCACCTTGGCCGTCAGGTCCTTAACCTCAAAACGAACGGTACGCGTATTTTGCGCGATGTCCTCAGCCGATACTTCGGGAGAGATCAACGTGCCGCCCTCGTCGATTTTGAAAGCTGTAATTTCCTTGCTTTGCTTCAAGGTCACTTCAGCAATCATCTTGCCGCCGGTCACGGTCAGCTTGCCCGGCGTAACCACATATTCCTGCATGACGGATACTTGCTCCGTGCCGAATTTACGGAACGTAAACCCGAGCTCGTATACGCCGTCAGCAATGCCCTGCGTATTGGCAGCCGCTGCCGTTGCGGCTGGCGTGGCCGCATTGACGCCGGGCAGTTGAACAGCTGCAAGCAACGTAAAAGCAAGCGCCGAAGCGGTTACGGTTTTCATCAATCGACTAGTCAAGTTAATCTCTCCTCATTTCTGCTTTTCTGTTCCATTTCCATTGCAGCTGATAAACCAATACAAGACCCGATGCGAACAGCAAGCTGACAAGCAGCATAACAGGCGTCTCATCTCCGGTTTGCGGATTGACAACAGGCGCCGCCTCCCCGGCGTTGGCAGGCTCACCAGCTTTGGCTGCGGCAGTCGGCTGGGCGGATGCGGCTTTGGCAGCCGTTGACTGGCTGCTCGCAGCTGGCTTGGCTGCCGGTTTATCCGCTGCGGACGCATTGCCTTTTGCAGCTCCGGCTGCTGCGGTTGCCGGCTCAGCTTTAGCGGCTTCTGCCGGCTTGGCTGCGGGTTCTCCCTTCGCTTTCGCTGTTTTTTGATCAAAAATAAAGCGGATGGTGTAGTCATGATCATAATCAATCTCAGGCACCGTCACATGAATTTTGGAAAGCAACGGCTTGCTCAAGTCTTCAATGTTGAATTGGACGATCCGCGTATCCTCATCCTTATTGCTTGCCATGACCTTCGCGTCGGGAAACTCGCTGCCCTTCGCCGTTTTAAACACGGTGATCCATTTGCTGTGATTCATCTGAATTTCAGCCATCACGGCCCCGTCCTTGATTTTCAACACAGCCGGCTTCTCGAAGTAGTCATTCGCCATGGAAACCGATTCGTTTTCAGCCTTCGTAATGACGTAATCTATGCTGTACGTTCCGTCAGACAGCCCGGAAGCAGCCCCAACGGCAGATGATGCAAATAAAGTTAAACTGAAAACCATGGCAACAATGATCGACGACAGCTTGAATCGTTTGAATATCAAAATCATTCTCTCCCCTCATCAAATCAACAAAATAGCAAGTAAGCAATTAAGCAGATGGACCCCAAACAGAAAATGATTATCATTCTCATCGGAATGATGATAGCCCAGTTATCTGGAAAATGTCAACCCTTTTTAAAGCGTGACCTCGAAAACTCGATTATTGACTGATTTGGCTAACGATTCCAAAAATCATCTTGACATTGATATTCATTCTCAATTATCATCGAAATTGATATTCATTCTCAGCAAGTCCGCTAGGCAGCTTGGATATAAATTTGGATTCCGTATTGTCAAGGAGGATTTACCGCATGATGAAGACGGCATTTATCGGCTCAGCGCTGGCCATTTTGTTGCTTGCAGGCTGCAGCCAGGCTCCGGGGGCAGGCGGGCAGAGCCAGTCGGCCACAGCCGGACAAGGATTAACGATTCAGGACTTCGCAGGCAGGAGCGTCACCTTCAATCAACCCCCAAAAACCGTCGCCGCCTTGAGCAACGGAGAGCTGGACATCGTCTACGCGCTTGGCAGCGAGGTCGTCGGCCGACCCGCCTCCACCTCCCCCGTCCCGGTCAAAGAAGCGGAGAAAGCCGTTCAAGTCGGATCTACACACGGCATTGATCTTGAGAAAATCGCGCTGCTCAGCCCCGATGTCGTACTTGGCAACAACCCCATGAATACGAAGGATATCCCCTCGGTTGAAGCTCTCGGCTCCAAGGTTGTGCTTTCATCGGCCAATTCGGTAGACGATATCAAAAAACAGATTCAACTGATCGGGCAGCTGCTGCAAAAGGAAGCGAAAGCTGCCGAGCTGATCCAGGGACTGGATGAGAAGCTGAAGACCTACCTGCCCAAGGAAGGCAGCTCGAAGCCGCGGGTGCTGCTTGTCTATGGAGCGCCCGGCACCTATATGGCGGCTTTGAACAATTCATTGAGCGGCGACATTTTGCTGAAGGCGGGCGGGGAAAATATTGCTGCCGACTATCCCAAGCTGGAGAGCTATCCGCAATATGCCCAGTTGAACACCGAGAAAATCATCAAGTCGAATCCGCAGCTGGTACTGCTGATGAGCCACACGAATCCGGCACAGGTCAAGGAAGGCTTCATGAAGGAAATGGCGCAAAATGCCGCATGGAGCAGCCTGGACGCGGTGAAAAACAACCGGGTTGAGGTGCTTCCCGCCGATCTGTTCGGAACAAATCCGGGCACGCGAATTACGGAATCGCTGGAAATGCTCCATAAGCTGCTGCAGACGGTGAACTAGCCGTATGAATATTGAACAGCGCAGCCGCCGTCGCAAATGGGCATTGCTCGCGGCTCCCGTCCTTCTGCTGCTCGCCGCTTTCTATGGGCTTACCTACGGCTCCGTGCCGATTACGCTGCGTGAAACGTGGGATGTCTTTACGTCCAACGACAGCGAACCGCTGCATCATAAAATCATCATGAACCTGCGGATGCCCCGCGTGCTGATTGGCCTGCTCGTCGGCGCCTGTCTCGCAGCCGCAGGCGCGCTGCTGCAGGGCGTGATGAAAAACCCGCTCGCTGATCCGGGTATTATCGGCGTGTCGGCTGGCGGCGGACTTGCGGCCATCATGGCGATGATCGTTTTTCCCCAGCTCAGCTACATGCTGCCGGTACTCGCTTTCGGCGGAGCGTTCGCCACCTCGGTTTTCATTTACGCGCTGGCTTGGGATAAAGGCTCCTCCCCCTTGAAAATCGTGTTGGCCGGGGTTGCGATTAATGCTTTGCTCGGCGCCGTCACAAACGGCTTTATGGTGCTGTACAGCGATCGGGTGCAAGCCGTACTGCCTTGGCTCGCCGGAGGATTAAGCGGACGAAGCTGGCATCATCTGTCGTTTATGGCCCCTTATGCGATTATCGGCTTGCTGTTGTCGCTGCTGGCGATCAAGCCCGCTAATTTGCTGCTGCTCGGCGATGACGCCTCCAAGCTGCTGGGCCAGAAGGTCGAGCTGCAGCGGCTTGCGCTGATTTTGCTCGCTTCCCTGCTGGCTGGGGCAGCCGTCAGTGTAGCCGGACTGGTCGGTTTTGTCGGTTTGGTCGTCCCGCATGCGGTTCGACTGCTGGTCGGCGACGACTACCGCTTCCTGCTGCCACTGTCTATCGCAGGCGGAGCTGTGCTGGTTGTGTGCGCGGATACGATCGCCCGCTCCTGGTTTGATCCGATTGAGCTGCCGGTTGGCATTTTGCTCGCTGTGCTGGGCGCGCCTTTCTTTTTATATTTGCTGAAAAAACGGGGGTTAAGCGGATGACGGCGGGAATGACGGTTGATACGAAGGCTGACGTAATGGCCGATGCTGCAGCGATTCAGACAGCCCACCTCGGACTGCAGGTCGGATCATTTGGACTGGAGGATGTGTCCGTTGCGTTTCCCGCAGGGAAGCTGACCGCGATCGTCGGTCCGAACGGCTCAGGCAAATCAACGCTGCTGAAGATGATTACCCGGCTTCAGCAGCCCGACGCAGGCGAAATCAGCATTCGGGGGCGTCCGGTTAAAGCCTACTCCTCCGTGCAGTTCGCCCAGACTGTGGCGATGCTCACCCAATCCAAAGGCCAACTGCCGGATATGACCGTCCGTGAGCTGGTCGCTTATGGCCGTTCGCCGCACAAGCGGCTGTTCGACCGGATGAGTGCGCACGATCACGAGATCGTCGACTGGGCGCTGGAGGTTACCGGCACCAAACGAAATGAACAGCGGATGTTTCATACTTTATCGGGAGGTGAACAGCAAAAAGCAAGGATCGCCATGGCGCTCGCGCAAAAAACCGATATTTTGCTGCTTGATGAGCCAACGACGTATCTCGATATCTCGCATCAACTGGATGTGATGGATATGCTGCAGGCCATTAATCGCAAATATCAGCTCACCATTGTTATGGTGCTTCACGATCTTCAGCAAGCTGCCGCTTACTGCCATTATATGATTGCCATGAAACGCGGGAAGGTTGTCGAAACCGGCGAGCCCAAGGAGCTGCTCACGAGCCGCTTTCTCTATGAGGTTTACCGGATCGAGGCCAAAGTCAAGTTTGAAGACGATTACCCTATTATTATCCCTATCAAAGCAACATCCAAATCCAAGGAGGAATCATCCATGATTATCGTGACCAACACATCCCAAATTAGAAAAGGCGAAGCTCACAAGCTGATCGAGCGCTTCGACCGCGTAGGCAAGGTTGAGTATATGGAAGGCTTCCTCGGACTCGAAGTGCTGTTGACTGAAAGCAATGCGGACTATGATGAAGTTGCGATCTTGACGCGCTGGACTTCGAAGGATGCTTTTAACGGCTGGACGAAAAGCGATGCTTTCCGTGAATCCCACTCGCACCGCACGACGCCGGAATTTATCCTGTCGAACAAAATTACATTCCAGGATGTTAAAATCGTCCGTCAGCCGCTCACGGCTGCAGCAGACGACGCTTCCGCCAACGCCAGTTAAGGACCGGCGGCCGCTCAGGCTGCCACACGAAGGGGCTGTCCCAAAAAGCCGATTTGTGGTATTTGTGGTCTTCAGCCCCTCCCGCGATGTAGCTTTCGCGTACACAAAGAACCTTCATCTCCGCCTTGTAAGGTGGATTTGAAGGTTCTTTTGCTTACCAGTTGGGCATCGCCATGCTCGACAGCCGCCTGATCCTATGGACCTTTACGAAGCAGCCTTGGTTGGCGCTTTTACGCTGCGCTAACGATGCGGCTGCGTCCCTATTTCGACTTTTGCAGCGCCAAGTACACATCCTTGATCACCATATACGTATCGCCGTTGGTCAGCTCCTGCTTGTTCGCGATGCTGTCAACGGCAGCCTGGCTCAAGAAGCCTTTGCTTTGCAGCACGGATACGGCAGTCGCCTCCGTGGCGTCCTGCTTCAGCAGCAGCGCCAGCATATAGGCCGCGTTGTCCAGCTTGACCGACACAGTTTTAGGATCGGTTCCCTTCGTGACCGCGCCCGTCGGAGCGCCCGGCATCGCGTCGGGCTTGAATTTGCGCATGCTTTCCAGCATGTTGATCATTCGCTGTTGGTTGCTTTTCTCATCCAGACGGAAGTTGTTGTCATAGCCGCCCGTCGTCAGCCCCAGCATGACTGCAGCCTTAAGCCCCTCATAAGCCTTGTGCTCCATAAACGGCTGCGGCTTGATTGCATACTCCTTCAAGACCATTCCCTGTTGATTCAGCACCGTATGCAGCTGTGCGATCGCTTCCTTCGAAGCCGCCAGCTGGCGGAAGGAGAGCTTTTTGTCCGCCGCGATTTTCGCTGCAGCGCCCGCCGCCTCTGCCGCTGCCATGCCGACCGGGATAACCCGCGCGCTGCCGTGCGGTAAAGTATCGAAGCTCGCCGCCCGTCCGACAACAAGCAATCCGTCAACCTTCAACGGCACGATGCTGCGGAATGGAATCGCATATTTGTGAGGCACCGTGACAACTGCGCCGGTATCAGCCGGAGACAGCCGTTGAATGTCGACAGGATAAGCGCCAAAGCCGACACGATCCCACTGATCGCGGTTTTCCAGCACATCAATAATGCTCAAGCGATATTCGCCCTGAATATGACGCGTTTCCCGCACGTACAGCTCCGGCGCTGTGGCGTCAAGCTCGATGCCTGCAAATTCCGGATATTTGGATTTCATATACTCGACGATATGCGGCAGCTCGTTTTTCGCCAGTTCAAACGCTTCCGCCTTCGACTTAGGGTCCGTACCGTCGATGCCGAACACCTGCAAGGCGTTGATGAGCATGGTGTTATCGTTTTGTCTGCCGATGTTCAGACCGCGCATCGCCACGCGCTCCTTGTTAACCGGCGGGTAATCCTTCATATCCTTATAGCCCCAGGCGCTCATCGCGTTGGCATCCGTTCCCGGATCGCCGTCGCCCTTCAGCCGGTCCTGCACCTTTTTCCATACGTCCGGGGTAATATGCTTGAGACGGAACACAAGCGTGACCGCCATCCGCGATTTCTTGTCCCCGAGGTCCTCGCGACCCGTCGTATAAGGCACGCCAGCCAAAGCGGCAATGTCAGCATCCTGCGTCGCATCAATGACGGAAGCAGCCTTGACCGACTTGAGTGATCCGTCAGCCAGCGTCAGCTTCAGGCCAACGACCGTCTGGGCGCCGTTGCCCGTCTGCATCAGCGGCTCCATCGTCTTTACCTTGAGCAGCACGTCCAAATTTTTCTCCGCTGCCACCAGCTCGTTGAAGGCATTCGCAGCCGTCGTGACGTCAAAGGAATCTCCCTCAACCTTGCCGTACCAGGCGCTGAAAATGCCCCGGTTCAGCACTTCCGGCTTATGGAGCATACTGTCATTGGGCTCATAGTTCATGTCGAGACTGTTCAGCCAACCAAGCGTCATCAGTCCGCCCAGCACAGCGCGGTCATGTCCGTCAACCAGCAGCGTCCGCTGGCCGTTGCGTGCGGCCGATACAGCGGCTGCTACGCCCTCAGGGTCCGTACCGGCCACGATGACATCGTATTGATCCTCCGGCGTCTGGATCGTCTTGACTGGCTTCAGCGTCTGCGCAGCGCCCGTCACCGTGCTGCTCTTCGCGGACTTGCTTTTCCAGACATAAATACCGCTCGCCCCGGCCGCAAGCAGCACAATCGCCACCAGCACCATCACATAGCCCTTAATATTGCCTCCGGAAGCATACCTTGAATTCCCTGCCATCTCACACCTCTTATAATAGTAAGAATAAGGACTGCGGCCCGACACATGCTTGTTCGCACCTGCTGCGGGCATATACGTCTATCAAGAAACATACGAGACAAACGGGTAAAAAGTTGCAAAATTCGTCCAAAAACGCGCTATTTTGTTCATTTTTCGCCAACGACAATTGCTCAAGCTTGTTTACAGCGCAAAATCATCGTTTATCTCCCGCTGACGCGCCCCCCGGCTCAACTCGCCGCCGCGCATTCTCCGGATATACGGACGGAGCCGCAAAGAAACAGACCGCTAATCGCCTGACGGGCGGGTAGCGGTCCTCTTCTCACCGAAACGCCTTGCGCGGAGTCCGTTTCAGCTGCTCCTGCTCGGAGGAATGGCTGGCGCTCCAAGCTCCGGCGCCCCGCTCGGACGAAAGCAGCGCCGCAGCCTCCTCCATATGCCCAAAAGCCCAGGACAGCTCCGGCATCCATGCGATTTGTTCTTTGGGAGATCGGTACATAGCGGCAGTCTCCTTGGGGTCCAGCATGCAAGTATAGGCTTACCTCTGTCAGCTTTCCCCAAAACGAGCCGAATTAGTCTCCAGCCAGACAGCGCACATGACACAGGAGCGCCTCTGCACACTCCGCAGCCGGCGGATCGGATGATCCATCGCTGTTCCCCCACATGCTGCTAGCTGCCTGGCTTGCTCTCCAGAACAAGCGTCAACGGGCCGTCATTGACCAGCGACACATCCATCATCGCGCCAAAGCGGCCTGTCTCCACATGCAGTCCCTGCTCGCGGAGCATCGCGTTAAACCGCTCATAGAGAGGCTCTGCCATTTCAGGGCGGGCCGCTCCCATAAAGTTCGGACGCCGCCCCTTCCGGCAATCCCCGTATAACGTGAACTGGGAAATCGACAGCACCTGCCCTCCGGTATCCAGCACAGACAAATTCATCTTGCCGGACTCATCCTCGAATATACGCAAGCCGGCCGTCTTCTCGGCCAAATAGCGGGCATCCTGCTCCGTATCGCCCTCGGCGACGCCGACCAGCAGCACAAGTCCGTGCGGAATACTTCCGACCGTCTCTCCAGCCACCGTCACGCTGGCGGCCTTGCTTCGCTGTAATACGATCTTCACCTGATCTTGAACCCCGTTTCATCGTTAAGCTGGTCAAGCCTGCATAATCCGCTGTACGGAATAGACGTCCTTCACGCGTTTGATTTTTTCTACGACCGCATGCAGGTGGTCAATATGGCGGATCAAAATGGTCATATGAATCATCGCCATCTTGTTTTTGTCCGAACGGCCCGACACAGCGGAGATAACCGTTTTACTTTCCGACACAGCCTGCAGCACCTCGTTCAGCAGACCCCGCCGGTCATGACCGGTAATTTCAATCTCTACATTATAATTGGCTTCCACCTGATCGGACCATTCCACATCAATGACCCGATTGCCTTCATCGCTGCACTCCGGCGAAGGAATATTGGTGCAGTCGGCCCGATGCACGGACACTCCGCGGCCGCGTGTAATGTAGCCGATAATCGTGTCGCCAGGCACAGGATTGCAGCAGCGGGCAAAGCGGACAAGCAGATTGTCCACTCCTTTGACCCGGACCCCGTTCGTCGGGCGCCCCTTGCGCTCCTTGTCGCTGGACGGAGCCTTCATTTCCTTAACTTCGGAAGTCAGCTGCATCGCCTGCTGCTGGGCTTCCTCCGCTTCCTTACGCAGCTTTTCGGTCAGCCTTGTCACAATTTGCGCGGCCGTAATGCCTGCAAACCCGACAGCCGACAGCATGTCCTCAACTTCGTTAAAATTAAACTTGCGGGCTACCTCCATCAGCTCGTCGTCCTTCATCAGCTGGGAAGGCTCGTAGCCAAGACGCTTCAGCTCGCGCTCGATCATCTCATGGCCTTTGACTACATTTTCCTCGCGGCGTTCCTTCTTGAACCATTGGCGGATTTTCGTCCGCGCGTGCGACGATTGCGCAATTTTCACCCAATCCTGGCTAGGCCCGTAAGAATGCTTCGAAGTCAATATTTCCACAATATCGCCGGTATTCAGCTTGTAATCAAGCGGCACAATCCGGCCGTTAATTTTCGCCCCGATCGTCCGGTTCCCGACCTCCGTATGAATCCGGTAGGCAAAATCAAGCGGCACTGAGCCAGCCGGCAGCTCAATGACCTCGCCCTTCGGCGTAAATACAAAGACGAGATCGGAGAAGAAGTCCATTTTCAGCGACTCGACAAATTCGGAGGCATCCTCCGCTTCATTTTGCAGCTCCAAAATTTCGCGGATGAAATGCATCTTGTCCTCATAGCCGCCGGACGGCATGTTGCTGCCTTCCTTGTACGCCCAGTGCGCAGCGACTCCATATTCGGAAGTACGATGCATGTCGAACGTGCGAATCTGCACCTCCAGCGGCTCCCCCTTGGGCCCGATGACGGTCGTATGCAGCGACTGGTACATGTTTGGCTTAGGCATCGCGATATAATCCTTGAACCGGCCCGGCATCGGCTTCCACAACGTATGGATAATGCCAAGCGTCGCATAGCAGTCCCGGATATTATCAACAATAATCCGCAGCGCCAGCAAGTCATAAATTTCATTAAACTGCTTGCTGCGGGCGGTCATTTTTTTATAGATGCTGTAAATATGCTTCGGTCTGCCCGAAATATCGCCCTGAATGCCCATCTCGCTTAGCTTGTCCTGCACATTATCAATGACATCGTTGATATATTGCTCGCGCTCAATCCTTTTCTTCTGCATCAGGTTGACGATCCGGTAATATTGCTGCGGGTTCAAGTACCGAAGCGCAATATCCTCCATCTCCCACTTGATCGCGGAAATCCCGAGACGGTGAGCAATCGGACAAAAAATTTCCAGCGTTTCGTCCGCAATTCGCCGCTGCGCCTCCTCGGATTGGTGCTTCAACGTACGCATATTGTGCAGCCGGTCCGCCAGCTTGATCAAAATGACGCGGATATCCTGGGCCATAGCTACAAACATTTTGCGGTAATTCTCGTTCTGATGCTCTTCCTTGCTTTTGAATTTGATTTTCTCCAGCTTGGTCAGCCCGTCCACAATCATCGCGCAGGTCGCGCCGAACTTCTCCTTAACGGTTTCCAGCGACACGGTTGTATCCTCTACAACATCATGAAGCAACGCCGCGATGACGCTGATCGTATCCATCTGCATGTTAACCAGTATTTCCGCTACCGCAAGCGGATGCAGAATGTACGGCTCGCCCGATTTCCGCACCTGACCGTAATGGGCTTGATCAGCAAATTCGTAGGCTTCCCGAATTCGAACGAGATCCTGCTCTTTAATATAACTGGATGCCTTCTCAAGAAGCTGCTCTATTCCCATGGGTCTATCCATTCCCTTAAACACGATTTTAATCCATTATGCCCCTGAACCGTACCCTGCGTCAAGAAATTGCGGGACAAATCGACATCAACTGCCAGCCAGGCTGCCGAACACAGCCTTCCGTACAGAAAGGATGTTCGGTAAAGCCGATTTCGCTTGATTTCAGGCTGTAAGCACCCGCTTAAAGCGGATTTACCAAGCTTGGGGATGAATGACCACACCGGAGGGACGAGGAATTCATATGCATAGAGTATGGCTTGAATTTCTCCCGGCGATGCGTTATCGCTCTGTCCGGGGGGCAGTCATTCATCCAGCGGACGGCGGGAACCATGGATCGTGGCTGGACAAGAAAGGAGACAACCCTATGGCAGATCACAACACATCCTCGCCCCCATCAGAGGTCACGATTTCAGCTAAAGGAGGCGGCGCTGGCAAGCGTGCCGGCAATGCTGCCGGCGGGCGCAGCGGCGCGCGCTCCGGCGGCGCGGCCGGCTCCCGGTCCGCCGGGCATGGCGGCGGGCGCTCCGGCGGCGCGGCCGGCTCTCGGTCCG
>NZ_JCAMRT010000045.1:0-17084 GCF_059821225.1 Paenibacillus sp. sg306046
TCGATAGATTCTATCTAGAGTATACCATACAGGAAAATATAGTAACGTTATTTTAGGTTCTTTGTACTAGTTGGTCCACGGGATGCAGTGTATAATGAAATTCCTTTATTATGCAGCGGTAGTGCGCTTATTGGCGCCCCATCTGAAAGGTGCGTTAGAGCGGGAAGCTCAAGTTAAGGTTCTAGCCGGCGATTGACATTGTATCAAGGAACATTGATAAGTGTTTGGAACACTGCGGTGCGTGAACTGAATAAGGCAAGAGAATTTATGGTTTTGGGTAATCATTACCTAAAACTTATATGTTGATCCTAATGGTCTAGGCAAGTTAAGAATCGTTATAGAGACAAGTCCTATTGCAAAGGTAATTTCTGAACAACAGAGTAATAAATGCAGATGGGAACGCACGTTTCCTGTTTCCGTTGTCCTTTTCTAGCATTTTGATGTATAATTACTCCTGGAGGGAAGTCTCCAGGAGTAATTTTGTATTTCGTGAAGGGAAGATCCACATATATGGCCTATGCTAGACATCAAAGTTTCTATATAAGAGATAAATGGTTCAGTAAGGGATTAAAGGCAGTAAAGCAAAATAAGAGATTCTTTTTTGATGAATATGCATTTGAGACAGTTGGCTTGGGCAAAAACATGCTTGAGTCCTTAAAGTATTGGCTGCTTGCTTTTGATGTTATTGAAGAAAGGACAGAAGATGGTCAGCGGGTACATGTATTATCCGAACTAGGTGACATCTTATTTGATAGTGATCGACTTCTTCAAAAGAATGAATCCATATCCATACTTCACTATCATTTGGTGAGGAATAGGAAGGATCTTTTCACTGTTTTTGATTGGTATTTTAATAAGTACAAAGAAACGATGGTTAGTAAGCGTGATTTGTTTAATTCTTTTATCACTTGGGTAAGCCAAAATGAAGTGAAAGAAGTGTCGCAGAATTCTCTCAAGCGAGACATTGATTGTTTGATCCAATTTTACACGAAGGTACCTGACGAGAATGATCCGGAAGACGTTTTGTTTTGCCCATTTTCCAAATTATCATTAATCAAAAGCGAACATTCGGGAGAAAGGGATGACATTATTAGGAAAGTCACTCCTGAACTTACTACAGTCGGAATCCCATCGCTTTATTACGTTCTCCTTGATTATGATGTGATCTCAGAGGATCGACTTATTAGTGTTGAAGAGATTGTGAATGCTGATAACCTTTGGGGAAGGATATTCAATTTATCTCGAAATAAGGTTGTTGAAGCTCTAAATATTCTAACCACACATGATAAATTTCCAATAGAGTACATTAGAACAAATAATTTGGATTATATTAGGGTGCCGATGATTCCATCTATTGATTACATTAAAGGCGAGTTTTTGAAAGGATGACCTACTAGAAATGGCATTTAAGTCTAGTGTTAACATTAAATTCGATATTGGAAATGTAGAGTTAATAAAACGATATATTCCCACGCCTTCTCACGCGGAGGCAATGAAAGGGATAATTGATGGGTTTGCTGAAGAGGCTAACCGATCTCATATTATTATTGGGCCGTATGGTACTGGAAAATCGCTGTTAGCCAACGTAATCGGAAGTATTGTGTCAAAAATGACGAATTCTTCCGAAGTTGACGCATTGGTCGAAAAGTTTGAACAAGTCGACGACCATATTGCATCAAAAATTAAAATTGCTAGTAAATTAACGATACCTTACCTGCCAGTTTTATTGAGTGGTAACGAAGGGAGATTTAGACATTCGATTTTATCTAGTGTTATAAAGAAACTCAAAGATAAAGGCATCGATATTGTATTACCCGGGCTGGCAGCGAAAATTATAAACTCTATTGAATTGTGGAAGAATGACTTCCCTGATACGTATGACAAATTTTGTTTTCAGTTGGAGCAAAGTGGTAGGCAAATAGCTCAATGGCTAGAAGAAATAAAAAAGCAGAATGAAACTGAGATTAAATATTTCTCAGAAATGTACCCACTTCTAACTGCTGGTGCTTCGTTTGATATCGATTATGATCATAACTTTTTGTCTCAGATGGAGTATCTGGCAGCCGTGTTACGAGAAAATAACTTGGGCATTTTTATCGTATATGATGAATTTGCCCGGTTCCTGCAGGGCCTGAGTGCTACTAAATTTAATGAGGCTATGCAAGATATTCAAGATCTCGCCGAATTGGCAAACAGAACGAGCTCGATACATTTTTTACTAATTGCACATAGAAGTTTGCGTTCATATTTCAATGCTTCAAATGAAGATGCGGCAAGGGAGTTTCAACGCATTGAGAAACGATTCAATCAATACTTAGTGAAAAGTGACCAAGCCACCTTTCTGAGAATCTCAGAATTAATACTTACGGAGAATATTAACCAGAAGCCAAGTATTAGCGATGAAGCTTTCACTAAAACACGTGAAATGCTGAGAAAGTACCCCCTCTTTCCGAGTATTAATCAGACGGAACGAGATGAGTTGGTTGTTCGTGGCATGTTCCCGCTTCACCCGGTTTCAATTTTCCTTTTGCCACACCTAACCCGGGTGTTTGGACAAAATGAAAGAACGTTGTTTACTTTTCTAGAAAGTCAAGAGACGGGCGGGTTACTAAATCATATTGGCAAAAGCAATGAGTATTACTTAGGCCATCAATTGTTTGATTTCTTCTTTCCCGACTCTAGTGATTTTGGGAATGATGATGTATCGGAACATATCCTTCTTTATAAAAAAGCAATGGCTCGCCTTCCTGAGGAGCTCTTAAATAAATCGTCAGCAACGAACTTAGTGAAGTTTATAACTCTATGGAACTTGTGCGCGGTACAAAGTGAACAGAAGCTCAGTACCGAATTCTTACAATTTGCGACACAACTGAACGAAGATGAACTCTCGGATATTTTACCTGTACTAAGCAAACATAAAGTGATTAGGTTTAATAGAGTGAATGATTACTGGGAGTTATTTGCAGGAAGCTCGGTTGATTTGCACGAACGGTTGGAACATGAGAAACAGTTACTAAAAACAGATCAATCTAAGGAAGTTGAGGTTCTACACAATAATCTCGTAAAGAAATTTTATTTTCCAGAACGGTACAATGATGACAAGGGAATGACAAGATTCTCTGCAGTAAAAATTGTATATGGAAAAGAAATTATTGAACGAAAGTTGATTCAAGCGAATCAATTGTCCGATCTTTCAGTCTACTATGTTTTAGCGGAAGATCTAGAGACGTACGAATCACTAGATCTCGTCTTACGAGGTTTGAGTAAGGAAAACGATAGGGCGCTATTCTTCTTGCACTCCAAACCTGTACTGGAAATAATACCTGAGGTTTACAATTATTATGGTTTGGACTCATTAAGAAGGAATAAGATTTTACTCGCGGAAGATAAAGGGATTAGGGAAGAATTAGAGATCTTATTCAATGAAACCAAGTATAGAATCTCTCAGTATTTATGCGAAATAGTTTCGTACGAGGATGAGGGAGCCTGGTATATTGGTGGCAACAAAGTGACAATAAATTCGGAACTTGAAGTTACGGAGATATTGTCAGATAAATGCTATGATCTGTTTAAATGTACACCAGTGATCTTGAATGACTCCTTTAATAGGAATACGGTTTCGGGTGTGCAAAGAAATGCAGCAATTAAGCTGATTAATAAAATGATCGAGAATCCACGTAAACAGCAGTTTGGAATTGAAGGAAACGGGCCTGATTATGCCTTGTTTGCTGCCATCTTTAAAAACAATGATAGCCTTGATGAAAACGTCAATAATTTGGACTACTCAAACATAATAAATGAATCTTTCTCTACGCTTAGATCAAGACTGATCGAGGTATTGGAAAGTAACCCGACAGGCAACTTCAAAGATATAGTAGAGCTGTTTTCGGCTCCACCGTTTGGAATTAGGAAGCCATTGATCTCTATTCTTTTTGTTGCTTTGCTTAGGGATCGCTGGAACGAATTTATGTTGTATCGCAACGGCATGTTTGTTCCAGGTATTGATGGTGCCACGCTTTTTGAAATCATAGTGGAGACAGGAGCAGAGTACTACCAGTACGTTTATGAGCACATTAATGATAGTTATGTCGAATTATTTAACAATATTGAGAAGTGCTTTGTTGATTCGCTTGAAACGCGGTTAAACAACCAATCTAGACTAATATTTATTTGCGGTACTTTATTGAAATGGCTGCGGTCACTTCCTAGAATTGCGCAAACATCAGTTAGCGTGGACAAGGAGTTTGGAGAATTTAGGGATCTCATAAAGAGGTCTGAGGTAGATCCTCAACAATCGGTCGTACAGTTATTAAGGCTCTACCAAAACAACATAAATAAGTTGTTAGTTACTAAACAATACGCAGAGAATTTCACTGTACTGCTAAAGAAAGAGCTAGTTAAGAAGTTGTTGCAGGTTATAGGAGTCAGCAGCCCCAAAGGCTTAGAGAATTGGGTTGAAGAACAGCGGGCCAACGGATCTTATTCGATTAATAAGTTGCCAGAAAGAATCCATAACTCTCTTTTCATTGAAAATGAAGATATGTGGATAGAACATTTTTCCGAAAAATACGTCGGCGTTAAAGTGGAAGATTGGTCAGATACCACTTATGATCTATTCTTTACACAACTAAGTCACGATTTAGAGGAACTAAGACTTACTGAGCAGGAAATTGAACAAAGCAACTTAAATGTGGTCTCAATTCAACTTAACAATAGTAGGAAATTGATTAATAAGGTAGATCTGTCTGTTAAGTCGGCGACTGTCTATTCAAATTTAGAAAGAATGATTAATGCGGCAGGGAAAAATGTGCCGCGGCAAGAACTTGAGTACCTTATCTATCAGTTGTTTGAAAATTACGTGGTAAAAGCGGAGTGATACGATGGACACCAAAGAAAAAAAGGTTATACATGTGGCAATGTTTAGCGGCGGAGCCGGGAGTGCATATGTCGCTTATCATATGGTGCAAACCTACGGTAAAGAGAACTGCATTTTGTTTTTCACAAACACTTTATGGGAAGATAAAGACAATTACCGGTTTATGGAGGAAGTATCGAACCATATTGGTTTGGAAATTACGGAGAGACTCGATGGAAGAACTCCAGAAGAAGTATTTTACGATGAGCGTTTTCTTGGAAATGCGCGTTTGGCAAAGTGCTCAGAAGAACTAAAAGTAAGGCAAACCATTATTTTCTTGGAAGATGAATTAAGGAATGAAAGGAACCTAGAACCCATTTTGTATTTTGGAATTGGTCCTCACGAGAAGCATCGGGCCGAGAACTTGAAAGATTTTTATGCTCATTTTCCATTAGAACCTATTGAGACTCGGTTTCCATTGATTGAATTGTTCAGGGAAGATCTCGACGCCAAAGGAATCATACGTGACGAATGGGGCATTGAGTTACCTCGAATGTACAATATTGCAGAGCAGCTAGCGTTGAACGATGGAAATGAAAATGCCAAAATTGTTTTAAAAAATGGCATCAAGGGATTTTCTCACGCAAACTGTGCTGGAAGGTGTGTGCGTGGAGGTTACCAGCATTATGCTCTATTATATGCAATTTGGCCAGAGCGTTATCAAGAACAAGAAGAGATGGAAGAACGATTTAGGGCAACTCTTCAAAAGGATGTATCTATTCTGAAAAAGAACGGCGGGTCTTATACGATGAAGCAGTTCCGCGAAGTCATGGAAGCGGAAGGTTTTGAAAAATTTTTGTTTAAAGCAGATGCAGATATTCCTTGTGTATGTTCATTTTCATAAGATATACCAAACCGTCGATTAATCGGCGGTTTTTTTACGGTGTTATAGGACCTGAAGGGATTGTGAATATTTGTAATACTAACAGGAAATTAGTTGGAAGATGTCGAATGAATCAGAGGGACCATTTTCTGATAAGGTGGTAGTACAAAATGACTATAGTTCAATCGGAATGGATTGGTTTTCTCCGACAATATGGACCAATTCCGCGTAACGATAATATGTATGATGAAGCGATTCATAGAATAATTAAGCGGAAAAATATCCATCCAATAATCGTAGAATCTGTTTATTTAAATGAACTTATTGAAAACTATAAATCCCCTAGTCCTAAGTCTGTAATACTGACTGGAACGGCTGGGGATGGGAAGACATATAACTGCAGAGAAGTTTGGTTAGCTTTAGGCGGTTTGCTACAAGTTTGGCAGAATGACGATAAGGTGAAAGAATTAGATTTGCCAAATTCTAAGAAACTTTATGTTATTAAGGATTTAAGCGAGCTGAAGGATGAGGAAAGAGGTATCTTAAATCAGTTCGTTAACTCGGTCCTTAATCCAAACGATGGTAATGTGTTTTTAGTTGCTGCAAACGATGGGCAGCTTATTGAAGCCTGGAAGCATCTTGGCACCGACCCACTAACTGTACAAGTAAAACAGTGCGTGGAAGATTTGTTGGTTACTGAAATTAAAGAAAAAAGCGGGTTCAACCTAAGACTATATAATTTAAGCCAAATAAGCGCGGCGAGACTCTTTCCTCAAATTGTGGATGTTGTACTGCAACATCCCGGATGGAATGATTGTAACCAGTGCTCTTTGAGAGAAGATGCTCAAACGGGCAAGACGTGTCCTATATGGGAGAACCGTAATCGTCTCGAAGGGAATAAAGACGAACAGCTGATTCGATCGCGAGTCACCGATCTTTTGGAGTTATGCGAGTTAAACGGTGTGCACCTTCCTATAAGACAACTACTCCTCTTAGTGTCAAACATGCTTCTTGGTCATCCGGAGGCCAAGGATCGACTTATGTCGTGTTCTGATGCTGCCAAAATAGTTGAGGAAAATAAAACATCGCTTGCAAGTGTTTACCGAAATATTTTGGGTGAGAATCTCACAGAAAGACGTCGCGAATCTACTGATGTATTTGCTGCACTCGGAAAGTTTGGTATTGGTTACGAGACAAGTAATACGATCGATAACATCTTAATCTTTGGTGAGGACGACCCTGAACTTCTACCTTACTACGAAGATCTTGTGCTAAACGATACATACTACGGTGCCGACCAGACTTTCCGTGCTAATCAAAAAGAATACCTAGAAGGCGTATTAGATAGCGGTGAAAACTTTTTAGAATCTCTCCGATCCCAAAGGCAAAGGTTGTTTTTTGTAATCCCTAGAGAAAAAGAGAATGACCTTAAACTTTGGCATCTTACAACCTTTCAATACGCTGGGGAATTTTTGTCTGATGTTTACAGAGTGGCTAAAAACGGCAAAGTAGCTACGCAAATAACTTCGAGGATTTCCCAGGGGTTAAATCGAATTTTTACAGGTCTGTTAGCAAAGAACAATGATGAATTGATTTTGGCCACGTCTGGAAGCCATTCCCAAGCGAAGGTAAGTAGGATTTTTGAAGATAGTATTTCGGTACCGAAAAAACGCGGGGAAAGCATGCAGATCCGAATGAATGCAAATGGCAGGCTCGTGATAGAAGTGAAGTTATCATCTTCTGTTGCTACAGTTGAACTGCCGCTCCAGTTGGTTCGCTATGAGTTTCTTTCGCGGGTTGCCGAGGGTGCATTGCCGGGGAGTTTTTCCAGGGAGTGTTATGAAGATATCCTGGGTTTTAAAAGCAAGCTTCTTAAAAGACTAGAGGAGCGCCGTAGAATAGATGAAGAAGATTCGGATGATGAAAGTGATTTATCCTTTAGAATCATTCGACTAAATCAAGACGGCTTGATTGACGACAGAATCGTGGAGGTTAACTACGATGAATAATGAAAGACTTCCGCGCCCGACAAAGATTGACGCAGATATGTGGGTAGATGAGGCGATCTGGGGTCACAGATTATATGATGAGCAAACCCCATGGCTTTGTTTTATGGAATTTTTAAATGTCCTTCAATCTGAACTTGAGTCTGGCCGAGCATTTGTTGAATCCGAACCAAACAAATTGGCGTATTCACCCAAATCAAGACTCTACTTACGGAACATCTTGTTTAATAACCCTCAATTAACTCTAATATCAAGTAAGTATAGATACGATGATAAAGAAGCCTGGTTACAGTGGTACGAAGTTATGGGAAAGGGACAAGCCGGCATCGTTAACGCCGATTTCAAATACCTAGAGAAAAGGTTCTCAAACTTTGGGGATTTCGCATCGGTGATTCAGTTTCTTCGAGAAACAACAATTGAGGGTGAGAACAACAAACGGTGGAGCTCACAATTTATTTTTCCATACGGTCCGGACTGTTTGTATGAAGACCTTAATGTAAAAGATAATGGCTTCACGAATGATCGAAGATTTTTTGGTAGAACTGGTGAGCTGTTGTATTTAATGTTGACGAGAAGCGGCAAAGGGGTTCAAATACTCGCAAACCTACAGAAAAGCGTCTTAAACCCATCAAATAAGTTTAATCGATTAGTTGCAGCGCTAGAACCGAAAGACGTGGTAAGTTCATCTCCTCTTCGAACAGGAGTTTATTTGCCTTATCCAGAATTGGCTGACTATGAATTACTCGCGGATGATTGGTTAAGTTTGTTAGAAAGCAATATTCCGAATTACGATGCGATTCCGCACCTTGTAAACATAACCGGACTTCATTTGATAATGTACAGTTTAAACAGGGCGAAGGCCGTCTTAGGTGATACTAACAAACTAACATTTATCTTAGAGATTGTTTCTCCGAAGAAAACAATCATCAGAGAACTATCTTCTGATTCTTTCATTGAGCACAACAATATGTCTCGGAGAGCTGTAGAAGCATATATCAGACAGGTTGTCGAAACGGAGTCTTGGAATCAAGTTACGGACATACATGAGGCAATCACTGTACTGAAAAATGAATATGCTTGGCCGAAAGATAACAAAGAGAGTGAGGTTGAATCAGCGAATTCACCCGATGATTTAATTAATATGTTTGTTTCTGCAGCAATTAATAGACACAAGCAACACGTCGATAAATTTCACGGTGTCTGGGGAAAAGAAATAGGACTCTCGTCAAGAAGAGGAGCACGAAGACTACGTTATGCTCCCCAAGATATGCTTTTGAAATCTTTGGTACTGTGCGTTGTTCCGAAGAGAATGGAATTCCAAGACTTCTTAGATAAATTGTATGAAAAATATGGTTTTATCATTGGCGATAAGCAGGCTCTTGAATTGACGGAGGCTGGGAGAGCAGATTTAGAAGCGTTCTCTGACAATGCAAGACGACTTGAGCAACGATTGGCAAGTATGGGGTTACTACGCAGATTATCTGATGCATGCGCATATGTAGAAAATCCCTTTGGGATTCAGGAGGAAGTATTACCATGAACCAACTAGAGTTAATTGGAAAGGTAGCGACTGAATATCTTCGCCGGCAATTACAAAATA
Source organism: Paenibacillus sp. sg306046 (assembly GCF_059821225.1). Lineage (NCBI taxonomy): Bacteria > Bacillati > Bacillota > Bacilli > Caryophanales > Paenibacillaceae > Paenibacillus > Paenibacillus sp. sg306046. The sequence goes on from NZ_JCAMRT010000045.1 coordinate 9,345, forward strand.
GCCAATCTGAAGAGGGAATTGCGCGTTTCTTATTGGATCGCCTTACCGGAGATCAGGTCACCAATATATGTAAAACGATAAGCCAAGATATGCAGCTAGTCTCGACTATGGCCATAAAAGTCCCTCGGAAATTAGTTGAAGGCGGCAGTTTGCCTTCTGAAATGGTTACTGACGAGAAGACAACTTATTGGAGAAATGCTTCTTGTGATAAGCCTGCTATCTTATTAGCGAACACGAACGATGATCAAGGGCAATCGCTAAGAGATATAACAAGGGTTGGGGCAGGGGATCTCAAGAGTAACCCGGATATATGGGTTCAAGTGGCAAGTAACGACCTCCCTCTAAGCGATGAGCAAAAAAAGCATTGGCAACAAGCGTTGAAAGGTTTGCAAGAGGCAAATGAATGCAGCCTTGAGGAATTTAGTGAGTTTACTGTAAAAGTACGTGAAACAATTGCGGAGAATGGCATTCCAGTTGTTAGGGCGCTTGGCTGGGCGTTACCTGCACTTCGCATTCCACGTGATTCTTATTACTTTGATGCAATCCCAGAGATTGCTTTGGGTCATGCTAGTAGGTGGAAGAAGCTCTTTACAGATGCATATAACAAGAGGGCTTGTTATCTATATAAGCAACATCCGAATCGTCAAATCATCGAGAACAGTGAGATTCAGGCTTCTTACGAAAAGGTAAAAAGCCAAATCGATCCGTCTGTTCAGCCCATTATGGAATTGTTCATTGAATCCAATGTGAGTTGGTCCACCGCGGCGGAGAACCTTTCGGAGTTAGAATGGGAGACGGATAAAGTCAATCTTCTATTTTTTGAATTAAAGCCAATGAAGGTAAATCTGGCAGAAAAAACTCAGCAATTATATGATGATGAGTTTCCAGATACTTTAACGGATGCGGAGATTCTTTATCTTGATAATTTAAACGAACTCTTTCAAAAGAAAAAAGCGAAGGAAGCTACAGAGGAAGACAAGGAATTTTACGATAAGCACCGTCATAACTTGGAGACAGACAAGGCACTAAAAGCAGAATGGGATCGTTTCGTTTATGGAAAGGCGATTGAATGTACTGATTTTTTAGTTGGTTTATTAGAGGTAACTGAGCGCCTCTTTGCTCAATGCGATAACTTTATTGGGGAGAAGACTCTAAGAATCCGGACACAGAAGACAACGAGTAAAAAAGCTTGGTTGGACCTTAATGAAGATATAGGTATGGCGTTTTGCACTGCTTACAGGGGACTTGAGAAGTTAACCAACTGGCAAGTAAATTGGGAAACGTATCATTTGTTTAAATACGATAAGTTAGTATCAGAGGCCAAACAGAAGAAAGGCTACAAAAAGAACACCTCAACTGCAAAAGCAGCTATTCAAATCGTATTCTACATAGAGCTTAGTTACCTTGACTTGCAGGGATCAAAGCAAAAAAATGAAGTGAAACTGGTGTGGCAAGGTAACCCTCAAGAGATTGGGCTTGAGCTTCACGATGATTTAAGGAGACTTGCTGAGCACCCTTTCTCTTATTCTAGTGTATCACAAAATCCTGTTAGCAAAAAAGGTAAGTTACAGGGGTTATCTTTGAGCGATGTCGGTACAATTCAAGCGGTATTCGGACAAGATAGGGGTTCCCTAGTTGGAGTATATGCAAAAACAACTGACTTGCAAAAACTAATCTTAAATAACCTGAAGAAGTTGCTTGAAGAAGCCAGACTTTCTCAGAGCGATTATGATGCTCTAAAAGAAACGTGGGCTAACTTTTCAACTAAGTACAAGCAATCAATAAATGATTGGCTAATCGATGGTATTAGTTCTGATTCAATGATAGAACAAAGCGAGCTGTACGATAAGTTCCTACGATCCTTGCAAGAGTATGCTTTGGGCGATATGAATCGAATTCATATCGTGCAGCCTGTTATGGATATCGGGAATATAAGGGTGGATGGAGATAAAAATAAGCCAATGACCATTGTGGCTCCATGGCACCCGATGCGAATGGCGGCAAAGGCTGTTAAGGCGCGGCAAGTCATCGGTTTACTAAATTATGTACTAACATCGGACCAAGTTGACTTTGGCGATCAACGCTTGTTCTTTACGGATCTAAAAGATGAAATAGTAAGTCCGTATTATCCTGAAGTTGCAATAGGGTATAAGGGCCATGAACCGGTTCTCCTTTCGATTACAGATGCTAAGAATGATTACACCTTAATGGAAAGCCCAGTACGTACTGAAGAAGAAATGCAGACGAATGAAGATCCAAAAGAAGCAAGTAATAAACTTCTTAGCCTAGTTGAACGTTACTTGGATCTTCAACCGCACGAAAAGACGAATCTAAGCTTAGTCTTGTACAACTGTGACTCCACAAGACTTCCTGAAACAATCGTAAATTCGTTAGCCGCAATGCACGAAGTTGAAGATGAAGTTCGCTGTCAGGTGATTTTGAGGCATCGGGATACAAATAAATTAAATGAATTATATATGAAAATGATAGAGAGTACGGATAGTGATGCCGATTCCTTTGTTGCGAGCGAGGTAACCCGGGATTTTATGGCACGTCTCCGTGTAGGAGTTATGGCACATGAGGCTACTGCATTAGACCCCAAAGAGGGAAAGCTAGCTGATATCGTATTCTTGCAAGATGTTATTTCGCGGCAAGCCAATCTTGAATGGGATGAAGTTCAGGTGAGGCAGATGCCAGAATTACTTAATCACTATCCTCCACGGTGGGCAAAAAGAAGGTCTACGGCGAAGGATGAACTTAAATCTACGGTGTACTTGGCATGCCCAAGCCAACCTTCAGTTGGATGGTCTTACTTATCATCGGTTTATTCAGTTGTTAAGGGGAAAGATGTTAACCCAGGAACATTCTTTTTACCGGCAAGGCAAATTTCGTTCCAAAATGATAAAGTGAAGGCCATCTTCGATGAAGCACACAAGCTCGGCGAATGGGTAGTCAATTATGATGAATTATTAGAACGAAGACAGCTTAGGAATCTTGGGGTGAAGGTAATAAAATACCAGCACAATAAATCCCACGGTTCAAACGTTGTTGTTTCGTCAAAATCTCAATTAAACCTTTTGAATGTACTCGTAAAAAGAAGATTGAATGCTTTAGGCCTAGGATTAACTGAAGCGGAATTGGTGCAGCTCACGGAGCGGTTTATTGATGATGCCAACGCAATATCAGGCGACATTGTTCTTCGTGCTGCAAAACGAGGCGTGTTTGCGGGTGAATTAATTGGTGTCGTACTAAGTAAGATGATCCTTCAGTCTGAGATGAGAACAGAACAGGCCGTAGGTTGGTTCTTCCTTGATGATTATGCAAATTGGCTTGGACAAAAAGAAGAGCAGATCGCAGATATTTTAGCGCTTGCACCCAAAATGGTCGAAAATAAGCCGCATCTTCAAGTATTTGTTTCTGAGGCAAAGTATGTTGATGCCAAGGGTGTATCTGAGGCAAGGAAAAATTCTTCAAAACAGTTGCGCGATACCGTCTCTAGAATGGATAACGCACTTTTTGGAGATCCAGGACGACTTGACCGTGACTTATGGCTTTCTAGATTAAGTGATCTGTTAAATGACGGTATTGAATTAGCTCCGAATTCCCCGTTTACTGTTGAAGAGTTACGTGAGGGTATTAGGGCAGGGGTAATTCCCATTGAGATCAAGGGTTACTCCCATGTATTTATGTCTACGTTACCTGACACAGCTTTAGATAGTGAAAGAAATCCCATTACGAATGCTAAGAACTCCTATCAAGAAGTGTTTACTAGGGATCTTGTAAGAGAGTTAGTCTTAGCCTATCATCACGGGAACTCCATCATCGAAGTCAGGGAGAAGCTTGACGAAAGTAAGCCTTGGGAGTTAAGCAATGCGAAATTACCCGCTCCAAGAATCAACTTTGTTGCTGCGAGTAATAATGGACTTGCCGCGGCGCAAAAAAATATCTCTCGTAATTCCGATGAAGATCAAATTCAGTTTAACTTTGAGACTCAAAACGCTCCAGGGGATACTGAGGATAGCGATCCCGCGAGCGATGGGGAAGCAACGGTATCAGTGGTCCTAGATGAAAAGGACCCCATCGTGGAAATGAGCAGTGAAGTTCCTTGGGCGAGTGCTCAGTTAGCAACGTGGATATTACAGAATGCCCAAAGCGTGGAAGAAACCAGTGAAGACCAATCGTGGGTTAGTGAAACAGTAAATAAACTTAGGATGGCTTTGATTAGCTATAACTTGCAAGCTAAAGTAATTGGCCATCGATTGACCCCAAATGCTGTTGTAATAAGGCTAAAGGGATCAGACCAGCTGAAAGTGGATGATATCGAGAAAAGGAGATCTATTCTTCTTACGACACATGCCCTTGATGTTATAAACATCATGGCCCAACCTGGAGAGATTGTTGTCTCCCTGGCTCGACCGCATAGGCAAATCATATCATTAGCGGATGTATGGAAGGTAAGGAAGGTACAAACCAATGCATCCGGGTTAAACATGAGCTTTGTGATAGGTGTTAAAGAAATCGATGGGGAACTACTCTACCTAAATTTAGGTGGCGAGTTTGAAGGCGGAGCTCAGCATGCTCCACACACACTAATCGCGGGTGCAACCGGAAGTGGTAAATCTGTCTTGCTGCAAAATCTAATCCTTGATATCTGCGTAACCAACAGTAAGGATCTGGCGCATATTTATTTAATCGATCCCAAATATGGAGTCGATTATATGCATCTTGCGGAATTACCACACCTTGTTGAAGGCATTGTCGATGACCAAAATAAAGCAACACAGATACTAGAGGACCTTGTCGTTGAGATGAATGACAGGTACCAAAAGTTTAAGGAAATCAAAGTAAACAACCTGAAAGATTATAATGCCAAGGTATCCGACAGCGAAAAACTTCCGCTGATATTCTTAATACACGACGAATTCGCTGAATGGATGCTCGTCGATGAATATAAGAGCGCAGTTTCCTCAATCGTTCAGCGTCTTGGGGTAAAAGCACGCGCGGCAGGAATTCACTTGATCTTCGCAGCACAGCGTCCAGACGCGAACGTTTTGCCGGTTCAATTAAGGGATAACTTGGGGAATCGGTTAATTCTGAGGGTTGAAAGCGTTGGAACTTCGGAGATTTCCCTTGGTGAGAAGGGCGCTGAGAAGCTACTTGGCAAGGGACACTTGGCTGCTAGGCTTCAGGGGGAATCAGGGTTGATTTTTGCTCAAGTTCCTTATATAGACGTAAGTAAGCTTCCATTAATTTTATAAAAGTGGTGATAAAATGATTTGGACACCTACAAACCAGAGTATCGCAGATATAAGAGATTGGGCTAACTCCAATACTCTTGAAATTACTCCTGATTTTCAAAGAAAAGAAGTATGGACAAGAGCTGCCCAGGTTATGTTGATAGACTCGATATTAAAGAATATTCCCATGCCCAAAATTATAGTTCAGTCGATAATAAGGGATGGTAGAATTTACAGAAAAGTAATAGATGGACAGCAACGAATTAAATCTATATTGTCTTTTCTAAAAGATGAGTATGTATTATCAAAACCATATGAAGGCCCCTACATGGGGATGAAATTTTCACAGCTACCTGAAGAAGATGGGAACCGAGTACAGTCAGCATTTTTGTCTTATTTAATCGATTTTAATGAGTTAAAGAATGCAACTGACGAAGATGCACGAGAAATTTACTCAAGGTTGAATAAATATAATATTCCCCTCAATAAACAAGAGTTGAGAAAAGCCGACTTTCCTGGTGATTTCTTGAAGTTGTCTGAATCGAAAGCGGAATTACCGTTTTTCGATGAATCAAGAATTTTTACAGCAGCGAATAGCAAGAGAATGGGTGATGTGGAATATATTTCAGAGCTTTTAGCTGCCACAATTGATGGACCACAGGAGAAAAAAGAGACTCTTGATGACTTCTATATTAATTATTCAAATTGGGAGGAGGAACACCGCGTTAAGATTGATTGTGACTTTTCTGCTGTTATTAATGATATCAAGCTCATATTTAATGAAGACTATAAACTTTATAATTCGAGATTTCGACAAAAATCGGATTTTTACAGCTTATATCTCGCAGTACTAGAGCTGCGAAGGGAAGAAGAGCAAGAAGTTGAACCGAAGAAAGAGTTAAGTTTAGAAGACAAGGATTTGACGTTTTTAAGAAGAGATTTAAAAATATTAGATGATTTCACAGCCCCTGAGTCAGATATTGAGATCTTATCGGAATATGCAATAAAATGTGTTTCGCAAGCAAATTCTTTGGCAAGTAGAAGATGGAGAAAAGATTTCCTAAAGAGTATCTTATCTGGTACGTATAAAAGACAGGCTCCTGAGGGTGATGTCAAAGAGGCATTAAAAACAATTGTATTTGAGGTTATGTACGCACTTGAACAGGAAGAAAGTTGTTCATTGTGTAATGATAAAATAATATATTCAGACGAGGCTTTAGAAAATATCGATTTAACCTGGGCCCCAGACACACAAGTATTTCAGATGTCAAATTCAAACTTTACACATAAAAAGTGTTAACATTGGGGGTGATTTTTATATGGCAGATATGATCCCTCTTTTTTTAGAGCAAAATAGAAAAGAAGTATATTACATTTCTAATAGAATAGAAGATGCCAACGGAAGAGTCTATGTTGTAGATGTCGAAAAGTTAGGCAATGGTGGGAATGCCGTTGTTCATAAATGTGTGGATTATCTAACAGGCGAAGAATACGCAATCAAATTTCAACTATCGCTCAAAGCTAAAAGAATCAAAAGATTTATGAATGAAATAAAATTATTGCAAGAAGTAGAGCATGATCAATTGATAAAATACATTGCTAATGGGGAATGCGTTGGTAGGTATAAAGTAAAAAATCAAGAGAGAAATAAGAGAATTCCATTCATTATTATGACTTTAGCAAATAAGAATCTGAAGGATTTTTTGCTTGAACGGGAGAAAATTGACTTCTCTGAATATATAGCACAATTTCAAGGGTTAGCTGCCGCATTGGCAGTGTTACATACAAAGGCAATACACCGAGACATTAAGCCGGAAAATATATTGGTTTCTGGTGAAACTTGGTTATTGAGTGATTTTGGCCTCTGTAAATTCCTTGAGGGAGAGGAGGAGGAGGAGGAGGAGGAGGAGGAGGAGGACTTAACAGGAGACAACGAAAACATTGGGCCTAAGTTTTGGATGTCCCCGGAAGCACTTAATAGAACTATTGGAAATAAAGATGAAATAATGAAATGTTCGGATGTCTACCAACTTTGTAGTGTATTTTGGTATATAGTTAATAAAAGGCATCCATCAGGGATCCTTACTAAGGAGGATTGGTGCGGTCCTGATCATATTTTTGATGTTATTTATAATTCCCTGTCACATGATCCCAATAAAAGACCCTGTGATGGTGGGGAATTGTTCCAAGAAATCTATGAGGCCACTTTAGCTGGTTGACGACTTGTTGACGAACTACGTCAACAAGCAATAAAACGCAAACAAAACGATCAATACACGTTGGATAAAACCCTTATATATCAAGGGTTTTATCCAACTAACACAGAATCCAAACAACTCTCACATGTTCCCGCATACGGTGCATGTGGAGTCGGTGGCTTTGTTGGTGAGAAATTATGTAACAAACAAATAAACCCTTGCTATAACAAATCTGGACAGTCAAAAGTTTTACAGCCCTAAGAAGCCAGCGAATCGCGCTCCAGATAGGCGTTATCCTGCTTGGA
>NZ_JCAMRT010000046.1:0-16321 GCF_059821225.1 Paenibacillus sp. sg306046
GATCGACGGCCGCTCCGCTCGACGGCGCGTCAAGCACGAAGACCAGCTTGTCTCCGGCTCCTACCGTCGCCTTCCCGTCCCCGTTCACCGCCGTAACGCTGCTTACGACCGGCGCGACTGCGACGCCGAAGCTGCCTCCGATGCTCAGTGCTCCTGTAGCCGCAAGTGGCGCGATGCCTGTCGCATCTGCGATTCCGCTGCCGCTATGGATCGTCAGCGTATCAGCTGCCGTGATCGTCGCGCCCGCGCCCAGCGTAATCGTCAGCTTTGTCCGATCCGCGCTCCACGCCTGGCCCGTACTTGTGCCGAAGCTGTGTCCGCCGCTCAAGGCGAAGGCGCTCAGATCGACCGGTCCGCCGTTCGTCGGCGTATCGAATACGACAACGACCGTGTCTCCCGCACCGACGGTCGGCTGACCGTCTCCGTTCGTTGCGTATACGCTGACCACCTGCGGCGCGACCGCGACGCCGAAATGGCCTTGAATCGCGATATTGGCTTGAGCCGCCAGTTCCGCCTGATTCGTCGCGTCAGTGATGCCGGACGAAGCCCCGATGCTAAGCGTATCGCCTGCCTCAATCGTCGGGCTCGTGCCGAGCGTAATCGTCAGGTGTGCGTTATTTTCGCTCCAGGCAAAGGTTGCGCCCGTACCCAGCGTATGCCCGTTGCTCAGCGTCAGCTTGCTCAGATCGACTGTCCCGCCATAAGTCGGCGTATCGAATACGAGCAGGAGCTTGTCGCCTGCTCCGGCGCCCGGCTGGCCGTTGCTGTTGACCGCCGTGACGCTGCTTACGACCGGCGCGACTGCGACCCCGAAGCTGCCTCCGATGCTCAGCGCTCCTGTAGCCGCCAACGACGCGATGCCTGTCGCATCTGCGATTCCGCTGCCTGTGTCGATGCTGACCGTATCGGCCGTCGTAATCGTCGCTCCCGTTCCCAGCGTAACGGTCAGACGCAGGTTATCGCTGCTCCACACCGCTGCTGCTCCTGCTCCCAACACATGGCTGTTACTGAGGATAAATTTCGTCAGATCGACGGCCGCTCCGCTCGACGGCGCGTCAAGCACGAAGACCAGCTTGTCTCCGGCTCCTACCGTCGCCTTTCCGTCGCCGTTCACCGCCGTAACGCTGCTTACGACCGGCGCTACCGCGACGCCGAAGCTGCCTCCGATGCTCAGTGCCGCCGTAGCCGCCAGCGGCGCTTGACTTGTCGCATCCTGGATGCCGCTGCCGCTATGGATCGTCAGCGTATCGGCTGCCGTGATCGTCGCGCCTGCGCCCAGCGTAATCGTCAGCTGCGTCCGATCCGCGCTCCACGCCTGGCCCGGACTTGTGCCGAAGCTGTGTCCGCCGCTCAAGGCGAAGGCGCTCAGATCGACCGGTCCGCCGTTCGTCGGCGTATCGAATACGACAACGACGGTATCTCCCGCGCCCACAGTCGGCTGACCGTCTCCGTTCGTTGCGTACACGCTGACCACCTGCGGCGCGACCGCGACGCCGAAGCTGCCGTGAATCGCGATATTGCTGGCCGGAGCAATCTCGGTTGTCCCCGTTTCGTCCTTGATCCCGATGCCCGCCAAAATATCAATGGTATCCGTCAGAACAATCGTCGGGTCGGCGCCCAGCTTGATCGTCAAGGTACGATTATCACTGCTCCATTGCGTGCTAGGCGAGGTTCCCAGATGATGTCCGTTGCTGATAGCCAATTTCGACAGATCCACCGTACCGCCGTTTGTCGGCACATGGAAAATAATTTCGAGCGTATCATTCTGCTCTACTGCCGCCGTACCGCCGCCATTGGTCGCCAAAATATTGGATACGTACGGGATCATAAGCTCCCCGAAGGTTCCGGTAATCGGAGCTGTGGCAGTAATAGCTGCCAGCTCCGCGCTGATTTCCTTGATCCCAGCTGACGCCAGAATTGAAACGTCATCTCCGACTGCAACGGTTGCTCCCGTACCCAGTGTGATGATCAAGGCCGAGCCGGCCGCATTCCAGACTGCGGTAGCGCCCGTTCCCCAAGCATGACCGTTACTCAGCGAAAGATCGGCCAAATCAATGACCGGCTTATTTGTAACTGCCGTAAACGTAATTTCAACCTTGTCGCCGCTCTCTGCGCCTGGTCCTCCTGCATCATTGGTCGCCTGAATAGCGGCAACGGACGGAACTGCTCCAACGCCGAACGTGCCCGAGATTGCCAAAGCTGCCGTGCTGGCTACACTTTCTTCGCCGATATCCCGAATATTGCCTGCAGCAGCCAAGGTCAGAAGGGCGCCCTGCCGCACCGTCGCATCGGTGCCCAATGTAACCCGGAGCGTGTAGGCATCTGTCCAGATGGCGGAGGCTCCGTTGCCGGTTGTGCCGAAGCTGCCAACGTTCAGCACAAGATCAGCCAGCCCAAGCGACGGTTGATTCGTCGGCGTGTCGAAGACAATCGTCACCGTGTCGCCGCCGTTAGGTCCAGGCTGATTGCCGGCATTGGCTGCCGTCACGCTGCTGATGCCCGGAATTTGGCTGCCGAACGTTCCGTCGATTGTGCTGCTTGCGGTACTCACAACACTTTCCAGGCCGATATCCTTGATGCCGCCCGATACCGCAAACCCCAACGTCGCGCCTTTTTTCACCGTTGCATCCGAGCCAAGCGTCACCACCAATGTCTTTGCATCCGTCCACGCCAACGCCGCCCCGTTGGCGGCTGTGCCGAGACTGCCCGCGCTCAGCGTCAGATCCGACAAGGCCAAGCTTGGTTGATTCGTCGGCGTATCGAGCACAATCGTGATCGTATCTCCGGCTCCGGCTCCCACCTGACTGCCTGCGTCCGCGGCCGTGATGCTGCTGATCGACGGAACTTGACTTCCGAACGTGCCACTGATCGTGCCGCCGGCCGTACTTGCAGCACTCTCCAACCCGATATCCCGGATGTCAGCGGCCGCGTTCAGGGTCAACGTCGCGCCCTTCTTCACGGTTGCATCCGAGCCGAGCGTTACCACCAGCGTCTTCGCATCCGTCCACGACAGCGCCGTCCCATTCGCGGCTGTACCGAAGCTGCCCGCGCTCAGCACCAGATCAGCGAGGACTACGACAGGCTTGTTGGTAGGCGCATTAAATACAATCGTCACGGTGTCGCCTGCGCCGGCTCCCACCTGGCTGCCGGCATCCACTGCCGTAATGCTATCAATACCCGGAATCTGCGTACCGAAGGTGCCGTCGATTGCACCGCTCGCCGTGCTGGCCGCGCTTTCCGCCCCGATATCCTGAATATTCGCCGTTGCTGCCAACGTCAGCGTCGCATTTTTCTTCACCGTCGCATCCGAGCCGAGCGTGACGACAAGCGTCGTCGCGTTTGTCCACGCTGTCGATGCTCCGTTCGCTGCCGTGCCCAAGCTGCCTGCGTCCAGCACCAGATCCGAAAGCGCTACGGAAGGCTGGCTAGTCGCGGTATCGAAGACGATCGTAATCGTATCGCCCAAGCCCGCTCCGACCTGCGCCCCGGCATCCGCTGCTGTGATGCTCGTAATGCCTGGAACCTGGCTGCCGAACGTGCCGTTGATCGTACCGTTTGCCGTGCTCACGGCGCTTTCAAGCCCGATATCCTTTACATTGCCGGAAGCTGCCAAGGTCAGGGTAGCTCCCTGCCGCACCGTTGCATCCGAGCCTAAGGTAACGACCAGCGTCTTCGCATCCGTCCAGGCTACCGTCGCCCCGTTGCCTGCCGTGCCGAAGCTGCCCGCGCTCAACGTCAGATCGGTCAAAGTCAACGTCGGTTGATTGGTCGGGGTGTCGAACACAACCGTAACCGTGTCACCTAAGCCCGCTCCGACTTGCACGCCGGCATCTGCTGCGGTGATGCTGTCGATGGCTGGAACCTGGCTGCCGAACGTACCGGCAACCGTGCCGCTCGCCGTGCTGGCTACACTTTCCAGCCCGATATCCTGAATATTCGCGGCAGAGGCGAGCGTCAGCGTTGCGCCCTTCTTCACCGTCGCATCCGAGCCCAGCGTTACCACCAGCGTCTTCGCATCCGACCATGCGGCGGAGGCTCCATTGGCGGCTGTACCGAAGCTGCCTGCGCTCAGCGTCAGGTCCGCCAAGGCCACGATCGGCTGGCTAGTTGACACATCGAACACGATGGTAACCGTATCGTTTAAGCCCGCTCCGACCTGGCTGCCGGCATCCGCAGCAGTCACGCTGGAGATGCTTGGAACCTGGCTGCCGAACGTGCCGTCGATCGCCTTGCTTGCCGTACTTACTGCGCTTTCCTGACCAATGTCCGTGATGTTGGCGGAAGCCTGCAGGGTGACCGTTGCGCCTTTTTTCACCGTCGCGTCCGAGCCGAGCGTCACGACCAAAGTGCTGGAATCGGTCCAGCTTATCGAGGCCCCGTTGCCTGCCGTGCCAAAGCTGCCTGCGCTCAATAGCAAATCGGCCAAGCCCACCGCAGGCTGGCTGGTTGGCGTATCAAAAGCAAACGTCACCGTATCGCCTGCGCCGGCTCCCACCTGATTGCCTGCGTCCGTCGCCGTCAGAGTCGAAATCGCCGGAACCTGGCTGCCGAACGTGCCGTCAATCGTGCCGTTTGCGGTGCTCGCCGCGCTCTCCGCGCCGACATCCTTGATATTGGCGGCCGCCGCAACGGTCACCGTTGCGCCCTTCTTCACGGTCGCATCCGAGCCCAGTGTTACGGTTAAGGTTGTCGCATTTGTCCAGGACACCGACGCTCCGTTTGCCGCCGTGCCGAAGCTGCCTGCGCTGAGCACCAGATCCGACAAGGCCACGGTCGGCTGGCTCGTTGCCCCATCAAAAACGATGGCGACCGTATCGCCCAAGCCGGCTCCGATTTGGCTGCCTCCATCCGCTGCCGTAATCGTCGTGATCGCAGGAACCGAGCCGACGCCGAACGTACCGGCAATCGTACCGTTCGCGGTGCTGGCCGCACTCTCCAGACCTACATCGCGAATATCGGCCGCTGCCGCCAGCGTAATCGTCGCATCCTTCCGGACTGTCGCATCCGAGCCCAGCGTCACCACCAAGGTTGTTGCATTCGTCCAGGACACCGACGCTCCGTTTGCCGCCGTGCCAAAGCTGCCCGCATTCAGCACCAGGTCCGCCAGCGCCACAGACGGCTCGCTGGTCGCCGTATCAAAGACGATCGTGACGGTATCACCCGCACCAGCGCCGACCTGACTGCCCGCATCCGCTGCCGTTATGCTCGTAATGCCTGGCACCTGGCTGCCGAACGTACCGGCAATTGCCGCGCTTGCTGTGCTGGCCGCGCTTTCCAGGCCGATATCCTGGATGTTGGCCCCTGCCGCAAGCGTCAAGGTGGCGCCGCGTTTCACCGTTGCACCGGTTCCAAGCGTAACGACGAGCGTTGAGGCATCTGTCCAGGCTGCTGCGGCCCCTGTGCCGAAGCTGCCTGCGCTCAGCTGCAGATCGGCTACCGCAACTGCAGGCTCGCTGGTCGGGGTGTCGAAGACAATCGTCACTTTGTCACCCGCTCCAGCGCCTACCTGGCTGCCAGTATCCTCAGCGGTTATACTCGTGATTCCCGGCACCTGGCTTCCAAATGTACCCGCGATTGCCGCCGCCGACGTGCTGGCTGCACTTTCTTCTCCCACATCCCGAATGTTTGCGGCAGCTGCCAGCGTTAACGTCGCGCCCTTCTTCACCGTCGCATCCGAGCCCAGCGTCACGACTAAGGTTTTGGCATCGGACCATGCTGCTGTCGCCCCATTGCCTGCGGTTCCGAAGCTGCCCGCACTCAGCGTGAGATTCGCCAGTGAAACAACCGGCTGATTCGTATCCGTATCGAAAACGATGGTCACCGTATCGCCCGCTCCGGCTCCGATTTCCTCAGGTCCGTTCTCCGCAGCGGTAATGGCCGTGATCGCCGGCACCTGGCTGCCGAACGTGCCGGCAATCGTCCCGGCGGCTGTGCTGGCCGCGCTCTCCAGACCAATATCCCGAACGTTGGCCGACGCTGCCAGCGTCACCGTCGCATCCCGCTTCACCGTCGCGTCCGCACCCAGCGTCACGACCAGGGTAGTTGCGTTGGTCCAGGCAACCGTAGCTCCTGTCCCGAAGCTGCCTGCGCTCAGCGTCAGATCGGTCAAGGCAAGCGTCGGTTGGTTAGTGGCCGTATCGAACACAATCGTCACCGTATCGCCAGCTCCGGCTCCCACCTGGCCCCCGGCATCCGCCGCCGTCACGCTGACAATCGCCGGAAGCTGGCTGCCGAACGTACCGTTGATCGTCCCGCTGGCCGTGCTCGCTCCGCTCTCCAGACCAATATCCTGGATATTTGCGGCTGCCGCCAGCGTAATCGTCGCGCCCTTTTTCACCGTCGCATCCGAGGTCAGCGTCACGACCAGCGTCGTCGCATCCGTCCAGGCCGCGGTTGCTCCAGTACCGAAGCTGCCCGCGCTCAGTGTCAGATTCGATACGGCTACAGCAGGCTGGTTCGTCACCGTATCGAATACAATCGTCACCGTGTCGCCCGTTCCCGCTCCCACTTGACTGCCCGCATCCGCAGCAGTCAAGCTGGAGATCGCCGGAAGCTGGCTGCCGAACGTGCCGCTGATCGTACCGCTGGCTGTACTTACTGCGCTTTCCAGACCGATATCCTGAATATTCGCCGACGCTGCCAAAGTCACCGTCGCGCCCTTCTTCACCGTCGCATCCGAGGTCAGCGTGACTACCAGCGTCTTCGCATCCGTCCAGGAAGCGGTAGCCCCTGTGCCGAAGCTGCCCGCATTCAGCGTCAGATCAGCTATCGCTACGGAAGGCTCGTTCGTCTCGGTATCAAACACAATCGTCACCGTGTCGCCCGCCCCGGCTCCGATCTGACCTCCGGCATTCGCCGCCGTGACACTCTCAATGGCCGGCACCTGACTGCCGAACGTGCCGTCAATCGTGCCGTCAGCCGTACTGGCCGCGCTTTCCGCGCCAACGTCCTGCACATTCGCTGAAGCCGCAAGCGTTACCGTCGCGCCTTTTTTCACCGTCGCACCCGAACCCAGTGTCACGACCAGCGTCGTCGCATCCGTCCAGGCCGTTGTAGCCCCTGTTCCAAAGCTGCCCGCGCTCAGCGTCAGGTCCGCGATCGCTACGGCAGGCTGATTCGTCGCCGTATCGAACACGATCGTCGCCGTATCGCCCGCTCCGGCTCCGACCTGGCCTCCGGCATTCGCCGCCGTGACACTCGTTATGGCCGGCACCTGGCTGCCGAACGTACCGCTAATTGCTCCGCTGGCCGTGCTGGCCGCACTTTCCACGCCAATGTCCTGCACATTTGCCGACGCCGACACGGTCACCGTCGCGCCTCTTTTCACGGTAGCATCCGCGCCCAGCGTCACGACCAGCGTCGTCGCATCCGACCAGGACGTCGTAGCTCCTGTGCCGAAGCTGCCCGCGCTCAGCGTCAGATCCGCTGCCGCTACGGCAGGCTGATTCGTCGGCGTATCAAACACGATCGTCACCGTATCGCCCGCTCCCGCTCCGATCTGGCTGCCCGCATCGGCGGCCGT
Organism: Paenibacillus sp. sg306046; assembly: GCF_059821225.1. Taxonomy (NCBI): domain Bacteria; kingdom Bacillati; phylum Bacillota; class Bacilli; order Caryophanales; family Paenibacillaceae; genus Paenibacillus; species Paenibacillus sp. sg306046. The sequence goes on from NZ_JCAMRT010000046.1 coordinate 7,523, forward strand.
GATGCTTGTGATCGACGGAACCTGGCTGCCGAACGTACCGGCGATTGTACCGCTTGACTCGCTGACTACACTTTCCAGCCCGATATCCTTGATCCCCGCCGATACGGCCATCGTTACCGTCGCGCCTTTTTTCACCGTCGCGCCCGTACCCAGTGTCACGACCAGCGTCGTCGCATCCGTCCAGGACGTCGTGGCTCCTGTACCGAAGCTGCCCGCGCTCAGCACCAGACCTGCTACAGTCACGGCAGACTGATTCGTCGGCGTGTCGAACACAATCGTCACCGTATCGCCCGCTCCGGCTCCCACCTGACTGCCTGCATCCGCCGCTGTCACGGTTGCAACAGCCGGAACTTGGCTTCCGAACGTGCCCGCAATAGCGCCGCTGGCCGTGCTGGCCGCACTTTCAGCCCCAATATCCAGAATATTGGCTGAAGCTGCAATCGTCACCGTCGCGCCCTTCTTCACCGTCGCGCCCGAACCCAGTGTCACGACCAGCGTCGTCGCATTCGTCCACGCCGTCGTGGCTCCCGCACCGAAGCTGCCGACGTCCAGCGTCAGATCCGCCGCCGCTACGACAGGCTGATTCGTCGCCGTATCGAACACAATCGTGACCGTATCGCCGAGGCCCGCTCCCACTTGACTGCCTGCATCCGCTGCCGTCACGCTGGCAATCCCCGGCACCTGGCTGCCGAACGTACCGGCAATCGTGCCGCTAGCTGTGCTGGCCGCACTTTCCGCGCCGATATCGAGAACGTTCGCCGAGGCTTTCAGTGTCAGCGTTGCGCCCTTCTTCACTGTCGCATCCGAGCCCAGCGTGATGACCAGCGTCGTCGCATTGGTCCACGCTACGGAAGCTCCATTTGCAGCCGTGCCCAGGCTGCCTGCGCTAAGCGTAAAGTCATCCACGGTGAGGGACGGCTGCTGATTGGTCGCCGTGTCAAACACGATCGTCAACGTATCACCCGCTCCAGCTCCTACCTGGCTGCCCGCATCCGCTGCCGTCAAGCTGGCGATGCCCGGCACCTGGCTGCCGAACGTGCCGCCAATCGCGATGGCGCCTACGCTGGCGGCGCTGTTGCCTGCAGCATCCTTGATGCCTGCGCCCTGCGCAAGCGTTACCTCCGCGCCTTTTTTCACCGTTGCATCGGAGCCCACCGTGATTACCAGCTGCGTTGCACTCGTCCAGCTTGCGGACAAGCCATTAGCCGGTGTTCCCCAGCTTCCTTCGTTCAAGGTGAAGAAGGCGGCAATATCCCCTGCGGCAATCGCCTGCTGATTCGTCGCGATGTCGAAGGTAAGCGTAACCGTATCGCCCGCTCCGGCTCCCACCTGGTTGCCCGTGTCCGCTGCTGCGGCGCTCGCCACCGCAGGCATCTGCAGATGCCTGAAGGTCGACACGACATTCCCCCGCGTATTGTCTACCCGGTGATCGTCCGTATAGGTGACGATCATATTGTTGTTGTAAGCAACGCCAAGCTCCTGAGGAGAAGCTGCATCATTCGTAGCGGTCGTTACGGGCTTGAACTGCCCCTTGAACACGCCTGTGCCATTCCCCGTTTCCGTCAAGGTCAGGAAGAAGCCTGTCGGATCATCGGCCGAAGTCACCGTGACAACCGTCGACTCCGCCGAATTGGAATCAGCATCCAGGTCGGTGTCATTCAACGTAACCTCAATAACTTCCCCCGATGGGCTGGACAGCCGGTTGTAGGCAAGCGTACCGGTTACCCGGTCCTTCCGGTTCAGCGATGCGGTCACCGGCTGATTGACGGCGTTAGTAGCCGTAATGGCATCGGTATAGGTCACCATGATGGCCTCAAGATTGGCTGCGCTGATCTGGCTGCCTGCCACGCTCGCTCCAGCCGTGATCTTGAAGGTGCCTTTAAACACACCGGTATCCGCCGTCTCCGCCAAAGCAACGGTAATCCCTGCCGGATCCGTACCCGAGGTTACCGCAACATTCAGCGCCTCGCCTGAAGCTGAGTTGATATAATCGGCATCATTCACGGTAATCGTTACATTTTCACCCACAACGGCAACCGTCTTGTCCACCGTTACCGTACCGCTTACATGATCCTTGCGCGTGATCGTTTTGCTGAGCGAGGCCGTCGAGCCGGTCTCATCGCGAAGATCGGTATACGTGACCGTGACCGAATTGCCGTTCAGCGCTTTGATCTGTTTTAATGCCCCATTGCTTGCATTTTGCATCGTGAACGTACCGGTAAACTCGCCGGTATCAGGGCCTGTTTCCGTCAGCGTCAGGCTGATGCCGACCGCATCGTCTGCTGACGTCACTTTCACCGTAACCGTTTCAGCAACCAGGGGATCAATATTCAAGTCATTGTCGACCAATGTCACTGTAACCGGCTTATCGAAGGCTTCCTTGGAAGGAAGCGCCGATAGCGTGGCCGAGGACAAGTCCTTGCGCACCAGCTTTTTGGTCGTGAGTCCTTGCGTATTGTCGGCTTTATTGTCATCTATGTATTCCAGAAAGAAAGCGCCGTTATTAGCCGGCACGACGTCTGTCCCAACGGTAAACTCGCCGCTAAACAGATTCGAGTTCGCCGAGCTTTCCGTCAAGGTGAGCGTGTACCCCGCAGTTTCAGCGGTCGTTGTCACATTAATCGTTTTGGTTTGAACCGTCGTCGGGCTTGTATTCAGATCCTCATCTCGCAATTCAACCCGAATCACTTGCCCGTTATGCACCAGGCTGGAGATCGGAGCCGATGTCGACGCGTCGAAGGTTTGAATCGTGCCTGTAACATGGTCGCGGCGCTCGACGTTCAGAACAATCGGGTTTAATTGGTTGGACGTATTCCAGTTAGGGTCCAAGATGCTGACCGTCCCGCCGCTGGCCACCTTGATCTCATCCGCCGCCGGGGACACTGTCGATGGATCGACAACCTTCAGCAAGCCTTTAAATATACCTGTATTCACACCTGTTTCCGTCAGCGTCAGCATAAGCGGATTGCGGCCGTCGCCCGTATCCGCCGACGATGACACCGCCACCTGCGTCGTCTCTGCCGCTCCTGAATTTGTGTTGAAATAATGGTCGGCATCCGTAACGGTAATTTCAACGGATTCGCCTGCGGCCACATAGTACTTGTTCGCCGTTAACGTACCCGTTGTCGCGGAAGCCGGAGCGGCTTGCGCGATCTGCGCAGGGAGAAGCGGAGCGACGGCGCCAGCCAGCATCACCGTACCGGTTAAAGCGCTGATCACTTTTTTCTTAGGGTCCTGCTGCTCGACGCGCTTGCTTTTAATCCTTTTAACCGTTGAAGGCTCCTGAAGGTCTTGCTCGCCAAACCTCTTATTGTCGTGAGACATGAATTCATTCCTCCTGGGAATACGTATAATAGATGCGATAAGCAGGGTACCGATTAGCCAAGCTGATTCCAGATCATACGCAAAGCCTCTTGCTCAATAGACGCCAGCAATTCTTCAAACATGCGCGCCGTTTCCCGTTCGTATTCCAGAAATGGATCGGCATTCGCATACACGCGTAAACTCACTCCTTCCTTCACTTCCTCCAAGGCTTCCATATATACCACCCAATGCTTGTCGATGGCGTACATCAGCGATTTATTCATCCTTGCATCCGCAGCTTCGGGATCATCGCGCCTTTTTTCCTCGAAAAAAGCCAGAAGCTGTTCAATGACCATGTCCAGCAAGTGAGCGGACGTCATCTCCTTCAAACCGACCAGCTGCAACGGCCGCTTATACGGAAAAATTCGCCCTAACGAGGAGATCAGGTCTATGAGACTCCATTCCTCGCTAAACTCACCCGGACAACAGCGCTCTATCTCGCCAAGCACCGTCTTCCGGATCATGGCTTCGATGTCGCTCGGGCCTACTTTCCCCTCCAACGCCTCATTGCGCCTGGCATAGATCACATTCTGCTGAAGCTGCAAAATATGGTCATATCGGAGAAGCTTCTCCCTGTGGTGAAACATTTCTCCTTCTACCGCGCTTTGGGCTGTCCGAATGCCGCGGATATACCGGGGCTGCTCGAGAACGGCATCGTCGGGCAGCTCACGCTCGATCAGCTCATCCAGCAGACGGTCCGGATAATGATTCAGCAGCAGCTCATCCTCCAGCGACACGATGAAACGCGAGCTGCCTACATCCCCTTGTCTGCCGCTCCGGCCTCTCAATTGATCATCAATGCGCCGGGATTCATGCCGGGCCGTTCCAATGACATGAAGTCCGCCCAGCTCGGCAACCCCCGGACCCAGAAGAATATCGACGCCCCGTCCCGCCATATTGGTCGAGATCGTTACAGCCCCCCGCTGTCCGGCTCTTCGGATGACCTCGGCTTCCTCCCGGTAGTTTTTGGCGTTCAGCACCTGATGAGGGATGTCCTCGGCCGTCAGCAGCTTGCTCAGCAGCTCCGACTTCTTGATGCTGCCGGAGCCTACGAGAACAGGCTGTCCCCGGACATGCCGATCCTTGACTTCCCCGACAACCCGCTTGTATTTCTCTTCCTCCGTGATACATAACAGATCCGAATCATCCACCCGCCGGACCGGCCTGTGCGTAGGAATAGCGATAACCTCGGTGCCATAAATTTTCAAAAGCTCTTCACGCACCACGAGCCCGGTACCGGTCATGCCGGCAATCTTCGGATACATTCGAAAGTAGTTCTGAAGCGTGATCGTAGCCTGGGTGGCCGGCTGCCCCTGCACCTCGATACCCTCCTTGGCCTCAATCGCCTGATGCAAGCCTTCCACAAAACGCCGTCCGAACATCAGCCTGCCCGTATGCGGATCAACGATGACGACCTCCAACGCTCCCTGTTCATTCGGCACCACGACATAATCAATGTCCCGGTGCATCAAATGATGTGCGCGCAGCGACTGAAGCAGCTTATGGTACAAGGAAGCATGCTCAAGCAGCATCAGATTGCTGACGCTCAGCATTCGCTCGCTGCTGTCTATCCCTTGCTCGGTCAGCATAATCTGCTTCGTCGCTTCCGCAATCCGGTAATCCTCCTCCGTCAAGCTTCTGACAATCCGGTCTATTAAAAACAGATAATCCGTTCCCTTCCCGGGCTGGGCTGATATAAGCAGCGGTGTACGCGCTTCATCAATCAGAATGCTGTCAACCTCGTCGATAATGACATAATTCAGCCGCCGGTGTACGCGGTTCTCTGCCTCGAATACGATGTTGTCCCGCAAATAGTCGAAGCCTAGTTCATAATGCGTCGAATAAGTAACATCGCAGAGATACTGAGCTTGTCTTTGCTGCACGGACATGCCGCTTGCGATACAACCGACAGACAGTCCCAGAAGCCCAAGCACCTTCCCCATTTCCGCACTGTCCCGTTCGGCCAAATAGGCATTCACCGTCACGACATGCACGCCCTCACCGGTCAATGCATTCAGATAAGCGGCAAATACGGCGACTGAAGTTTTCCCCTCACCCGTCTTCATCTCCGCCATGTTTCCTTCATGCAGGGCAATAGCGCCCATCAGCTGCACATCGTGAATCTCATAGCCGAACATGCGGTAGAAGGCCGCCTTGACCAAAGCAAACGCTTCCGGCAGCTGCTGATCGAGCGGGTACCCCTGGGCCACCCTCTCCCTGAACAGCAGGGTCTTCTCTGAAAAGTCACAATCCGAGCCATACTTCCGGTAGCCTTGATATAAGTGATTGATCCTGCTGATCAAGGGCTTGTACTTGGCCACTCTGCGTTCATCGGCTGTTCCAAGCACCCTTTGTAAGACTCCCATCATGCCCGTTTTTCACCCCTCGTCCCTGCTCTGCTAGTTGTAATCCTGAAAGTAGACGGTCTTTCGGTTCGCAATAACGCACAACTATTTATGGAAATCGTCTTAAACGACTAATTTATGTAATAAAATATAGAAAATGAACTTCAGCTTATGGATGAAATTTAAGGAGGGACTTGCTGTAAACCTATGACATGCTTCATAAAGCCGGGAGGTATATAAGACCAAACAAATGCACTCAATTCACGACGATACTCCTGATTTATTGAGCATATCGTACTATAGTTTATCGAATTATTCTAGTGGCATTTCGACAGATAGGCCACATTACATAAATTCTGTGTCATAAATCACAAAAAAGCATTTCTTATTAAGATTTCAGGGTCTTTACGACTGCTTTTTCAGCCGTACAAGCGTCTTGCATGCACGACCAATTGCTTAATTTGCGGGTTCGTCACGAACATTTGCGCTGTTGCCGCACTCCTTACTATATGATGATCGTTTCAATAAAAAAATCCCCCAAATGGGGGATTTCCACAGCTCGTAGCTCGAGTACACCTAATCAAAACTCCGCGCCAAAATGAAGCGAGTCCTCGCCGTTGACTCAAAATCGAATCATTCGCTTACGTTGATTCTCCGCAAAACCCGGCTCATTTCGTCAAAAAAGACAATATTTTCCTCGGCATCCACAGTAAACAGCGTATCCTTCGTCAGCTTCACCGGCCCCGGCTCAGGCTGTATTTTCTGCACAGCCTCGTTGATTTGCTCAGGAACGCCTTGATTGATGCGGATTTCCTGATTGTGCTGCTGAACAAAAATTTGTTCGTATCGGCCTGTTTTCGGATCATACAAGCCCCGGTTATAATATAACTCCTCAAACGCCACATGGGTCTTAATTTGTCCATCCGTCTCGATTTGGTAAATTTTAGAGGCATCAGTGACATAAAACTTTCCCCGAACTGCGGTCACATTCACTGCATTGTCAATGCGTGCCCTGACTACCTTCGTGTAGCCTTGATCTGTCACAGTAGAAATATCGCCAGTCTCTTGGTCGTACACATAAATAACGCCATCCTTGACTGTGGAAACAAGCCGGGTGTCCTCCTTATAGGAAACGGCGACATACCTGCTCCCTCCTCCTCTCAAGGAAGAAAAAATATGAAATGGATCTCCATTATAAAAGATTTCACCATCCGCAGTTTCAAAAAAGCTTGAGCGCTGCACCTTGGATACCCTTCTGTTTCGGTCTATAAAAGGGGTTGTTGCCGTAATAAAGGTCTTGTCGTGCGTTACCATTTTGACCTCCGGGAAAAGTTCATAAATAACGCCAGACCCTTTCACGTACAGCTTATCTGTGGCGTAATTATACTTGAGCTCTTCAGGGGCAAACTCATAGTAGCCGAAGGTTGTCTTCCTAGTCTTGGAATGATCTGGAGCTCTGTAATCATACTCGGGAATGAACCTGTATTCAAAGTTATACTTTTGATCCACTTTAGAAACAAGGGCTAGCGACTTTCCTTTGCTGGCCTCATATTTTTTTATCACATAACCGAGGTTATTGTTTTTTTCCAGCATATAAATATAATTGTCCTTGTCCACCGCTATGCTGGCCACAAACGAAGGATACAGCCTCGGCGTATTGATCTCCGGGTCCGTCGTCAGGTTATCAACCGTCAGCTTCGACAGCCGTTTGAGCGGCAGAACCGCTTCTGTTGGCTGTGCAGCCGCAGCCTTCAAGGATTTCAGGGTGAGCGCGCCTGTCATGGAATCAAAAGAAACCGTATAGTTGAAGGACTCTGCGACAAATCGAAGAGGCACCATCGCCGAGCCGTTAACCAGGACTGCCGGCTGATCCAGTGCAACTACTGTTCCATCCAGTGCGGCTTCCTTGGAGTCTATTGTCAATTGAATCGTTTTTGATGGATAGCTCAGCTTAATCGTGCGGGTAGCTTCTTCCCAGGTAATCGTAGCGCCCAAAGCTTCGCCGATGAAGCGCAGCGGCACCATCGTCGTATCATTCAACAAATATGGGGCCGAAGGCAAGTCAACAACAGCCCCGTTGCTCCTGGCTTTTGTGTCATTTAACGTTAATACGAGCTCCTCCGAGCCGGACTCCGCTGCAGCAGCAAGCAGACCAGGGGCCGGAACGAGGAGCATGGCTAACATAAGAAGCGACGCTTTTTTGAACATTAGTGTTGTTCCTTTCTGAAACTATTTCCAGACGTTGTGCGCCTGGATCTGCGAGAGGTTATTCATTCTTCTTGCCTATTAAAGTGCAGGTGTACTACCTGGTTCCGCGCATCAGTTCAGTTCAAATCTTACTATTTCATTTATCCTTTCACTTGAAAGAGTAGAAATGTCTTGAAATATCAGTTTAAGCAATATCCTTGTTAATTTTGCAAAAATCGCGGGACTTGAGCCAATATCACCACATGCCCCCAAATTAAAAATAACTGTTCCACCACAAGCCGACTCCAGTCCAGGGATGAAGCTTTGAGCTGTTGTCAGAATGGAATTCGCATATTCCTTCGTTATTCCTACTCTAACGGTGTCCAGCTTACTTGCTAGTGATCCTAAAAATAATTCCTTCCCTTCAGCAGAAACCACAACAACTAAAGCTAAATCTGATTTAGCCGAAGGTATTAACTCGATACCTAATAAGCCGTAGTTACTACTGTTTCTCGGAAGCAAGATTTCTAGCACTAATTTTTGAGCGAGCTTCAGGCTGCGGGTGTCTTTGGCCGGGCGCTGCTTCTGCTTGACCGTTACTACTTGTCCATTCCCGCCCTGCAGCGGCTGACCGAAGGCAATCGTTCGCGTGCGTCTTGCGTACACATCGTGACCAGAGCCAAGATGAATGCCGTCGCCTACGAGCCGCCTGCCGCGAAGAAGCCCGGGAGGGGGCGTCCGCCGAAGAAAGGCAACGTGGTGAAACTCGCCGCGTTGTTTCAGGCACGCGCAGCCGATTTTCAAACGGTCACGGTGAAGCTCTACGACAAAGAAGAAACGGTATCCTTTCTGTTTGTGGATTTGTTATGGGGGCAGGGATTGTACCAGAAACTGCGTTTTGTAC